>CAZFPR010000057.1:0-16937 GCA_964521045.1 uncultured Hyphomicrobiales bacterium
GCCGATCGGCGTTTCGAGAGAGATCGGCTCCTTCGCGATTTTCAGAACCTTGCGCACCTTCTCCAGCGGCATGCCGAGCTTCTCGGCAAGTTCTTCCGGCGTCGGCTCGCGGCCGATTTCGTGCAGCATCTGGCGCGAGGTGCGGACGATCTTGTTGATCGTCTCGATCATGTGCACCGGAATGCGGATGGTGCGCGCCTGATCGGCGATCGAGCGCGTGATCGCCTGCCGGATCCACCACGTCGCATAGGTCGAGAACTTGTAGCCTCGCCTGTATTCGAACTTGTCGACCGCTTTCATCAGGCCGATGTTGCCTTCCTGAATGAGGTCGAGGAACTGCAAGCCGCGGTTCGTGTATTTCTTGGCGATCGAGATCACGAGGCGAAGGTTGGCTTCCACCATTTCCTTCTTGGCCTGGCGCGCCTCGCGCTCGCCCTTCTGCACCATCTGCACGATGCGGCGGAATTCCTGAATCTCGAGGCCGGTTTCGGTAGCTAGCGCATGAATGTCGTGGCGCAGCTGCTTGATGCGGTCCTTGTCGTGATTGACGAAGCCCTTCCAGCCTTTCGCGCCGAGCTTGCCGACACGCAGGAGCCACTTCGGATCGAGTTCCGAGTTCTGGTAGTTCTTCAGGAAGTCTTCGCGCTCGACGCCGTGACTTTCGGCAAGGCGCATCAGGCGCACTTCGAGACCGACGAGGCGGCGGTTGATTTCGTACAACTGCTCGACCAGCGCGTCGATGCGCCCCTGGTTGAGCGAGAGCGACTTCACGTCGGCGACGAGTTCTTCTTTCAGCTTCTTGTAGCGGCGCTCCTGCGAGGGCGAGAGCGACTCGTTCTTCAGCTTGTTCTCGACGTTCTGGTCCTGAAGCTTCCGGAGCCGCTTGTAGGCGTCGGCGACCTTGTCGAAGGTTTCGACCACCTGCGGCTTCAGTTCGGCTTCCATCGCAGCGAGCGAGAGCGCGTTCTCGAGATCGTCCTCGTCGTCCTCCGGCTCCGGCGGACGCGACGAGCCTTCTTCGTCTTCATCGCCCGGCGCGGTCGCGGGAGCGGACTCCGCCTTCTGGCGCGCGGCAGCGGCAGCGGCCTGCTGCTCGCGGATCGCCGCCTGCCCGCCCATCGGCGGGTTCGGGTTCACCGGCTGGTTCTTCGCTTCGGGGCCGGCGTAGGTCGCTTCGAGATCGATGATGTCGCGAAGCAGCGCTTTCGCTTCCGCAAGTTCGTCGCGCCACACGATGATCGCCTGAAAGGTGAGCGGGCTCTCGCAGAGGCCCGCGATCATCGCTTCGCGGCCGGCTTCGATACGTTTGGCGATCGCGATTTCGCCTTCGCGCGACAGGAGTTCGACCGAACCCATCTCGCGCAGATACATGCGCACCGGATCGTCCGTGCGCTCGCCCGGCTCCGACTTCTTCGTGGCGGCGAGCGACTTCGACGACGTCTCTACGAGATCCGAACCCGTATCGTCGTCATCGTCATCCTCTTCTTCCTCGCCGTCGGTGTCTTCGGCTTCGACGACATTGATGCCCATGTCGTTCATCATCGCGAGCACGTCTTCGATCTGCTCGGAGGTGACTTCTTCCGACGGCATCACGTCGTTCAACTGGTCGTAAGTGACATACCCGCGCTTCTTCGCGGCCTTGATCATCTTCTTGACCGCGGCGTCCGAAAGATCGAGCAGCGGCCCGGCGGCGTCCTCGCCCTCGGCAGGCTGTTCGGTATTGCCGCCCTTCACCGGCGCAGTCGCGCCGGCAACGCGCTTCAGACTTTCAACGCCGGCAGTGGTGCGGCGCGTATCGGCGGGAGCCGCTTCCGCGGCGGGTGCAGCCGGCATCGGCTTGCCGCCGACGATCGCGCGCAGCAAATCCTTTGCCTTGCCGAACGTGGTGCCGATACCCGTGCTCTGCGCGGGCACAGCTTTCGCGGCAGCGGGCTTCGCGCCCTGCTTGGCCGGCGCGGCAACGCTCTTGGATTCCGGCTTCTTGGGCTCGGCCTTCTTCGGCTGAATCTTGTCGGAAGCGGCGGCCGCCTTTTCCTTGGTCTTCAGTTTTGCAGCAGCTTCCTTCGCCTTGGCGGCGGCAGCGGCAGCAGCCGCTTTCTCTTTTTCCTTGGCGGCCTTGTCCTTGGCCTTCAGTTTTGCGGCAGCTTCCTTCGCCTTGGCGGCAACGGCGGCCTGCTTGGCTTTCGCAGCCTTATCTTTTTCTTTTTTCTTGTTGTCGGGTTTTTTGGCTTTGGATTTGGAGGCCACGAGCAAGTCCTTGTGTTCCACGGCCGGTTCGGATGCCCGAATCGGCCTGCCATTCCTACATTGTACGCGCCGGACGGCCTGACTGCGCTCCGAAGCCTTCGATCAGAGCCTCCGTTCCATCAAGGATCGCGAGCCGCTCGTGAAGGTCCAGTAGCCGGGCTTGGTTGGCCTCGGTCGGCTCCGCGCCGAATGCGCGTTCAGCCTCCCGTAGCTCTCTAGATAGCGTGCGCTTCCGCCGATGCAAGCTTACGATTTGGTGCCACCACGCAAGCACGTCCCCGGGGGCCGATTCCGGGCGGATTTCCCAGTCGGCACCATGCGAAATGGCACGTTCCATGCGTATCCGGACGGGACCGGCGCCCGCGGTTTCGAGCATCCCGGCCAGTGCGCTCGGGTCGGAAATATCGGCCCTTGCCGCAGCCTCCAGCACGGCCTTCCGCAAGGCGACGGCATCCGCATGGGCGAGTTCCAGTTCGGCGAACTCTTCGGCGTGGTCCGAAAGCAGCCAGGGATGGTTCAGGACCGCGAGCAGGATCAAAACCTCCCTCGGCGGCACTGCGGCATGATGCCCCCGCAAAATGGGGCTGTTCGCAAGGTTCGGCGAACGGGTGGTGGCGACCCGCGACGGCAACGTCCGGCCCGGCTGGCGAGGCCGGAACTCGCGCGCTTCCCGGCGCGGCGCGGCCGCGCGGCCCTGCTCGGGCGCAAAAAGACGTGAGAGCCGCGAGCGGAAATCGTCGCGATAATAGCGGCGCACCGTCTCGTCCTTGATCGAAGCCAGCAACTCGCCGATGCGCTTTTCGAGTGCCGCGCGCTGCTCGGGCGTATCCAGCCGCGCGCTGTCGATCTCGCGCAGCCACAGCATCTCGGAAAGCGGACGCGCGCCATCGAGGACCTGCTGCATCGCCTCCGCCCCGCTCGAACGGATCAGGTCGTCGGGATCTTTCCCTTCGGGAAGGGTCGCGAAGCGGAGACTCTTTCCCGGTTCGAGAAACGGAAGCGCAAGCTCGACCGCGCGATAGGCTGCGCGCTTGCCCGCGTTGTCGCCGTCGAAGCAGAGGATCGGCTCGTCGACCATGCGCCAGCACAGACCGAGCTGTTCTTCGGTGAGCGCGGTGCCGAGCGGCGCGACCGCACCTTCGAAACCGGCGACCGCCATCGCAATCGCATCGACATAACCTTCGACGACGATAAGCGGCTGGTTCTTCTGCGTCGCCGCCCGCGCGTTCGCGCCGTTGTAGAGGAGACTGCCTTCGTCTCCGGCGAGTTGAGGTACTTCGCCTGCGCATCCGGCGAGAGCGCGCGTCCGCCGAAGCCGACGATGCGGTTCCGGAAGTCCGCGATCGGAAACATCACCCGCTCGCGGAAGCGGTCATAGGGCACGGGAATGTCTTCGCCGTGGATGAGCAGGCCCGTCTCGATCATGTCCTCGACCGAAACGCCTTTGCCGCCGAGATATTCTTTGAGCGCGAAACGCTCGTTAGAGGCGTAGCCCATGCGAAAGCGCGCCTGGATTTCCGGCGTCAGCCCGCGGTCGTTGAGATACCCCCGCGCCCGCGCGCCGGTCCGCGCCTGCAAACTTTCCTCGAAGAACTTCGCGGCCAGTTCCATCACGTCATGGAGCGTGCGGCGGCGCTGCTCTTTCTTCTCCATGTCGGGCGAGACCACCGGCATCGGCACGCCGGCGATGCCCGCGAGTTTCTCGACCGCCTCGGGGAAAGTGAGCCCTTCGGTCTCCATCACAAAGCCGAACTGGTCTCCGTGCTTTCCCGAGGAGAAGCAGTGATAGAAACCCTTGGTATCGTTCACCGTGAACGACGGCGTCTTTTCCTGATTGAAGGGCGAGAGGCCCTTCCACTCGCGGCCCGCTTTTTTAAGCGCCACGCGCCGCCGCACGACTTCCGAAACCGGAAGGCGAGCACGGATTTCGTCGAGAAATGACGGCGGAAAGCGCATCTAGTTCCAAGCGGGATTGATGAGACCCCAATGTAGGTCCGCCGTCCTCAGTTTCCTACAACCTGGCCTGTGGACAGAACCATTCTCCCTCTCCCCAACGGGGAGAGGGTTGGGGTGAGGGGACTGCAATCGAAACTCTGGCTCGGAACCCCCTCACCCGCTCGCTTTGCTCGCGACCTCTCCCCGGCGGGGAGAGGTGAAACTTTCCACTTGTCCCTGCCTTTGCGTGGATGGTCTTGTATAATTTAGACTTGACTTAATTAAGCAATTTCTTATACAAAGCGGCATGGATCACGCCATCGCCGCTCTCTCGGACCCGACCCGCCGCGAAATCATCGAGATGCTCGCCGGCAAGGAAATGCCCGCGGGCGCAATCGCGTCGAAGTTCGACATCAGCGCACCCGCGATCTCGCAGCACCTCAAGGTTCTCAAAGACGCGAAGCTCGTGACGGTGCGCGCCGACGCGCAGCGGCGGCTCTATTCGCTGAACAAGGACGGCTTCGAGGAAATGGACGAGTGGCTGGGCCGCATTCGCCGCTACTGGAGCAAAAACCTCGACGCCCTCGAAAAAATTCTCCGCGATCAGGACAAAGCAAAAGGAAAAAAGTGATGCGTACGCTTCTCGACAAGGACGGCGTCCTGCTCGACGCCAGCACCATCCGCTTCGAACGGCTCCTCCCCGGCCCGATCGAACGCATCTGGGCGTACCTGACGGAATCCGAGAAACGCAAGCAGTGGTTCGCGGCCGGCGACTACGAACTGAAACAAGGCGGCAAAGCGAACCTCTTCTTCCAGCACAAGAACATTTCCAGGCCCGGCACCGAGCCGCCGGAGGCGTTCCGGAAAATGCACGAGGAAGGTCACAACTGGCACGGCGAGATTCTGGAGGTGAATGCGCCGCGCCTGCTCAGGATGACGTTCGGCGAGCACTCGGAGGTCTTGTACGAGCTGACCGAACAGTCGAACGGCGAAGTCTTGCTCACGCTGACGCACTCCAAGCTCACTGCGAACGATCTCAGGAATGTTTCGCCGGGCTGGCACGCGCATCTCGCGGTGCTCGCAGACAGGCTGAACAACCGGAACGAAGTCGACTTCTGGGCGCTGTGGCAGGAGCGGCGCGAGCACTACGCAGAAAAATTCGGAAAGTGAGAACGGCTCTTTCCTGTCATTCCGGGGTGCGAGCGAAGCTCGCAAACCCGGAATCCAGAGCAACAACTTCCACTTGCTATTCCAAGTTGGATTCCGGATCGGCGCTGCGCCGTCCGGAATGACGGTTTAGAGATTACCGCTCGCTGAACAGCACGCCCGCTTTCATCTTCAGTTCGCGCGGCGATTCCATGATGGTCACGGTGACCGATTCCTTCGGCGCGCCGAATTCCTTCACCACGGCCTCGGTGATCGCGAGCATCAGCTTCTTCTTCTGTTCGGGCGAACGGCCTGCGGCCGCGTGAACGATGACCTCGGGCATGAATGCCTCCTGCCTATTGATAGAGCCCGTGCTGCGACCACTGGGCTTCGGGAATTTCGTGGCCGAGTTTGTATTCGAAGGAAATCACGCGCAGCCGGTCGGGCGTGGCTTTGCAGGTGAAAGAATACTGGTACCACTTGCCCCGCGAACGGAAAGCAGCACCACTGCCGCTGAGCGTGTCGCCTTTCACGCGGGGCTCGGTGATCGCGCTCACGACCGAACGATCGATGCGGAATTCGCGGTTGTCGCGGTTGATCCGCTTCATGGCTTCGGCGTCGCAGACCTGCTCGAGCCGCGTGGCAGGGTCCATCCGTTTCAGGATGTTTTCGAGATGCTTCTGAAGTTTGTCGGATGCGGAAGCGGGCCCGCTGAACAAAATCAGTGCAGCAATGATTGACGCAACAGCTGTCCGCACCATCCCCGGCCCCGAATACCGCGCGGGTTGTACCTGACGGAGCCCGAAACGCCAACCGCCCGCGTGGATAACGCGGGCGGTGCGTTGCGCGAATTGTCGCGATCTTGTTGCCGCTACTGCTTGCCTGCCTTGAAGCCGGAAATTTTTACGGCCTCGCCCCAGAAAGCCGAGTCCTTTTTATGGATTGCGGCGATTTCCTCCGGCGTCGAGCCCGTCGCATAGAGTCCGAGTTCGAGAAGACGCTGCTTGAGTTCGGGCTTCTTCAGCGCATCCGAGAAGATTTTCGAGTAGCGCTGCACGATCGCGTTCGGCGTGCCCGTGGGCGCATAGACTGCGTACCAGGACGTGCCGACGATGTCGTAACCCGACTCCTTGAAGGTCGGCACTTCCGGAACCAGCGGCGAGCGCTCGGAATCCGAGGTCGCGAGAATCCGGACCTTGCCGCCCTTGTGCGCGCCGAGCAGATCGCTCGTCGTTGTCACGATCATCGGAATCTGTCCGCCGAGCACGTCGGCAAGCGCAATCGCAGAACCGCGATAGCCCACATGCACCATCTCGACGCCTGCGGCCTTGCCGAACAGAATGCCGAAGAAGTGCGGCAGCGCGCCCGCTCCCGGAGAACCGAAACTTGCCTTGCCCGGATTGGCCTTCATCCAGGCCACGAGCTCCTTGAGATTCTTCGCCGGAACTTCGGGTCCGACCGCAATGCCGAATTCGAACTTCGAGATTTGCGCGACCGGCACCAGATCCTTGTCGGGATTGTAGGGCAGATCGTCGAAGACGTGCTGGTGCACGGCAGTCGGCGCGATCGGTGTGAGCAAAATCGTGTCGCCGTCTTTTTCGGCCTTCACGACTTCAAGCACGCCAAGCCGGCCCGCGGCACCCGTCTTGTTTTCGACGATCACCGGACGCTTGGTGCCCTGGCGCAGTTCCTCCGCGAGCAAGCGCGCGAGCGCATCGCCGGCACCGCCTGCTGCATACGGAAACACGATCCGGATCGGCTTCTCGGACAACTGCGCGCTCGCGGGCGCGGCTGCGAAGCAAAGCGCTGCCGATAGGGCAGCGCACAAAATTCCCCGCCTGTTCATTGGTCTCCCTCCTGTTCGACGTTTTTTTATGTTTCAATCAGGCCACAGGTAATTCCTGGCCACCCAATGAAATTCCATCCGTTCCGGTAGCCGGAACGTTGCGGCAGACGCCCGCAGCGGTCAATATCCCTTGTAAGGGAGGAACGCTTGGGCAAGGAAACCATGCGCGGACTGGAACGCGGGCTCTCGGTGCTCAAGGCCCTTGAGCGCACGGAGAGTTTGGCGCTGCGCGATCTTCATCGCGAGACCAAGCTGCCGAAGCCGACGCTTTTGAGAATCCTCTCCACGCTCGAAGAGAGCGGCTACGCGCGCAGACGCCTCACCGACGGCACCTGGCGGCGTGCGGCACGCAAATCCGAAACGCCGCAATCGCTGCTGCACGACATGCTGCTCGATGTCGGCGGCGAAGTGCTGGACGATCTTTGCAATCGCATCGCCTGGCCGTCCGATCTCGCGGTCTATCACCGCGGCATGATGCACATCCTGGAAACGACGCGGAAGAAAACGCCCTATGCCGTGAACATGACCGGCATCGGCTATCGCGTGCCGATGTTGCAGACCGGCCTCGGCCGTGCGTGGCTCGCGTTCTGCACAGATGCCGAGCGCGAAAGAATCATCGCCGAATTGCAGCGCTCCAACAGCCCGTTCGACCGCACGGCCCGCGAACCGGAAACGGTCGCGGCGATCCTTCAGGAGACCCGCCGTCTGGGCTACGGCACCCGCGTACCCGGCTTCACGCTGCGCGCGGAAGGCGAAGACAAGACCAACGGCGTCGCGGTGCCGGTGATGATGCGCGGGCATGTGATTGCCTGCGTCAGTCTGGTCTGGACGATTTCGGCGATCAACGAGCAGACCGTGGTGAAGCGCTATCTCGCCAAGGTGCAGGCGGCGGCGTCACGCATCGGCTACGAGATCGAGCGGCGTCTGCCGGAAGCGACGGCCTAGCTTTTTCGCGGTGCGGTGCCGTCGCCGAGATAGCCGCTCCAGAGTTCGTCGGAAATTTCCTTCTCGTCCCACACGCCGATCAAGATGCCCTTGCGCATGGATTTGCCGCGGCCGCGCAGGATTTCGCTTTCCGATTTGGTCGTGCGCTGCGAGAGGCGCAAACCCCAGTTGTTCAGCACGGCAGCGAGCCGGCTGCGCTCTTGCTCAAACGCCGGATCGGTGCCGAGATCGCGAAACTCGTTCGGGTCGTTCTCGAGATCGTAGAGCATCGGGCGGAAGCCGATCGCGTGAATGTATTTCCAGCGCTTGTCCGAGACCATGAAGAGACGCGCGTCGCGCGGCGCGACATTCAAATTCGCCGCCGCCGGAAACATCGAGTAGTCGTATTCCGAGATCGCGTAACGGCGCCAGCTTGCGGGCGTTTCACCGCGCAGGAACGGCGTCAGCGAGCGGCCTTCGAGACGGTGCGACTGCTGCACGGAGTCGCCACCTGCGACATCCAGAAAAGTCGGCACGAGATCGATCGACTCGACGAGTTCGTCGCAGACCTTGCCGCGCGCTGCATCCGGCGCTGCCGGGTCATAGACGATGAGCGGAATTTTCACCGAAGGCTCGTGGAAGAGATCCTTCTCGCCCATCCAGTGATCGCCGAGATAGTCGCCGTGATCGGAGGTGAACACGATCATCGTGTTCTGCATCAGCCCGTTCTCTTCCATGAACTTGAACAGCACGCCGAGCTGGTCGTCGATCTGCTTGATCAAGCCCATGTAGACGGGAATGACTTCCTCGCGCACTTCGTCGCGCGAGAACGTGTTGCTCACGCGGTGCTTCATGAACTCGCGATAGACCGGATGCGGGTCGCGGCGTTCTTCTTCGGAACGCACCGCCGGAACCAAATCCTTCGCGCCATACATCGAGTTGTAGGGCTCGGGCGCGATGTAGGGCCAGTGCGGCTTTATGTAGGAAAGATGCAGGCACCATGGCGCCTTCGCCTCGCGCATGAACTCGATCGCGCGGCGCGTCATGTAGGGCGTCTCGGAATCTTCCTCCGCGACACGCGCAGGCTTGCGCGCATGCCGCATGGCCCAGCCGGAAGCGAGCTGATTGCCCTCGCCTTGCGCGGCATTCGCCCAGTCGTGCCACGGGTTGTCGCCGGCGTAGCCCTTCTCGTTGAGATACTGATTGTAGCGCGGCAGCTTCGGATCGTAGCGGCCGTCCGGCCCGAGACCGTGCAGTCCGTCGTCGCGCTCGTAGGGATCGAAGCCGCACTCGGAGACGCGCACGCCGATGATGGATTCCGGATCGATGCCGAGCCGGTCCATGCCTTCCTTGTCGGCCTTCATGTGCGTCTTGCCGATCAAGACGGCATCCATGCCGAGCGGACGCAGATAATCGCCGAGCGTGATCTCGCCTACCTTCAGCGGAAATCCGTTCCACGACGCGCCGTGCGAGTCGACATAGCGTCCCGTGTAGAAGCTCATGCGCGATGCACCGCAGACCGGCGACTGCACATAGGCGCGCGAGAAGCGCACGCCCTTCGCGGCGAGCCTGTCGATGTTCGGCGTTTGCAGCGCCGGGTGACCCGCACAGGACAGATAGTCCCAGCGCAACTGGTCGCACATGATGAAAAGGATATTGCGGACGGCACCTGACATGACGATTCAATAGCACTTAAGAAGAGGCGGCAACTATCCTCATGGTGAGGAGCGCGAGCGATAGCGAGCGCGTCTCGAACCATGAGGCCTCATCCTTCGAGACGCGCCTTCGGCGCTCCTCAGGATGAGGGCATACTCTGGAAAGATTGGCTATCGTTTCAGGCCATTACGCGCAGCGGAACGGCAGCCGATTCAGTTCGACAGCGCAGCCTTCACCAAGCCGCTCGCTTTGCCGAAATCCATCTGCCCGGCATACTTGCCGCGCAGCACAGCGATCACCTTGCCCATATCCTTGACCGAAGCAGCACCCGTTTCCGCGATCGCCGCCTTGATCGCGGCATCGACTTCGGCGTCCGGCATCTGCTTGGGCAGGAACCCCTGGATGACCTCGATCTCGCTGCGCTCTCCTGCGGCGAGTTCCGCGCGGCCGCCCTTCTCGTAAAGCTCGACCGATTCCTGCCGCTGCTTGATCATTTTCTGGAGGAGCCCGAGCAGTGCTGCGTCGTCCAGCGGCGGTTTCCCGCCCCCGCGCGCCTCGATATCGGCGTTCTTGATCGCCGCATTCACCAGCCGGAGCGTGGACAACTTCAGCTTCTCGCCCGATTTCATGGCGTCTTTCAGCGAGTTGTTGATCTGATCGCGCAGCATGGGGGCTCCCGGCAGATTCCACTTTATATATTGAAGAGTCGCCGCTATTTAGGCCGCTTATGAACCCGAAACAAGCGACGAACGGCTGGGCCGAAGAAAAGCCCACGGCCCTGTTGGTGCTGGCTGACGGCACGGTGCTCGAAGGCTTCGGCCTCGGCGCTACCGGCGTGCAGGTCGGCGAGGTGTGCTTCAACACCGCGATGACCGGCTACCAGGAGGTGCTCACCGACCCCTCCTATGCCGGCCAGATCATCACCTTCACGTTTCCCCACATCGGAAATGTCGGCGTCAACGACGAGGACATCGAGACCGTGAACATGACCGCCGTGCTCGGTGCGCGCGGCGTCGTGTTGCAGGCCGATATAACCGAGCCCTCGAACTATCGCGCGAGCCGCCCTCTCGACGAGTGGCTGAAAGCGCGCGGCATCGTGGGGCTCGCCGGCATCGACACCCGCGCGCTGACCGCGATGATCCGCGAAAAGGGCATGCCGAACGGCGTGATCGCACATTCGCCCGATGGAAAATTCGATCTCGACGCATTGAAGAAGCAGGCGCGCGAGTGGCCCGGCCTCGACGGCATGGACCTCGTGCCAACCGTCACGACCGCGCAGCGCTATTCCTGGGACGAAACGCCGTGGGAATGGGGCAAGGGCTACGGCCGCGAAGCGAACCCCGAGTTCAACGTGGTGTGCATCGACTACGGCATCAAGCGCAACATCCTGCGCCTGCTCGCCGCGAATAAATGCAAGGTGACAGTGGTGCCCGCCACGACCTCCGCCGAAGACATTCTTTCGATGAAACCGGACGGCGTATTCCTGTCGAACGGCCCGGGCGATCCCGCCGCGACCGGCGAATACGCGGTGCCGGTGATCAAAAAGCTGATCGAGAGCGGCACGCCGACATTCGGAATCTGTCTCGGTCACCAGATGCTGGGCTTAGCCGTCGGCGCGAAGACCATGAAGATGCATCAAGGCCATCACGGCGCGAACCATCCGGTGAAGGACCTCACCACCGGCAAGGTCGAGATCACCTCGATGAACCACGGCTTTGCGGTCGACCGCGACACGCTTCCCGCCGACGCCGAGGAAACGCACGTCTCGCTGTTCGACGGCTCGAACGCGGGCATCGCGCTCAAAAGCAAACCGGCTTTTTCCGTTCAGTATCACCCCGAGGCGTCACCCGGCCCGCGCGACAGCCGCTACCTGTTCGAGCGCTTCGCCGGATTGATGAAGAAGCATAAGAAATAGTTGGTCCTTCACCTCTCCCCACTCAAGTTGGGCTTGCCCGACTTGAGAACTTAATATGCCAAAGTCGGCTAAAGCCGACTTTGGTTGGCAGAGGTTGATCGCGAAGCGATCGGGTGAGGGGTATCTGTGCTAGATATTCTCTAGAGAACCCCCTCACCCCAACCCTCTCCCCGTTGGGGAGAGGGAGAAGATCGAGGATTGCGATGCGCTTCCATCTATTTGTGATTTTGTTTTCTGCGCTCACGTTCGTCTCCCCCGCCTCCGCCCAGAACTTCGACGGCCGCTATGAGGGCAATCTGCTGCTCACGCGCGACGGCGGCGATTGCGGCGACAAATCCGAAAAATTTCAGGCCGAAGTGAAGGGCAAGATCGTCCGCATCACGAGCGAGCGGAACGAGAAGCCGCTCGAAGGAGAAATCCGCGCGGACGGACAGTTTCTCGTGAGCGGCGCGGGACGCAGCAACGCCACGCTCGAATGGCGCGCGCAAATCCTTTCCACCAAGACCGGCCTCGGCACGCTGCTGCTCCGCCGCGGCGACAGCTTCTGCCAGTTCCTGCTCTCGCTGAAGCGCACCTGAAGCGCGGAACGCGATGAACACTCTCTTCCAGTTCCTCGCCGCCCTGATGCAGATGGACGAGCGCGTCTGGGAGCGCCACGCGAATCCGTGGAGCGTATGGACGCGCCTGGCGACGTTCCCGTTTCTCATGTTCGCGATCTGGAGCTGGCACTGGATCGGCTGGCTTTGCCTCTTTCCGATTGCGCTGTTTGCGCTCTGGCTATGGCTGAACCCGCGCATTTTCCCGCCGCCGGTTTCCACGCGAAGCTGGGCGTCGCGCGCGGTGCTCGGCGAGCGCGTGTTTCTGCTGCGCATGATGCATCCGGTGCCGCTGGAGCACACGAATGCCGCAACGATCCTCGGAGTCGCAACGAGCGTGAGCGGCTTCCTGATGGCGGCAGGATTTCTTGCCGCCGAGCCGATTACGTTCACGGTCGGCGGCCTTCTCCTTATCGTCTTCAAGCTCTGGCTTTGCGACCGCATGGTCTGGCTGTTCGACGAGATGAGCGAAGATATTCCCGAATACCATGCCTGGCGGCGGTGACCGCGCGGGCGGATCGCGATAAGGTCCGCGCTCACATCATCAGGAAGGTGCGGGATCATGCAGATCGACTGGATCGCTTTCACGCCGTGGCAATCGCTCGCAGGCGGCGCGCTGATCGGCATCGCCGCTGCACTGCTGATCAACTTCAACGGCCGTGTTATGGGCGCGAGCAACATCGTCGGCGGATTATTCCGCTCGCTTTCCGATGCGCCCTGGCGGCTGAGCTTTCTCGCCGGCCTGATCGCGCCCGCAATCGTTGCGGCAGCGATCAATATGCCGAAGCCCGTGTTTTTTGCAGGCACAACGACGCTGATCGTGGCCGGTCTTCTCGTCGGCTTCGGCACGCGCATGGGCGGCGGCTGCACGAGCGGTCATGGCGTCTGCGGCCTTTCCCGGCTCTCGCCGCGCTCGATTGCGGCCACGCTGATCTTCATGCTCGCGGGCTTCGTTACCGTCTTCGTCGTTCGCCACGCGCTTACGGGAGCGGCGTCATGAAATACGCAGCCGCCTTCGCAATCGGACTGATCTTCGGCATCGGCCTGCTCGTCTCCGGCATGTATCTGCCTGCCAAGATACTCGGCTTCCTCGATCTTGCCGGGAAGTGGGACCCCTCACTCGCCTTCGTCATGGGCGGCGCGCTGCCGTTCTCCGCGATCGGTTTCATCATCGCGCACCGCCGCGGCAAGGCGCTACTCGGCGAGCCGCTGCATCTTCCGCCGACGAAAAAGATCGAACCGCGCCTGCTCATCGGCGCCGCGATTTTCGGCGTCGGCTGGGGCCTGTCCGGCGTATGCCCCGGCCCCGCGATCTTCAATCTCGGATTTGCGACCGGCCCCGCGCTCGTCTTCTTCGCGGCGCTTGCAGCCGGCATGGCGGGTTACGAAGCATTCGACCGCGCGACAGCGAAGCGATAGCGGAGAGCCGCCGGAGAAGCAGATGTTGAAAGGTAACGTTCTTCCGGGCGATCGGCTATAGCTTCCCGACCTTCTTAACTCGAAGCAGCCACGTTCTTAAGACTGTTTCTCAGACCTTCTTTCAATTTCAGCGAAAATTGGATGAGAGGGGTCGAAAATTCGTGCGTTATGTACCGCATTAATGAGACCCTCTTTCGAAGGTAATGAATTTATCACGTGGCTTTCGCGACCATAGCTGAATAGAACGTTGACACGACAATACACGTTCGCTGCATCAATTATTGCCCCTAAGAAGTTGTGCTCTATTTGAGTTTGGCCTTCATGAAGACCTTTCAGCCGTGAGTGCTGAACTTGAATTAGAGAAAGCAACTCTACAATCTGCTTTGCGATCTCTCTATCAGCTGAGCGAGCAACATCCTGAAAAACAGAAAATGAACTAACAGGAAGCTGAGGCAATCTAGGACGCTCTGGGCCGGCTTGTTCTTTCCGCAAGCCCTCAACTGAACGAATCGATTGAAGTGAATATTCGGCAACCTCGGATAGAGCTAGTGGAAGAGCAGCACGAGCAGCGGCCTCTTCGCGAGCGCGCCTTAGCTCCTCTAAGTCAGAAGTTTGCTTAATTTGTTCCCGCACAACGCGGAATGTTAAATAAGCGGCAGCAATCGCGATTATCCCTGTTATCAGCGTTTGAAATTGATAAATCCATTGATAAAGACCATTCAGGCATGATGGCAGCCAAGCAGGCAGCATAGGAAGTGTGTCCACTAGTCTTTACCCTCCCGGTTCCCGGCAATCGACCTTCGCCTCGGGAACCGCGACGATTTTCTTCGTCCCCCAGTCGAACATCCATGCGCCCTTGATCGCGCTCGGCGCGCCGTCGGTGTCGCCGCCGTCAGGCTTGAACAGGGCGTACGCGAACACATACTCGCCGGGAGGCGAATCCGGCCCGGGCTTGAGGAAACAGCCGGCCGAATAGAAATCGAGGCCCTTCGGCTTCGGCGCGCGGACGACCTGAATAATTTCGAAAACAATGGAGTCCGTCTTGGTGCGCGTACCGGTATCGCGCATCAAAAGAAGAACGCCGTTCTTCTTGTAGAAGCCGTATTCCACGGCGAACTGCGTCTGCTCGCCCCTGTCGTCGAACAGGATCGCGCCCTGCTCGCTCAGGTATTCCGGCACATCGATGTCGCGCTTGCCGAGTAATTCGTTCTCGAACGCGGCGGCTGGAGCCGACACCAGTATCGCTATCGCCGCCGCCAAGGCCCGGATCCGCATGGGCCATCCTTTCGTGAATCGCGGGGCTCATGCTATCCGGTCGGCATCGCTCCCGCCAATCGGTATCGTTACGTCATGCGCGACTGGATTTCTTACTGGGACTCCGACCATCCGATTTACGTCAATGCCCGTCACTTCGACGTGCATTACGCGAACATCGCCGATGACATCGTCCGCCTCCTGCCCGGAAAGCAGGCGCGCGTGCTCGACTATGGCTGCGGCGAGGCGCTGCACGCAGACAGGATCGCCGCGAATTGCGCGACGCTTCATCTCTGCGAGGCCGCGCCCACGGTGCGGACGCGCCTGAAGGAGCGCTTCGGCAGCACCGCAAATATCGCGGTCACCACACCCGAGGATGTCGCGGCGATGGAGCCCGGAAGCCTCGACCTGATCGTCGCCAATTCCCTGATCCAGTACCTGAAGCGCGACGAGCTTCTGAAACTCCTGAAGACGTGGCGGCGCCTGATTGCGCCCGGCGGCGCGCTCGTTGTCGCCGATGTCATCAGCCCGAAGCAGAGCGCGATCGCCGACGCGCTTTCGCTGCTGCGCTTCGCAGCCAGCAACGGTTTCCTGACTGCCGCTTTCATCGGCCTCGTGAAGACGACGCTCTCCGACTACCGCAAGCTGAGGGCGGAGCTTGGGCTCACGACCTATGACGAAGCCGAGATGCTGAAGCTGCTGTCGGAAGCCGGTTACGACGCCGCGCGCCTGCGCCCTAACCTCGGGCACAATCAGGGACGCATGGCCTTCCGCGCGCAGAAAAACGCGGCGATTGCGAATTCATAATCCTCATGGTTCGAGACGCGCCGCTTCGCGGCACTCCTCACCATGAGGAATAAGGTTGCCTCATCCTGAGGAGCGGCCTGAAAGGCCGCGTCTCGAAGGATGAGGCGAAAGCCTCACCACCCGCTTCCGCCGCCGCCTCCACCACCGCCGCCGGAGGAACCGCCACCGAAGCTGCCGCCGCCCGAGCTTGAGTAGCTCGAACTCGACCCGCTGTAGCTCGAACTCGTGCCCGGCGCCGTCGACGAAGAAGCGACCGCGACGGTGAGGCTCTGCGATACCGCGCTGGTTACACCACCCGTATCCCGGCTCCAGTCGCGGTTTCCGGAATACCAATGCGAGATCGCGGCACCCGATGCGGCTGCGGCCGGCGCGAGTGCTGCGGCCGCAAGCACGTTCTTGAATTTCTCGGCCCAGGAATTCTCCACGTCGAGCGCGATCGCATAGGGCAGCATGCGCTCGAACAGTTCCGGCGTTTTCTCCGGCGGATGAAACGCCTCGAGGCGCGAGCCCTCGTCGGCGGTGCTCAGATATTCGCGGAAGCCCTCGATGTGATCGAGAATCTTCCGGCCTTCTTTCGTCGGCGCTTCCATCCATTCGAGATAGAACGCGCAGAGCATCGTAGACGCAAAGGCGCAGATCGTCGGGATGATCTCGTAGAAGCCGCCGACATTCCTCCAGACGTACCAGAGCCCGATCGCAGCCGGGATGATGCCGAAGATGACGCCGACACTGACCAGAAACCCATTGTCGGTGCGTGCGGTGAATCCGTTGTTCAGCGCGAAAGATGCGAGCAGGAGCGGAATGACGGGAAGCAGCGTGCCGATGAAGGCGTCGGTGGCGCGGTCGCTCCTGAACTGGATGCTGATGCCGGTGAGACTCAGCACGACCGCGATGAACGTCAGCAGCAACCCGAAGGCCCACTTGCCGAGGTTGTTGCGGAACAGGCCGTCGTAGAGCCGCACGAGATTGGATTTCAGCGCATCGCTGGCGCCGCCGACCCGTACGTGGTTGTCGCGCGTAAGCTCGAGCGACTTGTGCTTCTCCTTCGGAAAGAAATGCCGCTTGATCGCTTCTTCCCCGTCGAGGATCGTTTTGCCGCCTTCGCGCCGTTCGACGCGCGTGACGCCCTTCTCCTCGACGATCTTCAGATGACCCTTGACCCCGAGTTCGACGATCGCCGCGGTGAACGTCT
>CAZFPR010000058.1:0-5045 GCA_964521045.1 uncultured Hyphomicrobiales bacterium
AGGCGGTCAGCATGCCGTGGGTCGAGACGACGCCTTTGGGAAGGTTGGTCGAGCCGGAAGTGAAGAGGAATTTTGCGATGGTATCAGCGGTGATCGAAGCGACCGCTTTTTCCAGCGCGGCGCCGGGTTTCGTCTGCGCGAGCTGATCGAACAACGTCACGTTCGGGAGGTTCGCGGAATTCTTGCTCGCAACGATTTCGGCGTTCGCGCCGGCTATCGCGAGCGCTTTCGCGAACGGCCCCGTGTCGGCGGCATAGACGAGGCCGGGGTTCAGGAGTTCGGTGATGTACTTAATCTTCGCGAGATCGGAGCTTTGCAGCGAATAGGCGACGGAAATCGGTGCTACCGGAATGCCCGCATGTTGGCAGGCGAGCGTCATGAGGCCGTGGTCGATCGCGTTTCCGGAAAGAATGACGACGGGGCGTTCCGCGGAGAGGCCGCGTTCGAGCAACGCGGACGCGACCGCATCCACGATCTTTCGCGCCTCTTCGTAGGTGAGCTTGCGCCAGCCGTCGCCCGCACGCTCGGCGAGATAAGGCTGCGATGGCGCTTTCTCGACCGCGCGGCGAAAAAGGGCTGCAAGTGAAGGATCGAAGGGGGGAAGTCCGGCGCGCGAACGCAGGATGATCGACCCGTCCGGACGATCGGTGCGATCGACGGCGACGGGCGCAAAGTTCACCGCCCGGAACGGCGGTTTGGCGTTCTGCATGTTCACGGCGTATCCCCGGAAGTTCTTTGTATTTTTTCCAAGTATCAAGCAAGATAATTCATGCGTCAAACACCGCGGCGAGAAGTGTCGGAAATATAATTCCGAACCATTCAGGTAAGAATTGCAGCATGGAAAATCTGGTCACGGCCGCCGTGCTCGTCATCGGCGACGAGCTTCTCTCCGGACGCACCAAGGATACGAACGTCGGCCACATTGCGGAAACGATGACGAGCATCGGCGTCGATCTGCGCGAGGTGCGTTTCGTGCCTGACGTCGAAGAGGAAATCGTCGCGGCGCTGAACGCGCTGCGCGCGCGTTATACTTATGTGTTCACGACCGGCGGTATCGGGCCGACGCATGACGACATCACCGCGGATGCGGTCGCGAAGGCGTTCGGCGTGGGGATCGGTCACGATCCGCGTGCGGTCGCGCTCCTGAAGGAACGCTTCACCGACGGCGAACTGAACGAAGCGCGGATGCGCATGGCGCGCATTCCCGACGGCGCGGAGCTTGTCGTCAATCCGGTATCGAAGGCGCCGGGCTTCTGGATCGGAAACGTGATCACGATGGCGGGCGTGCCCGCGATCATGCGCGCGATGCTCGACCATGTCGTGCCGCAGCTCAAGACCGGCACCAAGGTGCTGTCCGAGACCATCGACGCCGGATTGAAGGAGGGCGATGTCGCAAGCGACCTGCGCGAGATCGCGAAGAACCATCCCGACACGACCATCGGCTCTTATCCTTATATGAACGAGAAAGGCTTCGCGACGCGCATCGTCGTGCGCTCGCGCGACGCTCTAAAGCTCGCTACGGCGAAGGCCGAGGTCGAAGCGATGGCGGAGCGCATCCGTGCAGCGCTGCAAACGAAGAAGGCGGCGCAGCCCGCGCCTTAATTTTTCTGCCAATGCTCCAATAGCTTTCGTTCATTCGGGGAAAGAGGAGCAAGCTTATGGCCCGCCACTCACGACGCGACATTCTGATCGGAAGCGGGCTTGCGCTCGCAGGCTTCGCGCTGCCGAGCAATCTCGTTCTCGCGCAAGGCGCGGAATTGCCGCCGACGCCGGAATGCCGCGACGCGCATGACGTGACGCCGCGCCAGACCGAG
This sequence comes from uncultured Hyphomicrobiales bacterium, assembly GCA_964521045.1. Classification (GTDB taxonomy): domain Bacteria; phylum Pseudomonadota; class Alphaproteobacteria; order Rhizobiales; family Xanthobacteraceae. The sequence continues at coordinate 1,815 of CAZFPR010000058.1, forward strand.
GGGCCTTACTACACGCCGAATACGCCGGAGCGTATGAACCTCCGCGAGCCCGGCATGAAGGGGACGTCCGTCGCGCTCGGCGGGCTCGTGCTCACGCGCTCCTGCAAGCCGGTCGCGAACGCAATTGTCGATCTGTGGCACGCGGACGACGCCGGGACCTACGACAATACAGGCTTCCGCCTGCGCGGCTTCGTGAAGACCGACGCCGAGGGCCGCTATGCGTTCCAGACTATCGTTCCCGGGCTCTATCCGGGCCGCACGCGCCACTATCACGCGAAGGTGCAGACGCCGCGTGCGCCGCTTCTGACCACGCAGCTCTACTTTCCGGACGAGCCGGGCAACGCCCGCGACTTTCTCTACCGCAAGGAGCTGTTGATACGCAGCGCGAAAGTTGCGGACGGCATGGCGGCGCGGTTCGATTTCGTCGTGGACATCCGCTAATGGACTTGCGCTAATCTTTGCCGGGGAGACGGGGCGCAGGAAATGATCGAGACTTCGGGCGGGCCGGACAAGCCGTTTCCGGTTTCATGGGACCAGTTTCACCGTGACGCGCGGGCGCTGGCGTGGCGGCTGCATGCGACGGGGCCGTTCGAGGCCATCGTCTGCATCACGCGCGGCGGGCTGGTGCCGGCCGCGATCGTCTCGCGCGAACTCGACCTGCGCGTGATCGAGACGATCTCGATCGTCACCTATCGCGACTACAAGACCCAGGCCGAGCCCGAGGTCGTGAAGCAGATCGAGGGCAAGCTGCTCGCAACGCAGGGCGAGGGGATTCTCGTCATCGACGATCTCGTCGATACCGGCACCACGGCGCGGATCGTGCGCGGGTTGCTGCCGAAAGCGCATTTCGCGGCGGTCTACGCGAAGCCCTTGGGGCGGCCGCTGGTCGATACCTTCGTGACCGAAGTATCGCAGGATACCTGGATCTATTTCCCGTGGGACACGCAGCTTTCCTACGCGCCGCCGATCCGCGGGAAGGAATAAGCCCTCATGGTGAGGAGCGCGAGCGAAAGCGAGCGCGTCTCGAACCATGAGGTTACCTCATCCTTCGAGACGCGGACCTTCGGTCCGCTCCTCAGGATGAGGTGGTTTTAAATCTTCGCCAGCTTCAACCGCAGCGCGTTCCCGATCACGTAGACTGGGGTTATGGGTCCCCGCCTTCGCGGGGACGACTGCTTTAAATCTTCGCCAGCCGCAGCCGCAGCGCGTTCCCGATCACGCTGACCGAAGAAAGCGCCATCGCCGCCGCGCCCACGATCGGCGAAAGCAGGATGCCGAACACCGGATAGAGCACGCCGGCTGCGATAGGCACGCCCGCGGTGTTGTAGAGAAACGCGAAGAAGAGATTCTGCCGGATGTTTCGCATCGTCGCTTCGGAGAGATGCCGCGCGCGGACGATGCCCATGAGATCGCCCTTGAGCAACGTGATGCCGGCGCTTTCCATCGCGACATCGGTGCCGGTTCCCATCGCGATGCCGACATCGGCGGCGGCAAGCGCGGGCGCATCGTTCACGCCGTCGCCGGCCATCGCGACCACGCGGCCTTCGCCGCGAAGTTTCTCGACGATCTTCGCTTTCTGATCGGGAAGGACATCCGCTTCAACATCGTCGATACCTAGTTCTGCGGCGACCGCGCGGGCCGTTACCTTGTTATCGCCGGTCAGCATGACGAGACGGATGCCGTCCCGCTTCAGGGCTTCGAGCGCCTCAAGGGTGGTTTTCTTCACAGGGTCCTTGATCGCGAGCACGCCTGCGGCCTTCGCGTCTACGCCGACGAAGATCGCGGTCGCGCCGCTTTCGCGCAGGCGGTCTGCTTCGAGCGCGAACGCGCCCGCGTCGATGCCGCGCTCCTTCAGGTATGCGGCGTTGCCTAGCGTGACGCATTTGCCTTCGACCCAGCCCAGCGCACCCTTGCCGGTCGGCGAGTTGAAGTCGCGCACTTCGGCAAGCGGAATGCCGCGCTCCTTCGCTTCGTTCACGATCGCCAGTGCGAGCGGATGTTCGCTCGCGCGCTCGACGCTCGCGGCAAGGCGCAGCAACTCGTCCTCACGATAGGCATTCGAAACAATCTTCGTGAGCTTCGGCTTGCCCTCGGTGAGCGTGCCGGTCTTGTCGATCACAAGCGTATCGATGCTTTCCATTCGCTCGAGTGCCGCCGCATTCTTGACGAGCACACCCATTTGCGCGCCGCGGCCGACGCCGACCATGATCGACATCGGGGTGGCGAGGCCGAGCGCGCAGGGGCAGGCGATGATGAGCACGGTGACGGCGGCGACCAGGCCATAGCCGTAACGCGGCTCGGGTCCGAATATCGCCCATGCCGCGAAGGCGAGCACGGCGGCTAAAATCACGAGCGGCACGAACCAGCCCGACACGCGGTCGGCGAGACGCTGGATGGGAGCGGCGGAGCGCTGCGCCTGCGCCACCATCTGCACGATCTGCGAGAGCATGGTGTCGCGGCCGACTTTCGTGGCTTTCATGACGAGCGCGCCGCTTGCGTTCACGGTGCCCGCGATCAGCTTCGCGTCTTTTTCTTTGGTGACCGGCATCGACTCGCCGGTGACCATCGACTCGTCCACCGACGAGCGGCCTTCGATCACTACGCCATCGACCGGAATTTTCTCGCCGGGACGGACGCGCAGCCTGTCGCCTACAGCGATGACATCGACCGCGACGTCTTCCTCGCTGCCGTCTTCGTTGATCTTGCGCGCCTGCTTCGGTGCGAGGCCGAGCAAAGCCTTGATCGCGCCGGAGGTCTGCTCGCGCGCGCGAAGCTCGAGCACCTGCCCGAGCAGGACTAGCACCGTAATCACCGCAGCCGCTTCGAAATAAAGCGCCACGTTGCCGTGATGGTCGCGGAACGCCGCCGGGAAGATCGACGGAACAAAGAGCGCGACGACGCTGTAGACCCATGCGACGCCGGTGCCCATCGCGATCAGCGTGAACATGTTGAGGTTGCCGGAGATCACGCTCGCCCAGCCGCGCTGGAAGAACGGCCAGCCGGCCCAGAGCACGACCGGTGTCGCGAGCGCGAACTGCAACGGGCCGTTGTATTTCGGGTCGACGAAATTTATTCCCGTCAGGTGCGGGACCATTTCCAGAAACAGGATCGGGATGGTGAGCGCGAGCGCGACGAGGAAGCGCCGCGTCATGTCGATCAGTTCGGGGTTGGGTGCGTCGTCGAGCGATACCAGTTCGGGCTCGAGCGCCATGCCGCAGATCGGGCAGGAAC
>CAZFPR010000058.1:5055-16498 GCA_964521045.1 uncultured Hyphomicrobiales bacterium
CTTTTCGCGGCACTTCGGATTGCAGAAGTAATAAGTGTGTCCGCGATGTTCGTGGTGATGCTTCGCCGTATGCGGATCGACCATCATCCCGCAGACGGGATCCTTCACCTTGTGGCTCTGCGCTTCATGTACCGCGTGATTGCCGCCGCAGCAGCTTTTCTGCTGCGCGCCGTGCTGATGCGAATGATCGTGCGTGGGGTGATCGGACATCGTCGCCTCTTGCGGAATATACCCTATGGGGGTATATAGACCCCATGCAACAGGAAGCCAAGGCCGGTACGCTCAAACGCCTCAACAGAATTGCAGGGCAGGTGCGCGGGCTTGCAGGGATGGTCGAGGAAGACCGCTACTGCATCGATATTCTGACGCAGCTGTCTGCGGTGCGCGCGGCTTTGCGCAAGGTCGAGGACGAGATCCTGCGCGATCACGTCAGCCATTGCGTTGCCGGCGCGATCAAGAGCGGCAGCAAGAGCGACCAGCGCAGGAAAATCGACGAACTGATGGAAGTCTTCGCGCGCGCGGAGCGCTGAGCCCCGCACGCGATACGCTCACGCCTTGCGCAGGCAGGTCGAAATGCCGAGCAGCGTATAGGCGGGACACCAGCCGAGCACGGCGGTCAGAATCGGCACGACACCGATCCAGCCGACCCAGTTCCATCCCGTGGCCGGAAAGATGTAGCCGAGCGCGAAAGCCAGAAGCGCGATACCCGCTCCGATACGGAGCACGCGATCAATAGGGCCGACGTTCATGGTGAAACTCCTTTGCGATTCAGTCGCGCGAATATTCACCGCGCCTGCGGCGCGCGAATTGATCCACGTCAACCGGCAAAGTCTATTCAGCCGTAACGCTAGCGGAGCGGTGGCAAGCCCGGCGCAGCAATAAAGAATTCCCTCATGCGCGGGCTTGACCCGCGCATCCAGAAAATCTTGCTCCGGGTCTGTGTTTCTGGATGGCCGGGTCACGCGCTTCGCGCGGCCCGGCCATGAGGGGGTAGAGCGGTTTACCCGTAACGCTCTCTCGCCAGCGCGGCACCCTTCGAAAGGGCCGCGAGTTTCGCAAATGCAATCTCGCGTTTCATGGGTGCCATGCCGCAATTGGTGCCCGGAAAGATGCGGTCCTTCGGCACATAGCGCATGGCCTGCTCGATGACGGCGCAGACTTCCTCCGGCGTCTCGATCTGATCGCTTGCCACATCGATCGCGCCGATCAGGATGTCTTTTCCTTCGAGGAGGCCGATCAGGTCGATCGGTACCTTGGAGTTGCGCGCCTCGAGCGAGACCTGCTGGATCTTGCTTTTTGCGAGCGCCGGGAAGATGTCCTGATACTGCCGCCACTCGTCGCCGAGCGTCTTTTTCCAGTTGTTGTTCGCCTCGATGCCGTAGCCGTAGCAGATATGAACTGCCGTGGTGCAGGTCAGGCCCTCGGCCGCAACGTGAAGCGCGTCGATGCCCCACGTCGTCACTTCATCCATGTAGACGTTGAAGGCGGGCTCGTCGAACTGGATCACGTCGATGCCGTCTGCTTGCAGCGCGCGGGCTTCCTGATTGAGGAGCTTCGCGAAGGCCATCGCCATCTTCACGCGGTCGCCGTAGTGGCGATCCGCGATGGTGTCGATGATCGTCATCGGGCCGGGGAGGGTGAACTTCAATTTGCGCTTGGTATGCGCGCGCGCGATCCGCGCCTCGAATTCGTGCACCCGGCCTTTCAGCTTCAACTCGCCCGTGACCTGCGGGACCATGGCCTTGTAGCGGTCGGCGCGGATGCCCATTTCGACCTTGTTCGCAAAGTCGATGCCTTCGACTTTCTCAAGAAAGCCGTGGACGAAGTGCTGGCGCGACTGCTCGCCTTCGGTGACGATGTCGATGCCGGCGTCTTCCTGTTCTTTCAGCACCAGCACGGTCGCGTCGCGCTTGGCCTCCAGGAGCGCGGCGCCGGACTGTTTCCACGGCGCCCAGAGTTTGTTCGGCTCGGCAAGCCAGGCGGGTTTGGGCAGGCTTCCGGCGATGGTCGTTTCGAAAAGCATTTGGCGTTTCCTGAGTTTCTTGCTTCGTTGTCAGTTATCCCCGGCGTCATTCCGGGGCGCGCCGAAGGCGCGAACCCGGAATGACGATGGAGAGATAGTTTCTTTTCATGAGCCCGGCAGCGGAATGAATTCGGTTTCGTCCGGCACCTGTTTGAAGCGGCCGGTCTTCCAGTCTTCTTTTGCCTGTTCGATCCGCTCCTTGCTGGAGTGGACGAAATTCCACCAGAGATAGCGCGGGCCTTCGAGCGCGGCGCCGCCGAGAAACATCATTCGCGACTTTCGCACCGCGCGCACGGTGATGCGGTCGCCGGGGCGGAAGATGAGAAGGCGCGGCGCCTCGAAGCGGTCGCCGGAAATTTCCACTTCGCCTTCGGCGACATAGATCGCGCGTTCTTCATAGTCGGGATCGAGCGGCGCGGACGCGCCTTCGTCGAGCACGACCTCGCCGTAGAACCATTCCGAATACATGCCGACCGGCGCTTGCTTGCCGAACATCTTGCCTGCGACCACGCGCGCGCGGAACGCGCCGTCCTCGATCACGGGAAGACTGTCGGCGGTGAAATTCTGAAACGTCGGCGCGACTTCTTCGTGGGATTTCGGCAGCGCGATCCAGCTCTGGATGCCGCTCATTTTCATGCCGCCGTTGCGCGCATCGCCCGGCGTGCGCTCGGAATGCGCGATCCCGCTGCCCGCGGTCATGAGGTTCATCGCGCCCGGCGTGATTTCGAGCGCATTGCCCTCACTGTCGCGATGCATGATGCGGCCATCGAAGAGATAGGTGACGGTGGCGAGCCCGATATGCGGGTGCGGACGAACGTCCATGCCTTTACCGGCGATGAACTGCACCGGGCCGAACTGGTCGAAGAAGATGAAGGGGCCGACCATCTGGCGCTTGCCGTGCGGCAGCGCGCGGCGGACTTCGAAATCGCCGAGGTCGCGTGCGCGGGGAATGATGACAAGTTCGAGCGCGTCGCAGGAGCGCTTGTCGCCGAGGATCGGGTCTTCCGAAGGATTCCAGCTCATGCCGGGATATTAGGCGATTTTTCCGTGCGCGCGAGCGGCATATCTGCCCACTTTGGTTGCAAGTGGGCATGGGCAGCGATTAAGTTCCGGCCCGCTGCCGGCGTGGCGGAATGGTAGACGCAAGGGACTTAAAATCCCTCGGTGGGAAACCACCGTCCCGGTTCGAGTCCGGGCGCCGGCACCAGTATTGCTGAGGGTGGTTATGGAAAAAATTGGCAGCAATCGAGTTTCTCTGGCTGGAGAGTTTGCGGTTCTGTCGCGCCTAGCACTAGAGAATTTTGATGCGAATTTGACGTTAGGAAATACTAAAGGCGTGGATATTTTGGTTTCTTCACCTAAAGGACGACTAGCGCGTCTCGAAGTCAAAACAAACTTTGGCAAGGGAAACCGCGGAGGCAGTCGAGAGCTTTTCGGTGAGTACGTCTTCTCATGGATGATGAGTCAGAAGCATGAGAGTTTATTTGATCCTGATCTTTTCTATTGCTTCGTAAATATTAGTTCAGACAAGAAGCGAACGAGATGCTTCATCGTGCCCAGTAAGGACGTTGCCAAGTATGTGAAAGCCCAGCACAAACTTTGGCTCAGAGCAAAGAGTACGCGATCAAGGACGAGCAAGATGCGCACCTTCAGGATAGGACCAAAAGGGTCTTACAAAGTAGCGCCTCCGTCTATTGAGAAGCATGAAGACAAGTGGGATTTGTTGAAATGAGATGGGCCTCGCGACGTCGGCATTCTTTTTAATCAACGGCGGCGTTGATTCGCGCGAATCGATTCGTCCGATTCGCAGCACATCGATTCGGGTATTCTCTCAGAGCGATTCTCAAGCGCGGTCAAGAAAACGAATCTGCTTGCGGCTCGAGAGACTCAGATAATCTCCTCGTAATTGAGGAGGCTTTTCCATGCATTCGGATGACCGGGTCGCGGTAACCGCGCTGATGGAAGCCAAGACCTTTGAGTTGCGCGACACCGCCGCCAAGGCGCAGGCCGAAGCGCTCGCCGCCGGCAGGCAGCGCGAGGCCGTTTCGTGGGCCGAGCGGCTCAGGAGCATGGATCAACGGATCGAGAAGTTCGGTTTGCAGCGCCGCGACGTTCCGAAGGAATTGCTCGATCGCGCGCGCGATGTGATGTACCGCTCGGCTTCGCAAGGCGCCTGACGGAGCCTTTGTCTCAATCCGTAAAATTCGCCGGAGTTTTTGCGCGGCGATCTACCGAGAAAGAGAAAACGTCCGGCCGCGAATAATGGCCGGCGACGTCGAGTGAGCGGCGGGAGCGGCGCGCGGCTTCCGCATCGATCTCCGCATAAAGAATTCCTTTTTCGCGGTTCAAAGGTCCAGCGGCAATCGCGCCGAACGGTTTGATCACGACTGCATCGCCGTCGTTGATCCACTCGTCGTCTTTGAAAAGCTTGTCGCGATCGGGAAAATCTTTCGGAATATCGCTGCCCTGAATCGCGGTTGAAGTGCCGATCACCCAGCAGCCAGCCTCTTTCGCAATGTGGCGCATGGTGGCGAGCCAGCTTTCGCCGGTATCCCAGGTCGGCGCGACATAGATGTCGATGCCCTGCGCATAGAGCGCGTAGCGCGCGAGCGGCATGTAATTTTCCCAGCAGATCAGCGAGCCAAGTCTCCCGGCTGGCGTCTCGACGACTTTCAAGCCGGAAGCGTCGCCCATGCCCCAGACCATGCGTTCGGGATTGGTCGGCATCAGCTTGCGGTGACGATTTAGGACCGCACCATCGGGTCCGATGATGACGACCGTGTTGTAAAGCGTGGTGCCGCTTACTTCGGCATCGATTTCGTTGATGCCTACGACCAGTGTGATCTTGTGTTTCTTCGCGGCGTCCTGAACGGGCTTGAGATCGCCGCGCGTGAGGCTGACCGCGTTCTGTCTCAGTTTTGCATGCAATTCGTTGGAAAGAGCCATGTCGCCGCCCGGCTTCAGCCGCCAGATCCAGGTCGGATAGCCGGGTACATAGGCTTCGGGAAAGACGAGGAGTGCTGCGCCTTCGCGCACCGCTTCCTCGATCAGTCCCAGCATTCGGGAGATCGTCGCGTCCCGGTTGAGCAGCACAGGCGGACTTTGGATGACGGCGGTTTTCATGTTCATCCTCCTCAGGCATGCGCAATTCTATCTCGGAAGCGGTGGTCAGGCGCCCTTTATTCTAGCCCGTACCCACCGCAACACCATCGGCACCCGCATCGCGACGTTCACGACAATGATGAACGCGCAGACGAAGAAGCCGAGGAATTCGGACAGCGGGAAGGTGGCCTTGAAGTAGAAGAACCCGATCGACTTCAGCCAGTAAATCCCGCCCACGCACATCGCGAGAAACACGAGCGCCGCGACGGCGTTCATCCAGCGGTCGTCCTGCGGTTTCGTTTTGGATTGAATCGAGGACATCGTGAGCGGGGATTGTGAACGGGGATACTATCGAAGCAGCGGGAAGCCGGGGCCGTCGCAGTCTTCCGCGCCAGCCCCGGAAGATTACGCCGTAACCGTCTGCCGCCGCAAACCGAAAAATTGCAGGGCCGCGAAGACATCGACGGCAAGCGCCTGCGCGATCACGAAGGCATAGCCGAGCCATGTCGGCGAAACGTAGCCCGATACGAGCAGCGCGACCGAGCCGATCACCCACGCAACGTTCGCGATGATGATCGTCCAGACGAAGCCGTGCGAAAGCCGCTCGCGCAACGACACAAACCCGAGCGTCAGCGCCCAGCCGACGCTGAAAATTCCGGCATAGACCAGAAGCGATGCGGGAAGGTTGAACAGGCCTGCGAGGATTCCGGTTCCGCCGAGCAGCAGAAGCCCTGTGGCGCCGGTGGCCGCTGCGTCGAGCTGGAGTACGCGGCGCAGGAAAAGGGAAGGGACGAACGTCATGGGAATTTCCTTTCTCTGTTGACGTGGCGTCACCCTTGCGCCGTCCGCGCCTTTGGTCGATTACCTGCAAGGTAATCGGCGCGCAGGAATTGCTGCGTCAGTCTCGCGAAACTGAAACGGGAGCCATCCGATGCATCCGCTCGACGCCGCGACGAAGCTCGAAACATCCGGCGGGAATTTCACCGGCGCGACCTCCGATGCCTACTGGAATTTCACCGGGCCGTTTGGCGGCGCGACCGCAGCGACACTTCTGAAAGCCGCGATCGATCACCCCGCGCGGCAGAATCTTCCGCTTGCGATGACGGTCAACTATTGCGCGCCGGTCGCGAAGGGTGCGTTCGATGTGCTGGTCGCGGAAAAGCGCACCAATCGCTCGACGCAGCACTTCGCCGTGGAGATGAAACAGGGCGCGGAGACTATCGCGACCGCAACGCTCGTGTTCGCAGCGCGGCCGGAAGGGTTCTTTCACACTTCGGGCACGATGCCATCGGTGAAGATGCCCGAAGAAATCGATCCGCCGAAGGCGAAAGCGCCGCTCGCCTGGATCGACCGCTTCGACATGCGCTTTGCGAGCGGCTTTCCGGTGATGCGCGGCAAGGACGATGCGCCGCTAGGCTCCGCGCGCACGGAAGTCTGGATGCGCGACGAGCCGCGGCGGAAGATGGATTTCCTCTCGCTCATGAACATGAGCGACGCCTTCTTCGCGCGGCCCTTTCATGTGCTGGGGCGGCTCATTCAGGTCGGTACGGTCTCGATGACGACGTACTTCCATTGCGACGAGGCCGATCTCGCGGAAGTGGGCGACGACTATGTGCTCGGGGTTGCGGATGCCAGCATCTTCGCGAAGGGCTTCGCCGATCAGTCGGCGTGGCTGTGGGCGCGCTCCGGCAAGCTGCTCGCCACCAGCCAGCAAATCCTGTATTTCCGGGACAAGGCATTCGTGCCCGGAGGAAAGAAATGAACGAAGAAACCTTCAACATCAGCCTTCGCAAATTCCTGAAGGTCGTTGGCGTCACCTCGCAGCGCGAAGTGGAACAGGCCGTGCGCGCGGCGCTGGAGAGCGGAAAGCTCAAGGGCAGCGAAACGCTGAAAGCCAAAGTCGTGCTTTCGATCGATGCGGTCGGCCTCAAGCACGAGGTCGAGGAAGAGATCAAGCTGGGTTGAGTCGGCGTCTTTATTCGTCATGCCCGGGCTTGTCCCGGGCATCTACGTCTTAGCGGCATAGAAGTCTGTAAAGGCGTGGATGGCCGGGACAAGCCCGGCCATGACGCAGATCTATCTCGCCACCAGCGGCGAGAAGCCGAGATGCATGCCGGCGTCGATCAAGAGCGTTTCGCCGGTGACGTTGCGCGAGGCGTCGGAGAGGAAAAACAACGCGGAGTCCGCGACATCCTCGGCGGTGGAAGCCACCTTGAGCGGCGAGTTCGCGATCACGCGCTCGCGAAGCGAATCGCGGAACTGTTCGCCGACCGTCTTCGCAAACCACGGCGTATCGATGAACCCGGGGCAGATTGCGTTGACACGAATCTTCGGCGCGAGTGCGCGTGCGAGCGTGATCGTCATCGTGTTGAGCGCGCCCTTGCTCGCGGCGTAAGCCACCGACGAGCCGACGCCGGTCACGGCGGCAATCGATGACGTCATCAGCACGCTCGGTCGTGCCGCGGCTTCGAGCAGCGCGCGTGCGGCGCGCAGCATCTGGAACGGCCCGACGGTGTTCACGCCGTAGAGACGGAAGAAATCTTCCTTCGAAAGGGCGTTGAGGTCCGCGTGGTTGGCGGCGACCTTGGTGATGCCGGCATTGTTCGCGAGGCCATCGAGCTTGCCGAATTTCGTCGCCGCCTCCGCAATCTTTTTGCAGTCGTCATCTTCGGAGACATCGCCCTGCACGACCACGACGTCGGCACCCGCTTTGCGGCACAGGTCGGCGGTTTCTTCCGCTTCCTTCGCGCTGCTCGCGTAGTTGACGACAACCGCTTTCGCTCCGCGTTTCGCCGCGCCGACTGCGATCGCAGCACCTAGGCCCGTGGAGGAGCCGGTGACCAGAATGACCTTGCCGTCGAAATCGTCTGCCACCGCCCGCTCCCTTGCTCTTTCCTTATTAGCTAGCGCAACCGCACGGCCCCTGCCAGCGCCGGATTACCTGCGAGGTAATGGTGGCCGCGCCCGCTCTGCGGTAAGTCTGTTTCATGGCCCAAACCAAACCAGCCGGCGAAGTCCTGCGCGAGTGGCGGCAGCGCCGCCGCATGACGCAGCTCGACCTCGCGCTCGAAGCCGACATTTCGGCGAAGCATCTGAGCTTTCTGGAAACCGGACGCGCGCAGCCGAGCCGTGAGATGGTGCTCAATCTCGCGGAGCAACTCGACATGCCGCTGCGCGAGCGCAACAGCCTGCTCGTCGCCGCCGGCTTCGCGCCGGTTTTCTACGAGCGGCCGCTTACCGATCCGTCGCTCGGGAAGGCGAAGGAGGCGGTGGAACTGGTGCTGAAAGCGCACGAGCCGTTTCCGGCGGTGGCGGTCGACCGGCACTGGAACGTCGTCTACGCGAACAAGCCGATCGGCGTCTTGATCTCCGGCGTGCCGCCGGCACTTTTGCAGCCGCCGCTCAACATCATCCGGGTCAGCCTGCATCCTGACGGGCTCGCCTCGAAGATCGTCAACTTCCATGAAGTACGCGCGCATCTGATCGCGCGGCTGAAGCGGCAGATCGATCTGTCGGGAGATGCAAAACTCGCAGAGCTGCTCCGCGAAATCTCCGCCTATCCGAAGCCGTCCCGCAGCGTGGTCCCGATCCGCGAGGGAAATGCGGACGACGTCGTCATCAAGACCATTCTCGATACGCCCGCGGGGCGGCTCTCGCTGTTCAGCACCATGACGATCTTCGGCTCGCCGGTGGATGTCACGCTCTCCGAGCTTGCCATCGAGTCGTTCTTCCCGGCAGACTCGGACACCGCCGCAATCCTCCGCAAAATTTCGGAATAACCGTTTCATGAATTCACCGGCCTCCGCCGCGCCCAAAGAGGGCGGCGTTCAACTCGCGCTGTTCGCGCTGCTGCTCGGAAACTTCGCGACCGGATTGGCCGTGCTTGCGCCCGCGGGCATGATTTCGGTGCTCGCGAAAGATTTGAATGTCACGATCCGCGAAGCCGGGTTTCTGGTCACGGCCGGCGCCGTCATGCTCTGTATCGGCTCGCCCTTGATGGCGTGGATCACGACGCGGATCGACCGGCGCACGCTGCTGACCTCCGTGCTGCTCATCACCGCGATCTGCCACGGGCTGTCGGCGCTGGCGCCGGATTTCTGGACGCTGCTCGCGGCCCGTGTCGCGGTTTACACGCCGCAGGCCGCAAACGCTGTCGCGCTTCTGGTGGAGCCGGAGCGGCGCGCCAGCTCGATTTCCATCATCTTTCTCGGCTGGTCGCTTGCGGTCGCAGCCGGTCTGCCCGGCATCAGCCTGGGTTCGCAGCAAATCGGCTGGCGCGAAGTGCATGCGATGTGCTGCGCGATCACGCTTGCAGCCTGCGTGCTGAACTATGTGTCCTTGCGTCCGGGCTTGCTCGGCGAGCCGCTCTCGCTGCAATCGTGGCTCGACGTCGCGCGCAATCCGCTGATGCTGTTGCTGCTCGCGATCACCGCCTTGCAGACCAGCGGCCAGTTCGCGCTGCTCACCTATATCGATCCGCTGACGCGCATGCGCACCGGCGCGGGAGCGGAACTGATCGCGCTCCTGTTCTCGCTGTTCGGTATCTGCGGTTTCGTGGGCAATGTGATCGCGGCGCGGCTGACCGGCAGCATCGGTGCCTTGAAGACGTCCGTCATCTTCATGTGCTCGCTGCTGGTCGGGATCGCGTTCTGGGCGCTCGGCTCGGCGGAGATCGTTACCATTCTGGCAAGCGTCGCATTCTGGGGTCTAGGCTTCGCCGCGTTCAACTCGCTCCAGCAGGCGAGGCTCGTCGCCGCCGGGCCGCATCTGTCGTCGGCAACGGTCGCGCTCAATACGTCGGCGCTCTACGTCGGGCAGGCGGCGGGCTCGGCGCTCGGCGGGCTTTTGTTCGCGCGCGGGCTGTATGACGGCATCGGCTATCTCAGCACCGCCTTCGTGCTTGCGGCACTCCTTCTGATCCTGCCGACGCGCGGGCGGAGCTGATTACTTTTTCTTCTTGGGCTTTCGGGCGCTGCGCGGACGGATGGGATCGCAGCCGGCGCTTTTGCGGATGATGTCGTGCAGTTCCTCGAGTTCCTTGTCGGTGAGGTCTTCGACCTGCGCGAATTCGTTGCGGGGGCCGTGCATTCTGATGATGAGTTCGGAGAGCTTCACCTGCACCGCGAGCGCGTCCCGGTTCTGCGTATTCTGAATCAGGAAGACCATCAGGAAGGTGACGATCGTGGTCGAGGTGTTGATCACGAGCTGCCAGGTATCGGAGAAGCCGAACAGTGGCCCGCTGATCGCCCAGACCAGGATCACGAGAACGGCGATCGAGAAGATCCACGGACTTCCCGCGAAGCGCGAGGTGTGGTGCGCAAATCGCGTGAACCAGGTATCGAGGCGGTCGCTGACGGACACGGGTTCGCGAAAGGTGAAGGTGGAAGATTTTGCTTTGGGCATGACAATCATCCGGGTTGGCAGCCGCCGGTAACGCGATTGTCTCGGATTTCGTTCCGTCAGCCGCTGTAGATCCACGCATTCTGGCGCATGAGACCTGCGCCGCCAATCCGCTTCATCACGAGATCGCGGCCGAAGCTGAGCGGCATCGGCAGGTGATAGATGCGGCCGATGTTGCGCGCGGCGCTCTGGATCTGTTGCGTGCGCGGCGCGCGGACCCGCTCGTAGGCGCGCAGCGCGGAGCCGGTGTCGTCCGTATTGCGCAGCGTCTCCGCAAGCACGACTGCGTCTTCGAGTGCCGCCGCGGCGCCCTGTGCCACGAAAGGAAACATGCCGTGCGCGGCATCGCCGAGAAGCGTGACTGCGCCTTTGCCCCATGCGGAAAAGAGCGGCGCTTCAAAGAGCGACCAGCGGCGGAATTGCGGAGCGGTTTCGATGACGGCGCGCGGCACCGCATCCCAATGCGCGAAGCGTCTTGCGACTTCTTCCTGTGAGACCTCTTCGCCCCACGACTCCGTCGCCTGCCGCTCCATCGTGACCGCAACGAGATTGATCCGGCTGCCGTCGCCGACCGGATAGTGGACGAGATGCGCGCCGGGTCCGAGCCAGACGCGCACCTGCGATTTCCCGCGCATTTCCTCCGGCAGCAGGTTTGCTGCAATCGTCGCGCGCCATGCCGACATGCCGCCGTGGCGAGGCCCGGTGCCCGGATGCAGCTTCGCGCGCACAACGGAGCGGATGCCGTCCGCGCCGACGAGGGCGGCACCTGCAACCTCTTCGACCTTCCGTTCGCGCACGACCCGCGCGGTCACGCCTGCGCCCTGCATGGCGAAATCTTCGAGCATGCTGCCGTAGTGCAGCTCGATGCCGGGATGATCCGCCGCGATCCTAGCAAGCGCTTCATGCAGGTCCGCGCGC
>CAZFPR010000059.1:0-2509 GCA_964521045.1 uncultured Hyphomicrobiales bacterium
TCGCCCGCGATGACCGACTTCATCTTCATGGTCAAAGACACGAGCTACATGTTCGTGACCGGGCCGGAAGTCGTGAAGACCGTCACCAACGAAACCGTGACGGCGGAAGAACTCGGCGGCGCCAAGGTGCACACGTCGCGCTCCTCGGTCGCGGACGGCGCGTTCGAGAACGATGTCGAGTGTCTTCTCCAGATGCGGCGGCTGATCGACTTTCTGCCGTCGAGCTATGAGGCGGGCGTGCCGGAATGGCCGAGCCATGACGACGCCGAGCGCATCGAGCCTTCGCTCGACTCACTTGTCCCGGAAAATCCGAATAAACCCTACGACATCAAGGAGCTGATCCTGAAGCTCGCCGACGAAGGCGACTTCTTCGAAATTCAGGAGGCGTTTGCGAAGAACATCGTCACCGGGTTCGGCCGCGTGGAGGGGAGGACGGTCGGCTTTGTCGCGAACCAGCCGATGGTGCTCGCGGGCGTGCTCGACTCCGACGCTTCGCGCAAAGCCGCGCGCTTCGTGCGCTTCTGCGATGCCTTCAACATTCCGATCGTGACGCTCGTGGACGTGCCGGGCTTCCTGCCGGGCACCGCGCAGGAATATGGCGGGCTGATCAAGCACGGCGCGAAGCTTCTCTTTGCTTACAGCCAGGCGACCGTGCCGCTCGTGACCGTGATCACGCGCAAGGCCTTCGGCGGCGCCTATGACGTGATGGCGTCGAAGCACATCGGCGGCGACGTGAACTATGCCTGGCCGACGGCGCAGATCGCGGTGATGGGCGCGAAGGGCGCGGTCGAGATCATCTTCCGCGCGGACAAGGACCCGGCGGTGATCGCCGCGCGCACCAAGGAATATGAGCAGCGCTTTCTATCGCCGTTCGTGGCCGCCGAGCGCGGCTATATCGACGAGGTGATCGAGCCGCATGAAACCCGCCGCCGCATCTCCCGCGCGCTCGCCATGCTGAAGACCAAGCAGGTCGAGCAGCCGCGCAAGAAGCACGACAATTTGCCGGTGTGAGGGAACTTGGATTGGGTTGAAAAGGTTGAAAAACGCACTAAATCCAAGCGTTAAGAGAAAGTTAGTGAGAATCAATGCCCGCTACGCTAGGGTGACAACATGACAGATCCATTGAAGAAGCTATTGGACGCTGCTCGGTCAGCAAAGCCGTCTCCAGAACATCGCGAGGAGCAACGGCGTAGCTTTGCTTTCGGCAATACAGCCTTTGAGAATGATTTGATCACCAGAGAGATGGTTGATCAGCAAGCTGAAAAGCTTGCTAAAGAATCTAATGGCGGAAGAAAAAAGTAAAAAGCGCGATAGCAAGGCTCTTGAGCCTTCGCTTATCACTGATCCTAAAGCGAAGGCCGAAGCGGAAGCGAGAAACGGCCTTAAGCAGTATGACGTCGGGATTCAAATAATTCAGACAGCGCTTGATAGGCAGAACTTTAAGCTCCGCCCGTCGACCATACTGACTCTTCACAGAGAGGCGCTTGCTGGCATCAGCGTATACGCTGGAAATTTTCGCCCTGCTGGAGTTCAGATTGAGGGCAGTAAGCACGCTCCACCCGATGCGCACCTAGTGCCTGAGCTGATTGAAGACATGTGTGAATATGTAAATTCACACTGGGAAGAATCAACTCCACTTCATCTAGGCGCATACATTATGTGGCGCCTAAACTGGATACATCCATTTGCTGATGGTAATGGCCGCACTTCTAGAATTGCTTCTTACGTAGTGTTGTCAGTCCGTGCAGGTGCATTGCTGCCCGGCACGCCAACTATACCAGATCATATCGTCGATAATCGTAAGCCTTATTTCGACGCTCTAGACGATGCTGATGCCAGGTGTCGTGATGGGAAGCTTGATGTTTCAAAAATGGAAGAGTTGCTTGGTCGGCTGCTAGCGCAACAGCTTGCTTCGTTCTATCAGGCTGCAGGCGGAAAGCTTCCATCATAAGTAATTTTAAAATTGCACAGGTGATTTGTGACAGTCTGCATTGCTGCCGCGTGCAAAATAGGTGCATCGAATGCGCTGGTTGTTTGTAGCGATTGGCTAATAAGCGGCGCTCTCGGGAAGACAGAGAACAAGCTAAAAATTAGATCATTGGCTACTAGCTGGAACTGTCTGACTGCTGGTGAAGAAAGTGAGATCAACGCGCTTGCGCGCGTATTAGAAGAGAATTTTGCAAAGCGCGGAATGGATGTAAAATTGAACGAGAGAGAAGCCGTGACGTTAGTTGCTAACGCCGTCGGTGAACGAAAGCTGGAAAAAATCGAGGAGTTGGTGCGCAGTCAATACGGAATTTCCTATAACGATCTGAAGACTATTGGGAAAGAAAAGCTTCCTCCAGAGCTATACAGAGAATTGATAGAGGCAATTAGAGATACAGGTATTGGTGCGGAGTTTATTATTGCGGGCTTCAACCGCGGCTATCCACTAATACTTACTACTCAACAAAATGGTAGAGTCAGAACCTTCGAGAACTTCGCGGTTGTCGGTGAAGGCGCCTACTTG
>CAZFPR010000059.1:2519-10885 GCA_964521045.1 uncultured Hyphomicrobiales bacterium
AAGGTGCCCCCAGTGTCGGTAGCAGAACGGCAATAGCAGTTCTGCACCCGGACAAGCAACGCGAGGTTCTCACAACTGTAGGCCTTGCATATCTAGAAAAAAGTTATGAGGAGCTTGGTCCTAAAAAATTGCCAAACGATATGCTGCTGCCGAAGGATTCACTTGCGGTTTAGCGCAGGGGTTCTTGCATTCTTTTGTATCGTTCCCTCTGTAGTTGCTTCAGAATGGTGTAGATAAAGTAGAAGCGAGGGGCGCCATGGCAAAGAAACCAGCACATCTGACCGAGCGGCAGGCCGAGGCGAGTGTGCGGCGTTTCATGTGTCAGTAACACTCGTCATCACCGGGCTTGACCCGGTGACCCGGTGATCCATGATGAAAGTCCACATGCGCTGCGCTTTCGTATGGATGGCCGGGTCAAGCCCGGCCATGACGAAGTAGGGCCTCATAGTGAGGAGCATCGCGTAGCGATGCGTCTCGAACCATGAGCTGCGGCCCTCATCCTTCGAGACGCGCCTGCGGCGCTCCTCAGGATGAGGACCGAAATTTCTTGACTTCCCCACCTATAGAGACTATATTCCTATTCGCCATTTCCGTTGAGGGCGCTTTCGCGAGGCGTCGTTAAAGCGGGGAATGGCCGGCGTCTCCGCTCACGCTTCGCAGTCGTGAGCCGGGACGGCGCGGGGCACCGCCCGGCGAGACTAGGCTCGCCTGCCGGGAGCACGGCTGACGGAGAGGTGCGGCGCTCGATGCCGGGTTTACCCGGTATCGAGAAAGCAGAAATGCTGTCGCACCCACGAAAAGCGCGGCCCGCGCCGTTAGATCGCTGAAGCGGAGTGCTGCGAGGCGATACGTGCGCGCAAGCGCGCTTGGGGCTTGCCCCATTCGCGCAAAAAAGCGCGCGCGAAAACGAAATGCGTGGCGCGTCGCAGCGCTCCGCTCCCTCACTATATTCGTGAGGGCCGTTCGTCCTTCGAGACGCCGCGTTCCGCGGCTCCTCAGGACGAAGATGTTCGGGGCGCGAGATCGCGCGGCGGGTTTACCCGCTTCGCGAAAAAATCTCCTTGCGTCCATGCGCTGCCGCGCGCCTGCGTGCCAAAGGCGCACGCACTTGACCCACCTCAAACCCGGGCGCAGCGTTTTGCGCTAGCCAGCGCTTGATAAGGAGCCAGCCATGCCGCGATTGAAAACCCAGGACGAAACCCACCTCGCCACCCGCATCGGCTGGCTGCGCGCGGCGGTGCTTGGCGCGAACGACGGCATCATCTCGACATCGAGTTTGATCGTCGGCGTTGCTGCGGCAACGCCCGATAAAACTGCCATGCTGATCGCGGGCGTGGCCGGCATCGTCGCAGGCGCGATGTCGATGGCGGCCGGAGAATATGTCTCGGTCTCCTCGCAGGCCGACACCGAGAATGCCGATCTCGCGAGGGAAACGCGCGAACTGAAAGAACAGCCCGAGTTCGAGCTGAACGAGCTTGCCGCGATCTATGCCGCGCGCGGCGTGGAAAAGCCGCTTGCGCTCGAAGTCGCAAAGCAGCTCATGGCAAAAGACGCGCTCGGCGTGCACGCGCGCGAGGAACTCGGGATCACCGATATCACCGCGGCGCAGCCGGTGCTGGCTGCCGTCACTTCCGCGATCACGTTTGCGGTGGGCGCGGCGGCGCCGCTTCTGCTCACGATCTTCGCGCCGCTTTCGCAGATCGTGTGGATCGTCTCCGGCGGAACGCTGTTTTTCCTCGCGGTGCTGGGCGCGCTCGGGGCCTATGCCGGCGGCGCGAGCCTGTGGAAGGGCGCGGCCCGCGTCACCTTCTGGGGTGCAGTTGCGATGGCGGCGACGGCGCTGATCGGCAAGCTCGTCGGACACGCGCTGTAACCGCCGTGGTTGTGATCGCGCTCGCTAGCTCAACTTCAGTTTCCAACGTCGCGCGCCGCAAGAAGCGCACACTCAGACTCCAACAAAAAGCCCGCCTGTTGGGGCGGGCTTTTCGTTTCAGTTCAGCTGAATCAGCAAGGCCGGCAGCGGCCGCTGCGGCCGCGATACCAGCCCCAGCCGCAGCCATCGACCGGCGCATGCAGGAAGCAGCGCACCGGCTCGGTCTGCGAAACGGTTGCGGGCGCTGGGCCCTTGATGATCGCGGCGGCGTTCGCCTGCCAGGCGCTCGCGCCGAGGGTGACAAAACCGAAAGCGAGGATCGAAGAGAGAATGAGGTTACGCATGGCGAAGTCCTCCAGAAAGATGTTGTTCGCCCGGCCTCCCGGGCGAATTACGGGAGCCAGCCGCTTCTGAACGGAATCGGCGGGGGTTGTTCCCGAAGGTAGGATGATCCGGCGCGCGTGAATTGGATATGAACGCCGCGTACCGCCCGGTCTCGTGTCGAAAACCCGGCTGCCGCGCAAAGCGGGAAGGCAGCCGGAAGCGCAGCGCGTCGTGACTTCCCCCCGCTCGTTCGCATAAAATATTTGCCGGATTCGGGGAGGGCGCGATGGCGAAAACCAAACCCGCGGAAAAGAGCAGCGAGAACGTCGAGCACAGCCTGCGCCGCTTCGTGTACCAGTCGGGAAATATCCTGGTCGAGGGTTTTCACCTCTTGGGCCTGTTCGCGATCGGCGCCAGCACCGTCTGGGCCGCGGTCGCGACGTTCTGGGCGATGGTCGGGCGCGGGCAGGCCTCGATCGAGGATCTGTTGCTCTTGTTCATCTATCTCGAAATCGGCGCGATGGTCGGCATCTATTTCAAGACCAACCGCATGCCGGTGCGCTTTCTTATTTATGTGGCAATAACCGCCGTCACGCGCCATGTCGTGGTGGTCGTCACCACGCATAAGGTGCCGGAGATGGAAACGCTGCTCACCGCGGTCGCGATCCTCGTGCTTGCGCTGGCGGTGGTGGCGCTGCGCTTCGGCTCTTACTATCTGCCGTCGGCATCGAGCGGGAAGCCGTACTTTCATTCCGATATTGGAGGGAAGACCTGACCGCACCGGGGGCGGACGTGGCGGGCGGCAGGGAAACATTATCGAACTACGTGCTCGGCGGCTTGCTCGCGGCACTCGGCGCCGCCGTGCTTGCCAGCGGCTACGCCGCGGGATTTCGCGAATTCGCAAGTGCCGAATTTTTCCCGGCGCTGATCGCGGTCTGCATGTGCGTTACCGGCGTGCTGCTCGTAGCTTCCGGGTGGCTCTTGCGCGATCTGCCGCCGTTCCGCTGGACCTGGCTGACGCTGCTTGCGGCTGTAGCGTTTGCTTTCGCGCTCAACATAGGCCTTGCGGTCTATTTCTCGCGGTTTTTCCTGCTGCTCGGCCCGGCGGAATACGCGGCGACGATCTTCCTGCTGCTCGTGCTGGCGGTGTCCTTCGCACGCCGCTCGCATCTGCGCGCACTCGGCATGGCGCTGATAGGTTTCCTGATTTCGACCGCGGGCATCGACATCATCACCGGACGCCCTCGCTTCACCGGCGGCTTCGAGGCTTTGTTCGACGGATTCGATTTTCTTGTCGTCGCGCCCGGCCTGCTCGTGATCGGGGAGGCAATGCTTTGCCTCTACTCGCCGCAACTCTGGTTCTCGACCTTGACGACGTGGCTGGCGCCGTCGCTCGCCATCCGCCTGCGCTGGCCGGTGTTGCTGCGCGTGCTGTCGGTTGCCGCCATCGCGGCGTCGCTCTGGCTCGCCTGGGAGTTGAACCACCGCATCTGGGACATCGCGCTCGCGCTTTTGTTCGGCGCCTTCGGTGTCGCGTGCCTGCTCCTGGGCTGGAACCGGCTCGTGCTTTGCTTCGCGCTCTATTACGGACAGCAGATGGAGCAGAACCTGCGGCAGTCGCTCGTGATTTCGCGCGACGACCTTCGCATTTTCACGGATCGTCCGTTCAGCGGGACTCTGATCTGGATTGCGCTTGCCGTATTCGCGGCCGCTTTCGCATTATGGCTGCGGCGTTATCTCAAGCTGCGCCGCACTATACCAGCGCCACCGGCCTGAGCGGCGAGCCGGTCGCGCCCTTGATCCGCAGCGGCAGCGTAACGAACGCGAAATCCGCACGCCCGCATTCGCTCAGTTCTTCGAGATCGAGGTTCTCGATGATGTGAATGCCGTGCTGCGCGATCAGGATGCGGTGCGCATCCATCGTGATACTCGTCTGCACGATCTGCTCGAAGCCTGCCGTGTCGTTGCCGACCGCGAACGGTTTCTTCGCGGCCAGCCACTCCGCGCCGCTTGCCGCAACGCCGGGTGTGCCTGTGCTGTCGAGGCCGAGATACTTCCGCGAATCCGCCCAGTGCCTGGTCCAGCCCGTGCGCAGGAAGATGACATCGCCGGCCTTGATCGGAACGCTCGCGGCCTTCGCTGCAAGCTCCAGGTCGGCGACGGTGATTTCCTCGGCGGGCGCGAGCACGTCGACCTTCTTCGCGCGTGCAATGTCGAGCAGCACACCGCGCCGGAAGATGGGAGCGATGGTCTCGACGCCGTGTTCTTTAAAAAGCTCGGTGCCTTGCTGGGCTTTTGCGGCATCGACGCCACCGTGCAGCATTCCGTTTTCCGAAACATGGGAAAGTGCGTCGATATGCGTGGACGTGTGCGTGCTGGTGATGATGAGTTCGTTGGACGACGAAAATCCGCAGCCGCGATGAATGTCGCCGTGGCGGTTGTTGAGCGTAATGTGGAAGGGCGGGTGCGTCGGGTAGATCGGCATGCCTTTTTGCAGCGGATGATCGAGCTGGATCATCCGGGCGCCTTGCGTCATCGCAAGCCAGGCATCGACATCGAACTTGCCGCCGCTACGTTTTCCGTCGTCCATTTGACGTCCTCCCGAAAGGTCCGCGAAGCTAGCACGGGAATCAGGGGGATAAAGAATGGCCACGCTTCCAGTCACGTCGGTTTTCGCTGGTCTCGCGGCGCTCGCGCTCGCGTTTCTCGGGCTTCGTGTCGCCTACTACCGCATGCGCGCCCGCATTGCGTATGGCGATCAGGACGACAAGGAATTGCGGCGCCGCGTCCGGGCCCATGGCAACTTCATCGAGTATGTGCCGATCGGACTGATCGCGCTCGGCCTTATTGAGATGAATGGCGCTGCGAAATGGCAGGTGTGGACGCTCGGTGGCGCACTTGCGCTTGCACGCATCGCACATGCGGCGGGTCTTGCATCGGGCGTGATGGGGCTGCGCGCTCCCGGCGCGACCCTGACTTTCATCGTGCTTGCGGTTTCCGGCTGCGTGCTGTTGTGGCAAGTGTTTTGAAGGCGCACTATCCGCCGTTAAGCTAGGGACTATGGGAGCAACACGCATGACCGTCATCTTCGCATTCCTGCATCATCTCTTTTTCGTCGCGCTGTTCGTGACGCTGACGATCGAGATGGTATTGCTGCGCCAGCCGCTGACGGTGGAAAACGGCAAGCGGCTCCTGACCGTCGACGGCCTTTATGGCGGCTTCGCCGGCGCGGTACTTGTCGTGGGCTTGCTGCGCGTATTCTTCTTCGAGAAAGGATTCGCCTATTACTGGGCGAGCCACGCATTCCTGACGAAGTTCGGCATCTTCATTATCGTCGGTGCGCTTTCGATCATTCCGACGCTGGAGTTCCTGCGCTGGCGCAAAAGCCTGCGCGAAGGAAAGGTGCCTGAAGTCTCGCCGGAGACGATCCGGAAGCTGCGCCGCATCATGCACTACGAACTGACGGGCCTCGCATTGATGCTTTTGTTCGCAGCATGGATGGCGAAGGGGCGCTTCTACTGAGTGGCCGCGCCGCGGAAGTGGTGGATGCGCGTTATGGGTGCTGCGAAGTGGATACGCTTCGCGGTGCTCGGCTCTTTCTCGGCGCTGTTCTTCTGGCTGTTCTACGTTCGCTACTGGAAATACCGCGATTGCATCGCCGAGGCGAAATCAAGCTGTGTCACGCCCGAGGGCGACAACCTGATTCCGGCTGGCGCATTCTGGATCGTGCCGGCGTTCCTTTTTTTGCTCTTTGCATTGGCGGCATTGCGGAAGGGAATGGGCGCTAGAGGACGAGCATCAGGATAAACCAGAGCAGTGTGCCGGCGGGCGCAAACCGCGCCAGTGCGCTCTCCCGTTCTCTCTCCGCAGCGCGCCATACTGAAACAACCAGCAGCACGTTGAGCGGGAGTGCTGCGAAGTGGAGCAATAGCCCTAACCACGCTGGCGCACCTTTCAGGAACGCAACCAGAGCGGCGCCGGTGCACAAGAGATTGATGAGGGTCGCCCAGCCTATCGTGTATTCCCAGAAGACGCGGGCGAGGGGCACCTCGCCGCGCCATAGGGAGCCGATGCGGCCTGAGCTCATGCGGGCATCTGCTTATTTGGGCATGGGGATCGGCCCCATGTCTTTCGGAACCGCGTAGCCCTTGATGACGGCGGGGCGCTTTGCGATTTCGAGATACCAGCGCTTCACGTTGGGATACGCGTTCAGGTCGATGCGCTGCCACTCGAAGCGGGAAATCCACGGCCAGGTTGCTATGTCGGCGATCGAGTAGTCGCCGGCCATGAACTCCCGGCCCTCGAGGCGGGTATTCAGCACCGAGTAAAGGCGGTGGGCTTCCTTCCCGTAGCGCTCTTCGGCATAGGGCGCCTTGCCCACATTATATTTCAGAAAGTGATGGGCCTGGCCCAGCATCGGGCCGATGCCGCCCATCTGCCACATCAGCCATTCGATCACGCGGTAGCGCGACGGCAGGTCCTTCGGCATCAGCTTGCCGGTCTTCTCGGCGAGGTACATCAGGATCGCGCCGGATTCGAACAGCGGATAGCCGGAATCGCGGTCGACGATGGCCGGGATGCGGTTGTTCGGGGAGATTTTCAGGAAGTCCGGCGCGAACTGCTCGTCCTTGCCGATGTCGATCGAGTGAACCGTGTAAGGCAGCCCCAATTCTTCCAGAGCGATGGAAACTTTTCGTCCGTTCGGCGTTGTCCATGTGTAGAGGTCGATCATTCCGGTTCCTTCGTAATTCGCGGAGGGGCCACTTTGCGTATGGGCATACTATCGCCGGACAGGCGATTTCAACAGGAGGGCTCCATGAATGCTACTATGCTTGCGACACGGTTCTGGATCGAAATCATTGCTGCGCTGACCATCACGCTGGCGATTGCCGCCGTCATGTATCAGCGCTTCCAGCAGGGGGGCTCGATCAGCCTGCGGACGATTCAGCTGCTTGCCGTCGCCGTGCTCGCGCCGCTCATTCTCATTCTGGGGCTGGAGCGCGTTCTGGAGCCGAGCGCGGTCGGCGCTCTGATCGGCGCATTGCTCGGCTACCTGTTGTCGGGAATCAGCAGCGAGAAGGCTTAGGCGACGCCGGTCGCTTAGCTGTTCTTCATCTCGACTTCGGAGATGCGGCGGCGAAGCGCTGCAAGCTCTTTCTCGAGCTTTTCGATGCGTTCGACCAGCGAAAGCTCCTGCGACGAGGCGTGCGCGGCCGGAGCGATGGAAGGCGCGGAATGCGTATCGGTGCGCACAAAGGCGACCCCGACATCGGTGCCGTGATTCCAGACGGTTTCGACGCGCAGCGTCTGGTCGCGGTTCGGGATATGCAGCTCGAAGGCGTGCGGCAGGGCCACCGGATCGGTGAAGGACAGGCGCGCGCCTTCGTCGGTGAGCTCACGGATGATGCAATCCGCGCTCTGACGGCGGCTGTTGTAGTACACGCGCCCTTGCAGGAAGGTGCGGTGGCGCGGCGTATGTCGGCGATCTTCCATATCTGTCGGTTCAGGCAAGCTCATATCGCCTGACTTTGCGTCCTACCTCTTAACGGATCGTTAAGCGCGTTGATCTCCGCGCACGATGCTGGCAGAAAGGCCAGCCGCTGTAATTCATGACAATGCCCCAGAAGTCCTCCCTTTCGTTCGAACTGATCGTCAAGGCCGCGCCCGCGCTGTTCGTGCTGTTCTGGAGCACAGGCTTCATCGGCAACAAGTTCGCGCTTCCGCACGCCGACCCGCTGACCTTCGTGGCGATCCGGCTTTGCTTCGCCACACTCGCGATCACACTGCTCGCGCTTGCGCTGCGTGCGCCGCTACCGCGGGGGCGGGCGATCCCGCACAGCATCGTAAGCGGCGTACTCGTACATGGCATGTATCTGACCGGGGTCTGCGTAGCCATGGCGCAGGGCATGCCGGCGGGGATCGCGGCACTCGTGGTCGGCCTTCAGCCGGTCCTTACATCGACGCTCGCGAACCGTTTTCTTGGCGAGCGCGTCTCCGCGTTGCAATGGGGCGGGCTGGTGCTTGGCCTGATCGGGCTTTGGCTCGTCGTGCAGGCGAAGGTCTCGGGCAACACGACGCTGTGGGGATGGAGTGCGATTGCCGGCTCGCTCGTCGGCATCACCATCGGCACGCTCTATCAGAAGCGCTTCGGCGGAGGCGTCGACTTCCT
>CAZFPR010000059.1:10895-13130 GCA_964521045.1 uncultured Hyphomicrobiales bacterium
CCGCCCTTGCAGCGCACGCGCCTCTACGAGCAACATCGTAAGCACGGCGCGAAGATGGCGCCCTTCGCCGGTTACGAGATGCCGATCCAGTATGCGTCTGCTGCGGTGTTCGCGGGCCTCGGTGCGTTCGTCTTCGAAGCGCGAAACGTGAACTGGACCGGCGAGTTTATCTTCGCGGTGGCGTGGCTCGTGATCGTGCTGTCGGGCGGCGCAATCGTTCTTCTTTATATAATGATCCGCAGGTCGGCGGCGACGCGGGTTGCATCGCTCTTCTATCTGACCCCGGCGGTGACGGCGGTGATGTCCTATCTTCTCTTCAACGAGCAGCTGGGGCTGATCGCGATCGGCGGCATGGCACTTTGTGCGACTGGCGTTCTGCTCGTGAACTGGAAGGCTGAGCCTGCGGCAAGTTGAATCAAAGGCATGTGACCGGGCGGTACAGAAATCGTTAACTGGTATCTTAGTACTTAGTAACCGGAAAAGTCCGGTACTGAAATGCAGGCGTCCTCACGGTTTCGATGGTTCGATACGCTGCTTCTCGCGGGGGCGGCGTTTTTCAGTCTGGCGGCCGTTGCAGCGATCACGCTTGCGCCAAAAGACAATTCAAGCGGCGTCGCCGTAATCTTCGCGCCATGGACCAACGCCGCGGAGACGATGACGCGATCCGTGCAAACGGGTGTCCGCTTCGTTCGCTTCGGTGCCTTCGATTTCATTGCGGTCGTCGAGCCGGGCGGCGCAAATCACGCGCGGATTCTGCGCGAGAGCGGGGCCTGGCTGCTCGCCGATCCGGCCGCGCTTGCCGCGTGCCTCAAACCCTTCAAGTCAAGCAAGATCTGAAAGTCATGAACACTCTCGAACAGTTCCAGCATAAAATCACCGTCGCGTTGACGGGCGTCGTCTGGTTGCATCTTCCGGTGCTGGCCACCACCTCCGCGATTACGGGCAAGGCGATGTTTGCTCCGATGGCTGTGGCACTGGTGCTGGCCGTGCTGCCGACGCTGCTGCTGTTTCTGAAGCGCCCGCCGATGGCGGTCTCGATCGCGCTAGCGATCGCGATGGTCGCGCATGCATCGCTGTTCGTGTACTTGCTCGAAGGCCACCCGTGGCAGATCGAAGCGCACTTCTATTATTTCGCGCTGCTCGCCATGTTATCGGGGCTGTCGCAGTGGCCGGTAGTCGTCGTGGCTGCCGGTCTGATCGCGGTTCATCATCTTGGCCTGAATTTTCTTCTGCCCGGTGCGCTTTATCCGGGCGGTAGCGATTTCGCGCGCATGAGCTTCCATGCCGTCATCGTGGTGATCGAGACCGTCATGCTGGTGGGTATCACAGTCATGCTGCGCAAGGTTTTTGCCGAAGCCTACGGAGCGACCGGCAACGCGGAACAGGCGGCGAGCGAGCTTCGTAATGTCGCCGCGGATAGGGAGCAGGAATTCACGCGCTCCAGGAAACGCGCTGACGATCTCAGCGCACTTCTCGGCCGTTTCGAGCAGGAAATGGCGGATTCGGTCGATGCCTTGCATCGTGCCGCGAAGGACCTCGAAGACGGCGCCCGGAATTTGGGATCGACGGCGGAGTCCGCGAGCGAGCAGTCCGTGAAGGTTGCTGCCGTCACCGAGGAGACTTCTATTCAGGTGAATACGGTTGCGGAAGCCGGAGAGTCGCTCGCGCAGACCATCGCCGAAGTCGGCGCCAACGTCTCCGAATCTTCGCGGCTTGCAGGCGAAGCCGTGAGCCGCGCGGCCGCGACGACCGAAGCGATCGACGAGATGGCGAAGGTCGTGGCCGAAATCGGCAACGTCACCAATCTGATTTCCGCGATCGCGGGGCAGACGAATTTGCTGGCATTGAATGCGACCATTGAAGCCGCGAGGGCAGGCGAGGCCGGCCGCGGCTTCGCGGTGGTGGCGCAGGAAGTGAAGGCGCTTGCGGCGCAGACCGCGAAGGCGACCCAGGACATCGCAACCCGAATCGAGGCGATGCAGCAGGCGACCGGGAAATCGGTCTCTGCCATCGAACAGATTTCGAGCGTGATCGGCGAACTCGACCGGTTCTCCTCGCGGATAGCGGACTCGGTCGAGGAACAGGTCGCATCGGCGCGCGAGATTGCAGCGAATGTCGCCTCCGTCGCCGGTGGCGCTGTCGGCCCCCGCCGGATGCGCTCGGTCGAGCCGTTCGCGTTCGACGTGATGGTTCACGCGATCACGGCGCCGGCGATCGGTGGCCTGGTGGGCGGCC
>CAZFPR010000059.1:13140-16278 GCA_964521045.1 uncultured Hyphomicrobiales bacterium
AGCGAATGTCGCCTCCGTCGCCGGTGGCGTCGGTGAAGTTGCGGCATCGGTCGGGCAGATCGAGTCTGTCGCCGAGAAGGCCAATCGCGCCGCAGGCCAGTTGAACGGCTCAGCGACAGCGGTGACGAACCAGACCCTTCGGATCCGCGAGCGGGTCCGCGCATTTGCGCAGGAAGTGGAGAAGATCAGGGCCTAGGCCGGCTTCGTCTCCTTCGGAGCGATCACAAGCTGCGACTGCGTAACCAGCGCAGCGAGCTTGCCGTCCTCGCGAAAAATTTTCGTTTGCCAGACCATCAGCGTCTTGCCGCGATGAACCGGCGTGCACTCCGCGCGCGCGGTTTCGCCGACCGGGATCGCGGAAAGAAAGTTGGTTTTGCTTTCGGTCGTCAGCGTGCGGTAGCCCTTCGGCAGGTTCGCGGTGGTGCCGACGCCGCCGAGCGTGTCGGCGAGCGTCATGATCGCGCCGCCGTGCAGGAAGCCGCCGCGGTTCGATAATTCCTCACGGGCAGTCAGCTTCGCTTCGACCAGATCGGGCGAATACTTCGTGATTTCAATGCCGATATAGGAAGCGAAGTGCTTCTCTTTATGTTTGAAAGTCTGCTCCACCTGCGCCTCGCTCAAAACAGCACCACGCTGCGGATCGACTTGCCCTGATGCATCAGGTCGAAGCCCTTGTTGATGTCGGAAAGCGGCATCGTGTGCGTGATCATCGGATCGATCTGAATTTTTCCGTCCATGTACCAGTCGACGATTTTAGGTACGTCGGTGCGGCCTCTCGCGCCGCCGAACGCGCTGCCTTTCCAAACCCGTCCCGTGACAAGCTGGAACGGCCGCGTAGAAATCTCCGCGCCCGCGGGCGCGACACCGATGACGATGCTTTCGCCCCAGCCGCGATGGCAGGCTTCCAGCGCCTGACGCATGACAGTGACATTGCCGGTGCAATCGAAAGTGTAGTCCGCGCCGCCGATCTGGTCTGCTGGCGTCTTCGTCATGTTGACGAGATGAGGGACGAGGTCCTTGCCGGCTTCTGCGGCATTCACGAAATGTGTCATGCCGAATTTCTCGCCCCAGGCTTTGCGCTCCGGATTGATGTCGACGCCGATGATCATGTCGGCGTTGGCGAGCTTTAAACCTTGAATGACGTTGAGGCCGATGCCGCCGAGACCGAAGACCACTGCTTTCGCGCCCGGGGTTACCTTCGCGGTATTCAGAACTGCGCCGATGCCGGTCGTGACCCCGCAGCCGATGTAGCAGACCTTGTCGAAGGGCGCGTCTTCGCGAATTTTCGCGACCGCGATTTCGGGGAGCACAGTGTAGTTCGCGAACGTCGAAGTGCCCATGTAATGGAACAGTTTCTTGCCGCCGATCGAGAAGCGCGACGTGCCGTCCGGCATCAGGCCTTGCCCCTGTGTCGCGCGGATCGCGGTGCAAAGATTGGTCTTGCGCGAAAGGCAGGAGGGGCACTGGCGGCATTCCGGCGTGTAGAGCGGAATGACGTGGTCACCTTTCTTCACGGTCGAGACACCGGGCCCGACATCGACCACGATGCCTGCGCCTTCATGACCGAGGATCGCGGGGAAAATTCCTTCCGGGTCCGCGCCGGAGAGCGTGAATTCGTCGGTATGGCAGATGCCGGTCGCCTTGATCTCGACCAGCACTTCGCCCACTTTCGGGCCTTCGAGCTGAACCGTCGTGACTTCGAGCGGTTTCCCTTTTTCGACGGCGACAGCGGCGCGGACGTCCATCTTCACGTTCCTCCGGATTCTTGTTGGCGCAAGTCTAGCGGCTCATGCCAGCGATGCAAAAGATGACGGGGAGTGACGGGCTCGTGAGTTGTTCCGCAAATTCGATGCGGATAGTGTCGCCTGCGTATCTGGGATGTTCGAAATGACCGTCACGCGCGGGTTCACCGGCAAGCAACGCGAAAAGACC
The DNA here is from genome assembly GCA_964521045.1 of uncultured Hyphomicrobiales bacterium. Classification (GTDB taxonomy): domain Bacteria; phylum Pseudomonadota; class Alphaproteobacteria; order Rhizobiales; family Xanthobacteraceae. The sequence goes on from CAZFPR010000059.1 coordinate 15,073, forward strand.
GAGGCCGAGCGGCTGCCGCCGGGGCAGGCGCTTACGGCCGATTTTCCGGTGCTTTCGGCGGGTCCCACGCCTCAGGTCGATCTTGCGAAGTGGTCGTTCGCGCTGAAACATGGGCCCCGTCCGCTCACGAAGTGGACATGGGAAGAGTTCAACCGGCTCCCGCAGTCGAAGCTCACGCGCGACATTCACTGCGTCACGACCTGGTCGAAATTCAACACCGGCTGGCAGGGCGTGATGATCGACGATATCTTGGCCGCAGCCGGCATCGAGGCGCCGACACAGTTCACGCTCGCACATTCCTTCGACGGCTATTCTACGAACGTTCCCACCGCCGATCTCGCCGGCGGCAAGGCGATGGTCGCGACCCTCTATGAAGGCAAGCCGATCACGCCCGATCACGGCGGGCCTGCGCGCCTCCTGGTGCCGCATCTCTACTTCTGGAAGTCAGCGAAGTGGATCAACACGCTGCAATTCATCGAGCGGGATACCGCCGGTTTCTGGGAAGAGCGCGGCTATCACATGTACGGCGACCCGTGGCGAGAACAGCGATATTCCGGTGACTGATTCAAATCCGTCGCCGATCCCGCCTGCGATCCGCTGGCAGAAGGTCACGATCAGCAAGATTGAAAAGCGCACGTCGCGCGTGTCGAGCTTCTTCTTCACGCCGGCTGAGCCGTTTTCATTTCGCGCCGGGCAACATGTCGAAGTGCGGCTGACAGCGCCCGACGGCTACCGCGCGCAGCGTGCCTATTCCATCGCTTCCGCGCCGGAAGATAGCGGCAGCATCGAGCTTGCCATCGAGAAGCTCGAGACCGGCGAAGTCTCGCCATTCTTCCACGAAGTCGCGCAGGTGGGCGATGAAATCGAGTTGCGCGGGCCTATCGGTGGGCATTTCATCTGGCAGAGCGCGGATGGCGGGCCGGTCCTGCTTGCGGGAGCCGGCTCGGGTGTCGCGCCGCTGATGTCGATGATCCGCCATCACGCGAACCAGCGATCAAGCGTGCCGATGCTGCTCCTGCTTTCATCGCGCACGCTGGAAGAGGTCATTTTCCGGGAGGAACTGCTCGCGCTCGATGCGAAGAATGAAGCGTTCAAACTCGTGCTCACCATTACGCGCGAGACGCCGGGGCGGAAAGGCGATTATGGCCGCCGGATCGATACGCCGATGATCGCAGAGATATTTAGGCGTATGCCGTCTCCGATGAA
>CAZFPR010000060.1:0-9265 GCA_964521045.1 uncultured Hyphomicrobiales bacterium
AGCGAAGCCGCAATATCTCAGTCTCAACCTCGCGAACCGTCATGGGCTCGTGACCGGCGCGACCGGCACCGGCAAGACCGTCACCTTGCAGACGATCGCGGAAGGATTTTCGCGCGCCGGCGTCCCGGTTTTCGCGGCCGACATCAAAGGCGACCTTTCCGGCGTGTCGCAGGAGGGCGAGGGCAAGGAATGGATCGTCAAACGCTGCAAGGAAATCGATGTGAAATACGAACCCGACCAGTTTCCGGTCGTGTTCTGGGATCTTTTTGGTGAGCAGGGCCACCCGATCCGCGCGACGGTCTCGGAAATGGGCCCGCTTCTGCTCTCGCGCATGATGAGTCTGAACGATACGCAGGAAGGCGTACTCAATATTGCGTTCCGGGTGGCCGACGACAACGGTCTTCCGATCATGGACCTGAAGGATTTGCGCGCGATGATGAACTTCGTCGCCGAAAATTCCGCAGATCTGATGAAAACTTACGGCAATGTTTCCTCGACTTCGGTCGGCGCCATCCAGCGCCAGCTTCTGGTGCTGGAAAATCAGAACGGCGAAAAGTTCTTCGGCGAGCCGGCGCTTGAGATCAAGGATCTGATGAAGATCAAAGACGGCAAAGGCGTCATCAATCTGCTCGCCGCCGACAAGCTGATGGGCAATCCGCGGCTCTATTCGATCTTCCTTTTGTGGCTGCTTTCGGAGTTGTTCGAGGAGCTTCCTGAAGTCGGCGACCTCGACAAGCCGAAACTGGTCTTCTTCTTCGACGAAGCGCACCTTTTGTTCGACGAAGCGCCGAAGGCGCTGCTCGATAAAATCGAACAGGTGGTGCGTCTGATCCGTTCGAAGGGTGTCGGCGTTTACTTCGTAACCCAGAATCCGGCGGACGTTCCGGAAACCGTGCTCGCGCAGCTCGGCAATCGCGTCCAGCATGCGCTTCGCGCCTATACGCCGAAAGAACAGAAGGCGGTGAAAGTCGCGGCGCAGAGCTTCCGGCCGAACCCGAAGATCAATGTGGAGCGTGTGATTACCGAACTCGGCAAGGGCGAGGCCCTGACCTCGTTCCTGGAAGGCAACGGCGTGCCGGCGATGGTCGATCGCTGTCTGATCCGCCCGCCGGCAGGTAACGTCGGGCCGGTGACCGACGCGCAGCGTAAGGCCGTTCTCGCGAAGAGCCCGGTGAAAGGCAAATACGACGAAGCGATGGATTCGGAATCCGCTTACGAGATTTTGCAGAAGAAGACCGACATCAAGACCCGCAACGCGGATCAGGGTGGCGACGATCAGCAGTCGAGCGGCAGCACCATGGGCGGCATCGGCGATCTGATTGGGGGAATCTTCGGTACAAACCGTAAGCGGGGCGAGAAGCTCTCCACCGGCCAGAAAGTCGCCCGCGAGGTGACCCGTTCGGTTACCAACCGTATCGGGGGCGCAGTTGCGGGTGAATTAGGCAAGAAAATCGGCGGCTCCATGGGCAATACGATCGGCCGCGCCATTCTACGCGGGGCGCTGGGAGGCATACTGCGCCGATAGCTGTCCGAGTTTGCAAATTCGGGCGGGCCACCCGGCCAGCGAGCGGTTGAAACTTTTAACGGGGCTGATACGCTCCGTACCCGAGTATTCCGGCTGATCATTTTTTATTGTTTTTGCGCTTATTGTTGGTGGGGAAATGCGCTCGTTGATTGCGTCGCGGCTCGTGCTGATCGATTCCGATCCCTTGCGGCGTGAAGCGCTTGGCAAAGCGCTCTCTGAGCTTGGCTCGTTCGAGATTGCCGGCATCGCGACGGTTGCAGAAACTTCCAGCGCGCCTGCGCCCGATCTCTTTCTGATCGAAGGACCGAGCCTTTCTGCAAACGACCCCGGCGGCTTTATCGTTCCCAATCCCTTCGCAGCCAGTTCGATCCCGGCGATCCTGATGCTTCCCGAGCCGACCAGCGAACAGCGCCGCCTTGCGCTGCGCGCCGGCTATACGATCGTGCTGGCCGCACCTGTTCCGGTACGGCTGCTTTACCGCAGGGTCGCGCAGTTGTTGCAGAATGCACGCCGCGCCAGGCGCCGCGCTGAGGCGATGGCCGCGCGCAGCGCAGCCAAGCGGCGCGAAGAAGTGTCCCCGCACATCGCACCCCGCGCCGAAGCCTCGGTGCACTAAATCCGTTTCCGTCTGCATGAATGATTGCTAGCGTCCTCCCGCAATTCCGGGAGATCGTATATGGCGCTCGATAAGGTACTCGCTGCAATCGATGGCAACCTCGACAAAAGCGTCGAGCGCCTGTTCTCGCTCCTTCGCATCGAGAGCGTTTCCACCGATCCGGCTTTTGCAAAGAATTGTCTCGCCGCGGCAGAATGGCTTGCGAAGGAACTCTCGGGCCTTGGGCTCGATTCAAGCGTCCGCGCCACCAAAGGCCGTCCGATGGTGGTCGCGCACTCGAAAGAGCACGGCTCGGGTCCGCACGTTCTTTTCTACGGGCACTATGACGTTCAGCCGGCTGATCCGGTCGAGCTTTGGCAAACCCCTGCGTTCGAACCGCAGGTGCGAACGGTCGGCGGCCGCAAGGCGATCGTGGGACGCGGCTCGGCCGACGACAAGGGCCAGTTGATGACTTTCGTCGAGGCGTTGCGCGCCTTCGTAGAGATCGAAGGCAAGGCGCCACTGCGTGTCACCATTCTTCTGGAAGGCGAGGAGGAAACCGGCAGCCCTTCGCTCGCGCCGTTCCTCGAAGCGAACAGGGAAGAACTCAAGGCGGATGTCGCGTTCGTCTGCGACACCGATATGTGGAACGACACCACGCCGGCAATCACGACCATGCTGCGCGGATTGCTGCTCGAAGAAGTAGTGATCAAGGCCGCAGACCGCGATCTGCATTCCGGACTGTTCGGCGGCGCTGCGATCAATCCGATCCGCGTGCTGGGGAGGATCATCGCTTCGGTTCATGACGAGCAGGGACGGATCGCAGTGCCGGACTTCTATGAAGGCGCCGGCGAACTCGCTCCTGAAATCACGGCGCAATGGCGGTCGCTGGATTTCAGCGAAAGCAAATTTCTCGGCGAGATAGGGTTGAGCGCTCCGGCGGGCGAGAAGGGCCGCCATGTGCTCGAGCAAATCTGGTCGCGGCCGACCTGCGACGTCAACGGGATCATCGGCGGCTATATCGGCGTCGGATCGAAGACGGTCATTCCTGCGCAGGCTTCGGCGAAGTTCTCGTTTCGCCTCGTCGGAAACCAGAATCCGGTTGCGATCCGCGAAGCCTTCCGAGAGTTCGTGCGCAGGCAGCTGCCTGCCGACTGCAAGGCCGAGTTTCATTCGCACGGCGCAAGCCCTGCGCTGCAATTGCCGCTCGACTCGCCCTATCTGAAGAAGGCGCGCGATACGCTCGCTGCCGAGTGGGGCGTCCCTGCCGTGCTGAAGGGGTCGGGCGGCTCGATTCCGATCGTCGGAAATTTCAAGCGCGATCTGGGGATGGATTCGCTACTGATCGGCTTCGGTGTCGACGACGACCGCATCCATTCGCCCAACGAGAAATACAATCTCTCCTCGTTTCACAAGGGCGCGCGGAGCTGGGCGCGTCTGCTCGATGCGTTGCGCAGCTAAAGTTCCAGTGCCGAGAGGGCCGCAAGATTGTCGAGCGTCGCGACCGGCGCGAGATCGGGGTATTCGTCGGGCATCCTGCTGCGGTTGACCCAGACCGGTTTGAACCCGAAACCGGCGGCACCCGCGACATCCCATCGGTTCGAGGAAACGAATACGACTTCTTCCGGCTGCATCGATAGCGCCTTCGTCACAAGCGCATAGACTTCCTGTCTCGGCTTGTAGACCCTGAGCACATCGACCGAAAGCACATGATCGAGCATTCCGCCGATCCCTGCGGCATCGACCGCAGCTTGCAGCATCCCGGGAGAACCGTTCGATAGAATGCCGGTCGTTTTGCCCGACTGTTTCAGGGCATGCAGTGCTTCCCTGGCATCAGGATAAGCGCCCAGTTCGCGGTAGGCGGCCAGAAGATCGGCGCGCAAGGCGGGATCGCTTTTCTCGTAGCGTGCGAGGGCGAAGTCGAGGGCGCGCTCGGTGAGCCGCTCGAAATTCTCGTAGCGGTTCATGGCGGTCAGGGTCCATGTGTATTCGAGCTGTTTCGTACGCCAGACCTCGGAGATACGGTCGGCGTCGGGACCGACGCGTTTGCGGTAATGGGCAATCGCGGCATGAACGTCGAACAGCGTGCCGTAAGCATCAAAAATAAATGCGCGGATGCTCATCGGGCAGGCTATTTCCAGAACGTATGAACGCCGGACTGCGACGTGACCTGGTCCCAGTCCGACGGTTCGGGAATGTAGGTGGATACGAAGCTCGAGCGGCGGATGTCGTAAACGCGCGCAAATACCACGCCGTCGCGCCGTACTTCGTTGACGATCGGCGCGAAGAGTTCTGCGCAGTAAAAAGTGCCGAGCGAAACCGCGAAATCCGCGCCCCTGGCGTCGTTCGTGGCCTCGAAATCTTTGCCGAGTTCGAGGCCGACGACGGCGGCGGGGCCGCAGACCGCGACTTTCCATTTCCGGTTCGCGGGCTTCACGAGCTTCTGTTCCTCGATTCTTTCGAGCAGCGTTTCGGACGCTTCCTTGAAGCCGAGCGCCCAGTAGTCGATCATGTAGCGGTCGGCGGCGCCCTGCACGCCCCCCGCCACGCGATTGAACAGCGCATACTGATAGGGATGGATGCGCACCATGTCGGCGATGGTAATGCCGATGGAGAGCGTAAAGACGGCGAGGCCCGCCAGCGCAGCCGGACGGCGATACGCATTGAGCTTCTCGAAGAGCCATGCGCTCGCGACGCCTGCGAGCACCGCCATCGGCGGCACCACGAAAAGAAAATGCCGGATGCCGTTATAGAGAACCGGGCGCGTGATGATCGCGAGCAGGATCGGAAACAGCGCCGCAGCTACGAGCAGTGCAAGTGCCGCGCGTTTTGCGGGCGTGCCGATGCCGCGAACGATCGCAACAAGCGAGCCCGCGGCGCCTGCGATCGCAAGCGCGCCGACGATCTCCGGAATTTTGAGCAGGCAGAGTTTCGGCAGATAGCTGCGCGGCATTTGCGGAATGGAAATCAGCATGCCGTCGTAGAGTTCTTTCCAGGGTTTCTCCCAGAAATTCGAATAATAGGCGAAGGCCTTGAACGGATTGAGCGGAGCCTGCACCGCGTAGGGCCAGACCAGCGCCATCACGACGTAGGCAAGCGGCAGCGATAGCGCGAGGCTTCCGGCGAGCGTTGCGGCGCGCTTCGATGCGGGCAGGAAGCCGAGCGTTCTCGCCTCGGCGAGCAACAAGACAAGAAGCGCCGTTCCCGCGAAGAGAATGGCAATCCCGCCGATCAGGCGGGTACCGATCAGCAGGCCCAGAGCCAGGCCGAAGAGTACGATCGTCAGCGGTTTAGGGCGCGGGTACTCGTCGAAGGCCCGTACCAGCGTGTAGAGCAGGAAGATCATCGCCACCGCGAAGGGCGTATCCTTCGCGTTGATGAACATGTGTCCCCAGTAGAGCGGCGTGATCGCAAGCAGGATCAGCGCACTCACGCCTGCGATGGGTCCGGCGATACGGCGCGCAAGCCGCCAGACAACGACAAGACCGAGCAGGCCGACCACCGCACCCATGAGACGGCGGGATTCGAACAGATCGGTCGTCGTAAACCGGTCGAGCACCGACGCGGCGAGATCGAAACCTCCGCCGTAATAGAACAGGTTGGAGAACGCGAAGGCGCGTTTGTCGACGAGTCCGGAAGAATAATAAGAGTAGAGCAGCTCGCCGTAGTGCGAATGCGCGTAGTCGTCCCAGCCGAGTCCGTAATCGTCAAAGGTGAATGCAGCGATGACGGCAAGGGCTACGAGAACTGCAAGCGCAAGAAGATCTGCCGCCGCGGCAGGCCCACGCAGGTTGATCTTGTCGAAACGCATGTCGGGGAGCGGTCGTTCGGTTCGCGCCGGGGCGGAACCTATGATGAAACGGGCGTCCGGCGATGCGCCCGCCGCCTAAGTAATAGGCGATTAAGGCCGGATTCGTGCAAATTGCATCTACGAATACAAGGGCTCAGACGTGCAGTGCAGCATGTGAGCCTTGAACTGCCGATGCATTCAAAATGAAAGCCCGGCAGGCTTTCGCCTGCCGGGCCTGAAACTGCAAACCTGAAGTTTTGTTTATCTACGAGCTTTTGATTGCGGCGGCATACATCTCGGCGACGTATTCCCAGTTCACAAGGTTCTCGACGAACGCCTTGAGATAGTCCGGGCGGCGGTTCCGGTAGTCGATGTAGTAGGAGTGTTCCCAGACGTCGCAGCCGAGGATCGGCTTGCCGCCGTGTACCAGCGGGCTTTCGCCGTTCGGGGTCTTGGTCACGACGATCTTGCCGTCCTTGACGGCAAGCCAGGACCAGCCCGAACCGAACTGCGTGGTTCCGGCCTGAATGAATTCCTCTTTCATTTTATCGACGGAACCCAGATCGGCGATGATCTTTTTCTCGAGTTCGCCCGGGATCTTGCCGCCGCCATTCGGCTTCATCCATTTCCAGAAATGGAGGTGGTTGTAGTGCTGGCCGGCGTTGTTGAAGATCGCGGGGTTCTTCCCGAACGAGCCCTTCACGATCTCCTCGAGGCTCTTGCCTTCGAGATCGGTTCCCTTCAGCGCGTTGTTGCCGTTGTTCACGTAAGCCAGGTGATGCTTATCGTGGTGGTATTCGAGCGTTTCTTTCGACATGTAGGGAGCGAGAGCGTCGTGCGGGTAGGGCAGGTCGGGGAGTTTGAACGTCATCCGGGATCTCCTTGATTTTGCTGGCGCTACATAAGCGCGGACCCGCAACAGGGACAACCTTGCGTATAGCCCCCGCATTAAACAGCCTTATGGCGTTAAAATGCCGCCTTCTGGTAGAATGACTTAACGCAATACCGCCTATAGTAGTTTCAGTGAGTAACAGGAGTGCTGCCGAAAATGCCCGCAATCATAACCTTGGGGGGAATTGCCCTTTCGGTATTGGGACTTGTGATCGCAATTGCGGGCATGCCGGATAGGGCCGCCGGCCTCGGGCTGGGCAGCGACCTCATCCATACCGGCGCGACCATTTTTGTAGGTGGACTGGTCGTCGCAGCGCTCGGTCAGGTGCTTCGGGCGCTCCGCGATGTCGGCGAGCGTATTGAAGACGCCGGCTTCGGACTGGCCGGGCCCCGCCCCGCGCTGAACGACGGAGCCGGTGACAGGGCGCCGATGCCGCTTCCCCGTGCGACCCGCAACCAGCCCGCCGAAGCAGACGACGATCATTTTTCCGACGAGCCTGCGGCTCCGCCGCCGTCGCGCGCTCCGCGCGGGCAGCAACCGGCATCCCGCGGGCAGCAACCCGCTCCCCGTGCTTCGCTGACGCCGGAAGCGTCGCGTCCGCAGCAGCGGATGCAGTCCCGCCCCGCGCATCAGGACGGCAAACGCTTCGAGAACGAAACTCGCGATGAATTCGCCGACGAGTTCGCCGAGTTGCAGGATGAACGTCCCGCTCCGCGCTGGATGCGGGCGCAGGGCGAAACCAACAATCGCGAACCGAACAATCGCCCGCATGAGCCCGGAACGATTCCGCTGCAATCGAACCGCGCGAGCCGTGCCGCGCCGCAGCCGTCCCGCCGCGACGCGCCGCCGGTCGTGGCTCACGACGCCTATGATACGGGGCCGCGCCGCCGCGCGGCTCAGGCGCCGGAACCGGAATTGGAAGACGACAGCCACGCGGAGCCGACCGTGGTTCGCTCCGGCATCATCGCGGGCATGGCCTATACGCTTTACTCCGACCGCTCGATCGAAGCGGAACTGCCGCTGGGAACGGTGCGCTTCGACTCGATCGAGGAGTTGCAGGAGCACGTGAAGCGCTCGGGCGTGGACGATCAGGACGAATACCGCGAGCCCAACGCGGCGCCGCACTAGGACTGCGCAGTTCGCGTTCTGGGCCGGTTGACCAGCCAGATACCGAGCGCCACCAGCACGAGCGCAATCCAGAGCAGCGGGCTTATTGCCTCGTTCAGAAAATATGCGCCTGAGAGCATCGCGAACAGCGGCGACAGGAACGTGAACGCCGAAAGCGTGGACGCCGGATAGATTCGCACGAGCGCGAACCACGCGAGATACGAAGCGAAGGCAACGATCACGATCTGATAGGCGAGCGACGCGGCCACGAGGCCGTCGAATTTCGTAACTCCACTTTCGCCAGCGAGCAACGCCAGCGGCATCGACAGTGCCGTGATGCCGAGCTGATAGGCCAGCGTCTTCGCGGAGTGGATATTGATCAGCGACGTCTTCTTGATGACGAGCGTGGTGGCAGCCCACAGGATGGCGGCAACCAGCATCATCAGATCGCCGATCAGCGCGGTGGATGAAGGCACCGAGAGACTATCGCGGAGCGCGAGGACGAGACCGCCGAATGCGCACAACAATCCGGCGATCTGCGCAAATCCCATGCGCTCGCCGGGAAGCAGATAATGCGCACCGATCGCAACGATGAACGGCGACGCATAGAGAAAGAGAATGCTGCGCCCCACATCCGTGTAAACCAGCGCCCAGTAGATGAATACGAATTCCAGCGCGAATAGCGAACCGACGATCAGGCCGGGCACGAGACTTCCATCGCGTTCGAACAGCTTTATGCCGCGCGCGTAGCACCAGACCATAAGAAGCAGAAAAGCGCCTGCGCACCGCAGTCCGCTTTGAAAGATCGGCGATACCGAGTCATTCGTGACCTTGATCGCAACCTGCTGAAATCCCCAGCTCGCCGTGAGCGCGGCCATCGCCAGCGTCGCGAATACATCGAGCCTCTCATGCTGTTTCATGAGGAGGAATTCGCTCCGGCCGTCACGATGGCAAACACATAGGCGAGCGCCACTTCATCGAGCCGGTCGAAGCGCCCTGCGGCGCCGCCATGGCCCGCATCCATGTTGGTCTTCAGAAAGACCGGTTTGTTGCCGGTGTTGTTCGCGCGCAGCTTCGCCACCCATTTCGCGGGCTCCCAATAGGTGACGCGCGGGTCGGTGAGCCCCGCCAGAACGAGCATCGCCGGATAAGCCTGCGGCCGCACATTGTCGTAGGGCGAATAGCGCAGCATGCGCTCAAGCACGGCCTTGTCGGTGGCGGGATTTCCCCATTCGGGCCATTCGGGCGGCGTCAGCGGCAGGGAGCCGTCGAGCATCGTATTGATGACGTCCACGAACGGGACTTCGGCGATGATGCCGGCGAAGAGATCGGGCCGCAGGTTTGCGACCGCGCCCA
>CAZFPR010000060.1:9275-11603 GCA_964521045.1 uncultured Hyphomicrobiales bacterium
CCGGCCGAACCGCCCTGCGCGACGATGCGGTTGGGTGCCGCGAATTTCTCCGCGATCAGATGCTCGCCGCAGGCGATGAAGTCGGTGAAGGTGTTTTCCTTCTTCTCCATCTTGCCGTCGAGATACCAGCGCCAGCCCTTGTCGGTGCCGCCGCGGATATGCGCGATCGCGTAGACGAAGCCGCGGTCCACGAGCGACAGGCGGCTCGTCGAAAAGCTCGCCGGCATCGAAATTCCGTAGGAGCCGTAGCCATAGAGCAGGCAGGGCGCGGAGCCTTCGATCTTCGTGTTCACGTGATGCAGAAGCGAAATCGGGACGACGGCGCCGTCCTTGGCCTTCGCGAAGATGCGGCGCGTGACATAGTCCGCGGGATTGTGGCCCGACGGCACCTCTTGCCGTTTGCGCATGACGCGCTCGCGCGTGCGCATGTCGTAGTCCCAGACTTCGGTCGGGGTCGTCATCGACGAATAGTTGAAGCGCAGGTTGTCGGTATCGAACTCGAAGCCGGTGGAGGAGCCGAGCGAATAGGCTTCTTCCTTGAAAGCGATGGTGTGTTCCTCGCCACTCGCGATTTCGCGGACCACGATGCGGGGCAGGCCCTCGTGACGCTCGAGCCGTGTCATCCAGCTTTTGAAGATGGAGCAATCGAGGATCAGCGTGCCGGAGCTGTACGGGATGAGGTCGCGCCAGTTCGCGCGTGCCGGGTTCGCGAGCGGGACGGAGGCGATCTTGAAATCTTCGGCGCCGTCGGCGTTCGTGAGCACGATCAGCACTTCTTCGCCGTTGAACGACGGATGATGCTCGACCTCGTAGCGCAGGCCGGTGGTGCGCGGCTCGATCAGCCGCGGCTTGGCGGAGGGATCGTGGAGGTCGATCAGGCGGATTTCGGAAGTGTCGTGATCTCCGGTCGAGATCACGGCGAAGCGATCCGCCTGGAGCTTGCCGATGGAAACGAAGAAACCTTTATCCTGCTCCTCGTAGATCAGTTCGTCGTCGGCGGTGTTCCTGCCGAGGCGATGCAGGTAAATTCGCGACGGGCGGTGCTCGGCATCCAACTTCACGTAATAGAAGCCGCTTCCGTCGCTGAGCCACACGATGCCGCCGCCGGTGTCGGTGACGAGATCCTCGCGGTCCTTGCCGGTGGCAAGTTCCATCACGCGGACGCCGTAAAGCTCCGAGCCCTTGTCGTCGGAGGCCCAGGCCATGAGTTTGTGATCAGGCGAATGGGAAGCGCCACCGAGCGAAAAATACGCTTTTCCTTTTGCGAGTTCGTCGCCGTCGAGCAGGACTTCCGCAACGCCGCCGCCCGAAGGTTCGCGGCAGACCAGCGGATGCTGACCGCCCTCGCGGTAGCGCGAGAAGTAAGCGTAAGGGCCGTCACGCGAAGGGACCGAGGAGTCGTCCTCCTTGATGCGTCCGCGCATCTCCGCGATCAGCTTTTTCTTGAGCGCCTCGTGCGGGCCGAAGGCTTTCTCCGTGTAGGCATTCTCCGCTTCGAGATAAGTTCTGATCTCGGGTTGCAGAATGCTGGTGTCGCGGAAGACGTCCTGCCACTTCGGGTCGCGCAGCCAGGCGAAATCGTCCGCGAGCGTGAGCCCGTGGACGATCTGTTGCGATGCGATTTTCCGTGCGGCCGGCGTCGTGCCGAGTGCCGCGAGATTCCAGCCTTCGCTATTTGTTGTTCTGGTCATCGGCCTTTTGCAGTTTCAGCGCGTGACCGTTCATGCAATAGCGCTGCCCGGTCGGCTTGGGTCCGTCCGGGAATACGTGGCCGAGATGCGCCTCGCAAGAGGCGCAGCGGATTTCGGTGCGGCGCATCAGAAACGAATTGTCGGAATGTTCCGACACGGCGCCGCCGTCGATCGGCTGGTAGAAGCTCGGCCAGCCCGAACCCGAATCGTATTTCGTTTCCGACGAGAACAGCGGCGCTCCGCAGGCGACGCAGCGGTAGATGCCTTTGCTTTTCTCGTTGAGATAAGGGCCGGTCCAGGCGGCCTCGGTGCCGTGTTTGCGGGTGATGTAGAACTGCTCCGGCGTCAGTTCCTTCTGCCACTCGGCGTCGGACTTCACGACCTTGGGGCGCTTCGTCGTCTCGGACATCGACTTCCTCCGGGTGCGGGGTTTCGGGTCTGAACTAGGCTTCGCCGCCGCGGCCCGCAAGGTTCCTGCGCTACACAAGCGCGCGAGCGCGAAATGGCGCGCGAGGTCGTAGCCGCTATTGCCCGCCGCTCTTCGCTCGCGGCGCAGGGCGCGAAGCAGCCGCGGCGTCTGTCCGGTGAGTAGCGCCCCGAGAAATAGCCTCTGCCGCTCGAGCATCTCGTCCCGCGT
>CAZFPR010000060.1:11613-15732 GCA_964521045.1 uncultured Hyphomicrobiales bacterium
CCCGCGTTTCGCTGCGGAAGGCGCGGATCGTCGAGCGGGCAGGGCCGCGGATGATGACGGGCGGGTCGCGGAAAGGCATGGCGGGCTCCTCACATGAGGCCCGGAATCTGCGGTCTGCGGCGCAGATGGGGGATAAATTCCTATCCACAGCGGAGCCGGAATCCTGCTAAGCCGCTTTGTCTTCTTCACAATTTGGCGTCTCTCGCAGCGCTGCGGAAAACGCGTTATCCCCGTTATGGCCGCAATCCCTATGATAAGGATATATTCCTATCAAGGGAGAGCGGCGGAATGCATGCGTTTGTAGTGGCGGCGCGCGGGACTTCGATGCCGAGTGAAATGACCTGCGCGCTCGTGGTTCGTCTGGCGGCAAGTACCGCGGGGGTCGCGGCGTCGGAGGTTGTCACGAGCCGCCGTTCGTCGCGCCGGGTTTCGACGGCGCGGCAGATCGGAATGTACCTCGCGCATACCGCAGCCGGGCTGCCGCTTGCGAAGGTCGCAGAGTATTTCGGCCGCGATCGCACCACTGCGGCGCATGCCTGCCGCCTGATCGAGGATCGCCGCGACGACCGGAAATTCGATGCCGAACTTTCCGAACTGGAAGATCTTCTGCACGCGATCTGTGGAGTTGCGCGATGAAAAAAGCCAGGAGGCCGGCCGCAAGAGATCGTATTTCGAAGCACGGCATCGCGCGTGCCACGCGCGAGAATGCGCAGGCTGCCCCGGATGCGCTGCTCGTCAACGAAAGCGAAAGCCCGCTCGCGTGGCTCGCACGGCGCAAGGATCAGGATGGACGGCCGATGATCGATGCCGTGCAATTCGCGGCAGGCGAACGGTTGCGCGAAGACTTCACGCGCGCCGCGATGACCCCGCGGATCGGCGCGAACCTGTCAGCGCCGGTCGCGCACGGCAGACGCACGGGTGGCGACAGTGCGATGCATTTTTCCGATTTCGTGATCGCCGCGAAGGAGCGTCTCGGCCGTGCGCTCGATGCCGTGGGTCCGGAGTTCTCGGGCCTGCTGCTCGACGTCTGCTGTTTTCTGAAGGGTCTCGAGACGGTGGAGCGTGAGCGCGGCTGGCCGCGGCGAACATCGAAGGTCGTGCTCGGCCTCGCACTCGACCGGCTTGCGCGGCACTATGGGCTGGCCGCGAAGATCACCGGAAGAAACCGTGTGCAAACGCGCGCATGGCAGGCCGAAGACGCGCGTCCGACCATGGACGCCTATCGCGACTAGGCGGAGCGCAGTGCCTTCTGTGCGTCAGACTTCATGCGCTCGACCATCGAACGAAATCCGTTCGAGCGTTGCGGCGTCAGATGTTCGCCAAGACCGAGCTTGTTGAAGAGGGCATTGGCGTCGGTCGCGAGAATTTTGTCGGCGCTTTCGTCCGAGTAAAGCGCGAACAGAATGGCGATGAGGCCTTTCACGATATGCGCGTCGCTGTCGCCTTCGAAACGCAGGACGGGTCCTTCTCCCGGCTTCGCGGCCGGGAGTTGTGCGCTGGTCAGCCAGACCTGGCTCGCGCAGCCCTGTACCTTGTTCGCATCGCTATGATCTTCCGGCGAAAGCGCCGGCAGCTTGCGGCCGAGTTCGATCACGTAGCGATAGCGGTCGTCCCAGCTATCGAGGAGTTCGAAGTCCTCGACAATTCTTTCGATACGCTCGTTCATGGCGCCAGATATAGGCGTCCGGAGCGGAAGGCACAATTATCGGCGATCGATGGCGCTCAGCCCGCGCGGCGCGGGAGATTCTGCGGTGATGAGACCTTCTGCGGCGCAAGCCACGGCAGATTGCGATCCTCGGCGGTCAGCGTGTCGCGGCCCGGACGCGGCGTGGAGCCGGTCGGTTCGTCATGTTTAGGGTCGGCCTTCGAGGACAGGAATTCGTAGAGCATCTTCGCGCCGTTCTGCGCCTTCTGGCCGAACACCTGAAGCGCCTGCGAGCCGACCGCGCATGCTTCCGGCTCGCGTTCGCAGAACCCGCGCGCATCCTTGAGCGCGGCCTGCGCCGCGCCGATCGCTTCGAATGTGCTCACTTCCGGCGCGTTCGGGTTCGTCTTCGGCCCGGAAGGCAGAAGCACGACCACGATGGAAAGCCAGAAGGCTACCCGCAACAGAAAGAACATGACGCCCTTAGTCCCCGCGCGGCTTATCTGCCGCGTCATGGCGCACCATAAGCCGGGAGCTTTCAAAGAACCGTTCGGCCTTCGACGAAGATTCGTCTCGAATGCTGGAAATTCCGGAGATGGTTTCGAAACCATTTTGATCCGGGCGGCAAAAGGAAGCGTCCCGGCAGGTACAATAAGAGAACGAAAACCATCCCCGGAAAGGGATCATTCACCATGCCGAAGGGAGGCGGAGAAAGCCCCGTGAAATAAGGGGTTTTCGCATGCCTCAGGGCTGCGACGCGCGGCGGAATTTAGGGTTCGCTTAAGCGCGCACTTCTACTCTTTGCCGTAACAGGTGAGGGACGGCGCGGGAGTACGCTTCCGAAACGCGCCGCGAAAGTAACAGTTGCGTAGTTCCATGTTTGCGCCCATCCGAGCTTATCTCGATGCGCTGCTCCATCCGAGCGCACGGCAGGATTCCCTGATCGCCGCGCGGCATCGCGCGTTTATCGCGACACGTCTTTTCGTCGGACTGAGCGCGCTTGCCGTGTTTCCTGCGTATCTGGCATGGCGCGGCGTGCCCGGCCCGCTCGAAGTATTTGCACTCGGCTGGATGCTCACGCCGATCCTTCTGGTCTGGTACCTTTCCAGAAGCGGCGAATACGAGCGCGCGCATCTGCTTTCCGCCTGCGCGCTCGCAATTCTGGTCGCACTGATCGGCGCCGTCACAGGCGGGCTCGGCTCCTTCGCCGCACCCTGGATCGTCGTGATCGCGCTCGAAGCCTCGCTGTCGGCTTCCCGCCGCCTGATCGCGGCAACCATCGCGATCGCCATTTTCACGGCTGCGGCACTGTGGTTCATGGTGTCGGTCCCGGCCGTCGCTTCGGTCAGCCAAAGCTGGCTCTCGATCGCGGGCGTCACCACCGCCGCGCTCTATGCGGGCGGGATCGCGCTTGCGAACAGCGCGTTCGTTCGGGAAGGGCATCTCGCGAAGCTTGCGAGCGAGGCGCGCTACAAGCTGCTCGCCCAGAACATGTCCGACGTGATCGCACGCCACGGCCGCGACGGCGCAATCACCTTTATATCTCCGGCCGCCGAGCAACTGACGGGAATTCCCGCTTCCGAACTGCTCGGACACAGGCTGTTCGACCGCGTACATCTTGCCGACCGCCCGGCGTTCCTGAAGGCGATCTCCGATGCCGCCCGGAGTTCCAATCCGGTTTCGCTGGAGTTCCGGCTGAAGCGCGAGTGGCCGGGCGACCGTGACGCGGATCCGGAATTCATCTGGGTCGAAATGCGCAGCCACGGCATCGATGCCGCGGCCGATTCTCCGGCTGGCAGTGTACGGCAGGTCGTGTCCGTGTTCCGCGACGTCTCGGTACGGAAGGCAGACGCGCTTGCGATCGAGTACGCCCGCAGCGAGGCCGAACGCGCAAACGACGCCAAGAGCAAATTCCTCGCGACCGTCAGCCATGAGCTGCGGACGCCGCTGAACGCGATCATCGGATTCTCCGAAATGCTCGCGCGCGAAGACGAGATGAAGCTCGACGCCGCCCGCCGCCAGGACTATGCGCGGCTGATCCGCGATTCCGGCGAGCATCTTCTCGCCGTCGTGAACGGTATTCTGGATATGTCGCGGATCGAGGCCGGCCATTTCGAGATCGTCACCGAGCCCTTCGCGATCAAGCCGCTGATCGAAAGCTGCCGCGAGATGATGTCGCTGCGCGCGGAACAGGCCGGGATTCAATTGTTCGCGGATATCGCGGGCGATCTGCCGGAGATCAACGCGGATCCCCGCGCATTGCGGCAGGTCGTCATCAATCTGGTCTCCAACTCCATCAAGTTCACGGAGTCGGGCGGCAAGGTCGATATCGTCGCGCGGGCCCGCGGCAAGGAAATCGAATTGATCGTCACCGACACCGGTATCGGCATTCCCGAAGCGGATATTGCAAGGCTTGGCGATCCCTTCTTTCAGGGACACTCAACCTATGACCGCGACTACGAGGGTACCGGCCT
>CAZFPR010000061.1:0-8339 GCA_964521045.1 uncultured Hyphomicrobiales bacterium
TTCACGTCGCATGACTTCGCGGACTGCTTGAGTTCATCGAGCAGCGTTTCGGTGTCGCGGTCGAAATCCGCGATCAGTTCGTCCACGAACTTGGTGCCGCCGAGCGCCTCGAGATCGGTGAGCGCGCGAACATCGATGGGAGATACGTCCGACGTCTTGAACTTCGGATGCGAGGCGATCCGCTTGACGGTTTCGCTTTCGGAGAAAGCCTCCTGATCGCTGACCTGTTTTTCGCTGACAATCGAGCTGATGATGTTGAGAAGCCGCGCCGGTTCGATGGGCTTGATGACGCAGGCGTCCATGCCCGCTTCCTCGCAACGCTGCTTGGTTTCCGGCGTAGCGTCGGCGGTCAGCGCAATGATCGGAAGCCGCGGCTTGCCGAGCGATGCGAATCGATAGAGCTTGGTCGCTTCGATGCCGTTCAGAACCGGCATGTTCACGTCCATCAGCGCAATGTCGAACGCCTTGACCTGCATGGCGTCGAGCGCCTGCTCGCCGTTCTCCACAATACTGACATCGTGACCGACGCGCTCCAGAATCTTTCCGATCACCTTCTGGTTGGTGCGGTTGTCGTCGGCGACGAGAATGGAGAGCTTTCGCGCAGGCTGTTCATGATGGGCATTGCCTTCCTCGTCGATGCCGGTTGCATCCCCGGCCTTCGCGATTCTCAACGCAGCGCCCAACGCGGACAATTCAGCGGGCTTGGCAATAACGGAGGCGAAGTCAAACCGGTCAGGAAGCGGAAGCAACCCGGATAGCGGCTCTGCCGTCAGCAGAACAACGGAAAGATTCGTGCCGCCATTCATCTTGTTCAGCGTCGTACCGACCGAAGCGGAATCGGGCTGTAGTTGATCACCATCCACGATCACAACCGTGCGGCGTATGCCGCTGGCTTCCGGTACTGCGAACTGATCGCAGGCCTGGTCTGCCGTTCGGGCGGTCGCGACAGTGGCGCGCGAAGCTTCCAGCATGCGCGAGATTTCGGCGGCGCTGTCATCGTTGCACGCAAGGAGTATGACGCGCGTATCCGAAAGGTCCGGAATCGAACCGGCACCTTCGTTCGTGCCGATCTGGTAGCCCAGTTCGAACCAGAACGTACTGCCCTCACCGGGCTTGCTGTCGACGCCGATCGTGCCGCCCTGACGCTCGACAAGCTGCTTCACGATGGCAAGGCCAAGCCCGGTACCGCCAAAGCGGTCGACGATGCTTTCGTCGGCCTGCGTGAAGCTCTGGAAAATTTTCTCGCGCGCTTCTTCGGCGATGCCGATCCCGGTATCGGTCACTTCGAACCGGATCCGCGCCGTGCCGTCCTTCTGCTCGATCAAACCGGCTGCAATCGCGATGCTGCCGCGCTCGGTAAACTTGACGGCATTCGCCGTAAGATTGGTCAGCGCGTCCTGCAACGCGCGCGAATTGCCATGCAGCTTATAAGGGGTGTGTGGCCCAACATGCAGAGAAAGGCGGACGCCCTTCTCTTTTGCCTGCGCGACGAGCATCGACCGGACCTGCCCCAACACCGCGTGCAGATCGAAATCGACCGACTGGTCGGGCATCTGGCCGGCTTCGATGCGGGAGTAATTCAGAATGTCGTTGATCTGCGCGAGCAACGCGCGTGCCGATCCGCGGATCGTCTGCGTCATGTCGAGCTGCTCAGCATTGAGCTTGGTGTCGCGCAGCATGTCGCTCATGCCGATCACGGCATTGAGCGGCGTGCGGAACTCATGGCTGACGCTCGCGAGGAAGAGGCTTTTCGCCTTGTTGGCCTGTTCGGCTTCGTTCTTGGCCGCCTGCAACTTCTTGATGAGTGTCGCTGCATAGAGCGGCAGGATCACGAGGCCGCCAAGTAGGCCATAGGCGAGCTTGGTGTGATGCGCCCAGTACTCGGTGGTCGCAACAACGGCCGAAAACCCGGCGACCGCGATCAGCATGGCGCCGAAGAGATACTTCAGGCCGAAGCGAAAGCCGTTTCCGAAAATGACCCAAAGATAAATCGGATAGAGCAACGAAAGCGCTTCGTCGCCGGCATGAATGCCCCAGGACAGGAATCCGAGATCTGAGCACATCGCGATGACGCGCCGCGGCACGGATACGCCCGGCTGATAGAGCATGTGCGCAAGGAACGCGAACGAAATGCCGAAGAACAGCGAAGTAAGCAGAACGGCTTCGTAGGGAACCTGTACGCCGAACAGCGAAGCGACGCCGAGATAGATCAGAATAAGCGCGCTGATGACAACGCGATTGACGACCATCTCGTGCTCGCCGTCAGGCCGGTTCTTGAGACGGCTTTTCAGAAAGCCGATCAGAGAGAAATGGGACTTCGCCGCCGCTATCATCGGGTAGCCCTCATG
Source organism: uncultured Hyphomicrobiales bacterium (assembly GCA_964521045.1). Lineage (GTDB taxonomy): Bacteria > Pseudomonadota > Alphaproteobacteria > Rhizobiales > Xanthobacteraceae. Next base: position 2,349 of record CAZFPR010000061.1, read on the forward strand.
CAGTCCGCGCCAGTAGATTCTGCTGATTGAAAAGGAAGATGAAATCCTCGGCCGGAACCGGCGGGCTGAAGTAGAAACCCTGCACTTCGTCGCAGCCTTCGCTGCGCACGAAAGCGAGCTGCTCCGCGGTCTCCACGCCTTCCGCCATGATCTTCAGGTTGAGGCTGTGGCCGAGATTGATGATCGCCCGCACGATGGCGGCGTCGTTCGGATCGGAGTTGACGTTGCGGATGAAGCCCTGATCGATCTTCAGGCGGTCGACCGGAAGGGTCTTCACATAGGAAAGGGACGAATAGCCGACGCCGAAGTCGTCGATCGAGAACGTAATGCCCTTCTCCTGAAGGAACCGGACGTCCTGCGCGACCGCTTCCGGATTCTGCATCAGGATGCTTTCGGTCAGTTCGAGCTCGAGCGAACGCGGATCGAGTCCGGTTTTCTCGAGCGTATCCAGTACGTGCTGGCGAATATCCTGCTTCCGGAACTGCACCGGCGACAGATTGACCGCGATCCTGAACGTACCGTGCTCCTTGGACCAGATCTTTGCCTGCTGACAGGCTTCGTGCAGCACCCACTCGTTGATCGGAACGATAAGTCCGTTCTCTTCGGCGAGCGGAAGAAATTCTGCGGGGCGCACCAGACCCGAGCCCGGGCGCCGCCAGCGCAGGAGCGCTTCCGCGCCGATGATGCGGCCGGTGCGAAGATCGATCTGCGGCTGATAGTTGAGCAGAAAATGCTTCTTCGCGAGCGCCTGTCTAAGATCGCTTTCGAGGACGATCGCCTCGCGCGCGATCGTATGCATATCGGAAGCGAACACGCGCCACGCGTTCCTGCCCTCGGCTTTCGCCTGATACATCGCAAGATCCGCGTTCTTGATCAGCGCGTCCACGTCGACGCCGTCGGTCGGATGCACGGTGATGCCGATACTGGCAGTGGTATTGATCTCCTGGCCTTCCAGCTCGAAGGGCTGCTCGAGCGCCTCGATCACCTTCTGCGCCAGCGTGACGGCGTCGTCGGTGCGGCCGATCTCGGTTTGCAGGATTGCGAATTCGTCGCCGCCCAGACGCGCGACGATGTCGGTTTCGCGCACGGTGCTGCACAGCCGCTGCGAGACCGCCCGCAGCAGTTGATCGCCTTGCTGGTGGCCGAGCACGTCGTTGACGCCCTTGAAGCGGTCGAGATCGAGCAGCAGCAGCGCGAACTGCTTGTCGCCGCGGCGCGTGCGCGCGATCTGCTTGCGGACGCTGTCGTGGAAATAGGTGCGGTTCGGCAGACCCGTGAGCGGGTCGTGATGCGCGAGGTGATGGAGATGCTCTTCGGCCTGCTTGCGCTCGGTGATGTTGAGCGAGGTCGTCAGAACGTTGATGATCTTTCCGGCGCGGTCGCGCAACGGCGACTTCGTCGTCAGGAAAACGTGGCGGTTTCCGGCGCGGTCGATGATCTCTTCTTCATAGCTCGGCAGTCCTTTGCCGTTCTCGAAGACGACGCGGTCGAGACCGGCACTCTGCGGGCCGAAATGCGAGCCGAAGATTTCCGCCGCGGTCTTCCCGCTGGCCTGCGCCGCATCGACGCCATAGAAGTTCGCCGTAAAGGCGTTGAGAAAAACGCAGCGTCCGTCGCGGTCGGTCGCCGAGATCAGCGCGGGAACGGTGTCGATGACCTGAGCGAGGCGCTCACGGCTGTCGCGCAGCACTTCCTTGCGGAAGCGCTCGCTGTCCATGAGTTCGCGCTCGAGCTCCGTGGCGCGGCTCTTGATGACGAGCGACTGCTTGCGGAGCTTCAGAAGGTTGCGGGCGCGCGTCAGAAACTCGTGATGATCGACCGGGCTTTGCAGGAAGTCGGTGGCACCCGCCTCCAGCGCCTTGATGCGATGCGAGCGCTCTTCGTAAACCGTGATTACGACCGCCGGCACGTCGGCGCATTCCGGAATCTGCCGGAAGCGACGGACGAACTCGGCGCCGTCCATCACCGGCATCTTGTAGTCGGTTACGACGAGATCGGGCGTGTTGTTCTTGATCCACTCGATCGCTTCGGCCGGATCGCCAAACGCGCGCACAGCCACGCCTTCCTCGATGGAAGTCGCAAGCTTCGCAAAAATATTCCGGTTCGTAATCCGGTCATCGACGATGACGATCAACGACATTTCGCGAACGTAGTCCCCTGGCCTCGCCGCATGCAGCGGCATCATTCTTCTTTTCGCTACCGTGCGCCTCGCCGCTGAATCTGCGCGAGACGCATTTCGCCCGCGAACTTTCTAGCGATGATTGCTGAAGAAGCTGCTAACTGTCCGGCTACGAATTGTTAGCGTTGTTATCCGCACCGGCGGCGACTTCGGTAACGATTCCGGGTTCGTTAAGGCTAACGAAACGTTGCTGAAAAAGATAAACTCCCCGCCTTACGGCGGGGAGTTTCCATTCGTGCTTGCGAAACTGTGCGGCGATTAGCTGCCGCGTACTTCGCCGGAGATGATCGGGCCGAAGAATTCCCACTTCCCGCCTTTGAAGCGCATCATCTGGTTCTGCTCGATCGGATAGAAATCCGTCGCGCTGGTGTTCACCTTGATGCCGGGCAGCAGAAGATCGAGATCGAGATCCTTCATGTTGGCCGCGGACTTCATGACGGCTTCGCGCGTCAGATTCTTGCCGGCCGCGAGCAGCACCTTATGCAGGTTCTGCGCGACGGTGTAGCCGTAGACATTGAAGCTCGAGGTCTTGTCGCCTTCCGGATAGTACTTGTCCATGAAAGCAAACCACTTCTTCATGCCGGCGTCGTCTTTCCACTGCGGATCGTTCTGATCCTTCAGGTAGCCGGTGGAGAAGATGCCTTCCGCATTCTCGAAGCCAGCCGGCTTCAGCACGCCGCCAACCGAGTTCGAGACCTGGTTGAGGAAGTGAGCCGGCTTCCAGCCGATCTCAGCCATCTTCTTGATCGACTGCGCCGCGAACTTCGGCGTGGTCGCGTTGAAGAATACGTCCGCGCCCGATGCCTTCAGCGCGATGATCTGGCTGTCGACGGTCGGGTCGGCGACTTCATACGGCTGCTCGGACACGATCATGGTCTTGGCCTTTGCGCCGAGACCGTCTTTGAGGCCCTTCACGTAGTCCTTACCGTAGTCGTCGTTCTGATAGAGAATGCCGATCTTGGCATTCGGGTAGTTCTTCACAATGTAGTCCGCGTAGATGCGGCCTTCGCTCTGGTAGTTCGGCTGCCAGCCCATCGTCCACGGGAACTTCTTCGGGTCGCCCCACTTGGTGGCGCCGGTCGCGACGAAGAGCTGCGGCACTTTCTTGCCGTTGAGATAGCCCTGGATCGCGGTGTTGCCCGGCGTGCCGAGCGGCTGGAACACCAAGAGCACGTTGTCGGATTCCACGAGCTTACGGGTCTGCTCCAGCGCCTTCGGCGGCGAGTAGCTGTCGTCGTAAGAGATGAAATTGACCATGCGGCCGTTGATGCCGCCCTCGGCGTTCACCATCTTGAAGTAAGCGGCGATCGACTTGCCGATCGTGCCGTAAGCGGAGGCAGGCCCGCTATACGGATTGATGTTGCCGATCTTGATTTCCTTGTCCGTTACGCCCGGCGTCTGCGCGGAGGCGGAGCCGGCCATCGCTACGGCGAAGCCCAGCGCGAGCGCCGGGATCATTCCGTATTTCTTGATCGTCATTGTTACCTCCCTTGGGAAAAAGACCGTTCAGCTTCTCGCTTGCGCGAGCCGCTGCACGGCCAGTCGAAGCAATCCGGCAAGGCCGGACGGCATTACGTAGATGAGCAGGATCAGGAACACGCCGTACACAGTGCCGGTGAGTCCCTTCGAGCTCTGCTCGCCGATTGTCGGAAAGAAAGGAATAAATTTGCGGACGAAGTCGAAGAACGCCGCAAGGCCGAAAGCGATATGCTCGGCGATGTTCGGCACGAACAGGATGAACAGCGCGCCGAGAAAAGCGCCGGGAATCCAGCCGACCCCGCCGACCACCATGCCGACGAAAATCGCAACCGCAAGCGTGATCTGGAAACTGTCCGGAGCGACGAAAGCGATCAACATCGCGCTCAGCGCACCGGCGACCCCGGTAAAGAGCGCGCTCACGCCGAAGGTCAGGGTCTTGAACAGCGAGAGATTGATACCGGTAACTTTTGCCGCGATGTGGTTGTCGCGGATGGCTTTCATGGCGCGGCCCGAGCGGCTGTTTACGAGACTGAAAGCGAAGAAGAACATCAGGATCGTCACGGCGAAAGTGACGTAGAAGGTCCATTGATCCTGATCGAACGGCAGGCCGAACGGCGCCTCCGGTTTCAGATGGAACAGCGCCAGTCCCTGTACGCCGCCGGTGAGGTGCTCGACGGGCTTGAATTTGAGAATCTGCGGAGTCGCGATGGCCAGAGCAAAAGTGGCGAGCGCGAGATAGATGCCTTCAAGCCGCAGCGCCGGAAGCCCGAACAAAAAGCCGAACACGAAACAGACCGCGGCGGCAATCGGGATCGTCAGATAGAACGGCATGTCGAGTTGCGTCATCAGGACTGCCGAGACATAGGCGCCGATCGCATAGAACGCGCTGTGACCGAGCGAAAACTGGCCGTTGAATCCGGTGAGCAGGTTAAGGCCGGCAATCGCGATGGCGTAGATCAGCAATTGCGTGATCTGGAACGTGAACACGCCAGACGCCATCAACGGAAACAGACCGCCTGCGATGAGGATGAAAATAAAGCCGGCAAGTTTCCAGTTCTGCGCAAGCGTAATCACGGTTGCGCCGATACCGGCGATCAGGACGGTGGCGGGTGAAGTGGTTTTCATGGGCTACACCCGGCTCACGATCTTGCGGCCGAACAGGCCGTTCGGTTTCAGGGTCAGAACGAGAATGATGAGCGCGAGCGCAATCGAGAGTTTCATCTCCGCGCCAAAATGCGGGACAAACGACGCGAGGTTTTCGATCACGCCGACCGCAAAACCGCCGAACACCGCGCCGCCGGGGCTGGTCAAGCCGCCGACCACCGCACCTGCGAAGCCATAGAGCAGGATCGTCACCATCATGTTCGGCTCAAGAAACACCACCGGAGCGATCATCATACCTGCGACCGCACCGATCGCGGCGGCCATGCCCCAGCCAAGCGCATTCATGAAGCCCACGCGAATACCTACCAGCCGTGCGGAGTCAGGGTTGGCGGAGGCCGCACGCATCGCGAGACCCACGCGCGTAAAGCGGAAGAAAGCGTAGAGTAGCGCCAGCATGATTCCGGTTACCGCGATCATGCCCGCGCCGTGCGCGCTCAGGAGACCTTCGCCAAGCACCGATTTCGTCCCGAACGGCGTCGGAAACGGCTTGATCGTGAATTCCCAGATGAAGCCCGCCATCGAATTGATGATCGCAAACAGCGCGATGAAGATGACGATGTGACTCAGCACCGGCGCGTTGTGCACCGGCTTGAACACGGCCCGCTCGATGATGTAGCCGAGCACGAACGAAATCGCGATAGTGATGAAGAACGCGCCCCAATACGGCGCGCCCCATTGCATCAGTTGCCAGGCGATATAGGTCGAGAACATCGCCATTTCGCCTTGCGCGAAATTAAGATGGTCGATGGCCTGGTAAATCATGACGATGGCAAGCGCGATGCAGGCATAGATCGCGCCGGTAGCAAGTCCGCCAATGATTTGCTGTACGACTTGTTCCATCGTTCTTCCTCAGTATCCGAGATAGGCGCGCCGGATGGTCTCATCCTGGCTGAATTCTTTGGCGGGCCCCGACATCACGACCCGGCCGGTTTCCAGAAGATAGGCGTGGTCGGCGAGTTCGAGCGCGAGCGATGCGTTCTGCTCGACCAGGAACATCGAGACTTTCTCTTTCTGGTTGAGCCGCCGGAGGATGCCGAACATCTCCTGCACGATCAGCGGCGCGAGCCCGAACGAAGGTTCGTCGAGGAGCATCACCTTCGGACGCAACATCAGCGCGCGCCCGATCGCGAGCATCTGCTGCTCGCCGCCGGAAAGCGTGCCGGCCTGCT
>CAZFPR010000061.1:8349-13445 GCA_964521045.1 uncultured Hyphomicrobiales bacterium
GGAAGTACGTGAAGACCAGATCAATGTCGGCCGCGATCTGCCCTGCCGGCTGGGTGATGCCGCCGAGTTGCAGGTTTTCCTCGACCGTCTGCCGCACGAAGGTGCCGCGGCCTTCGGGCACATGCGCGACGCCAAGGCGAACGATATCCGCCGTATCCTTGTTCGAGATCAGCCTGCCGTCGAAACGGATCTCGCCGGCGGTTTTCACCATGCCGGAGAGAGCGCGCAGCGTGGTGGTTTTGCCCGCGCCGTTCGCGCCGAGCAGCGTGGTGATGCCCCCGGCACGCATGTCGAAATCGATATCGTAGAGAATCTGCGTCGGACCATAAAAGGCACGGAGATTCTTCGCGGAAAGAAGCGGAGTGGTCATTTCTTGCCGCTCCCGAGATAGGCGCGGATCACTTCCGGGTCCTGCTGCACTTGCGCCGGCGTTCCTTCGGCGATCTTCTTGCCGAAATCGAGCGCAACCACCTTGTCGGAGATCGACATCACGAGGCTCATGTGATGCTCGACCAGGAGCACGGTAACGCCGCGCTCGTCCCTGATCTGCTTGATGAGATCGCCGAGTTCGCCGACCTCGTGATGCGTGAGCCCTGCGGCCGGCTCGTCCAGAAGGAGAAGCGTGGGCTTCGCGGCAAGGGCGCGTGCGAGTTCCACGCGCTTCTGCGTGCCGATCGGAAGACCGGACACGAGCGTGTCCGCGACCTTCCGCAGTTCAAGATAGTCGATGATGGCGCGTGCCTGTGCGTCGATCTCGCGCTCCTGCCGCCTGACCCAGGGCAGACGGAAGGAATCGCTGAAATAGTCGCTCTTCGTGACCGGATGAAAGCCGACCTTGACGTTGTCGAGGACGGACATGTTCTTGAACAGCGCGAGATTCTGGAAGGTGCGCGCGATCCCGAGGCTCGCGATCTGATGCGGCGCGAGCTTCAGGATGGACTTTCCGTCGAAGGCGATCTCGCCGCTATTCGGCGTGTAGAGCCGGCTCAGGCAATTGAACATCGTGGTCTTGCCGGCGCCGTTCGGCCCGATCAGGCCGAGGATCGTGCCCTCGCGCTGATCGAAAGATATTCCGTCGAGCGCAACAATGCCGCCGAAGCGGACGCCGACGTTCTCCACCGACAGGAGCGGCCGCGACGATGCCGATGCCCGCGCACTTCCCCGCGCCGGATTCCCGGCTACACGCATATCCATCATCGCCCGCTAAAGCGGTGATGCAGTCTTCCCTTACTGCCCACGAGCCTTCCCCTGCTTGTGTCTTGTTTTCGGCGTTTCTTCCCTCAACCGCCGCCTATCGCGGCTTCTATGTTCTTTGCGAGATTGACGAGACGCGGCCCGACTTCCCCTTCGAGCTTCTCCCGCGATGTCTGGTAAACGTTGGCGCCGCAGTTGAATGCGTAGACGCCGGAATCGTCCGGCGGGATCAGGGGCACGCCTACGGCGTAAACGTCCTTTTCCCATTCGCCGAACGAAGTCGTGAAGCCGCGTTCGGCAAGATCACGGATCGCTTTTTCGATACCCGCCTTCACCTGGCCCCAGTTTTCCGCGGCATGACGTTTGATGTGGCCCATGAGCCAGTCGCGCTCGTCTTCAGGCAAAGCGGCGACAAGCGCGCGGCCCATCGCCGTGGTCCCGATCGGAATGCGCGAGCCGAGGTTCAGGCGCAGCAGGCCGTCCGACTTCGAGCGGCAATGTTCGATGTAGATCAGATGCATGCGGTCGCGGCTGCCGAGCGCCACGGAAGCGCCGGCGTAATTCGCGAATTCCTGCATCTGTTTGCGCGCGACCTGACGGATACGAAGGTTCGCGAGCGTCGAATAGCCGATCGAAAGCGCTGCCGGCGCGAGCGAATATTTTCCAAGCCGCTCGACATGCGTGAGATAGCCGAGCTTGGTGAGCGTGTAGGTCAGCCGCGAGATCGTGGTCTTCGGCAAACCTGTGCGCTCGGCAATTTCATTGTTGCCGAGCAGCCATTCGCCCGGCGTGAAGGCGCGCAACACATCGAGGCCGCGCGCGAGCGCCACCACGAATTTGCGATCGTTGCCATCGTCGAGTTCGGAGAACTGACTGTCAGTGCGTTTCGACGCTGCACTCGGACTATGCACTTCCAAAGCCCCTGTTCTTTCCGGGCGGACTGATTGACTTCAATCGCACCACTTTCTAGCTTTCGGGTCAAGAATGCAGAACGATGTTCCGCATAGCGGAAATGCCCTTTGGGCGCTGCAACAGTGTCTTGAGTAGGGAACGGCTCGCCGCGCGGCAAAAATCCGCTACGCTTGCGGGCAAGAGGAAGCGCCAAGGAAAATATAAAGTGAGTGATCCAGTCACGCTGCGCCGCGAAGGCGCAATCGCCGTTATCACCGTCGACAACCCTCCCGTGAACGCGCTGAAGCACGCGGTGCGTGCGGGCTTGCAGAAATTTTTCAAGGAAGCCGATGCCGATGCCGGCGTGCAGGCGATCGTACTCACCTGCGCGGGACGTACCTTCATCGCGGGCGCCGACATCACCGAATTCGGCAAACCGCCGATGGCACCGAGCCTGATCGAGGCGATCACGGACATCGATAACGTGTCGAAGCCAACGGTCGCTGCGATCCACGGCACGGCACTCGGCGGCGGTCTCGAAGTTGCGCTCGGCTGCAATTATCGCGTGGCCAGCAAAGACGCGAGGCTGGGTCTGCCGGAAATCAAGCTCGGCCTCATTCCGGGCGCGGGCGGCACGCAGCGTCTTCCGCGGCTGATCGGTATCGACAAAGCGCTGCCGATCATTCTTTCAGGCAATCCGATTTCGGCTTCGCAAGCGCTTCAGGACGGTCTCGTAGACGAAATCGTGGAAGGCGATCTTCTCGCCGGCGCGATTGCTTTTGCCAAACGGCTGGCCAGCGAGCAGCTCTCGCTGAAGCGCGCGAGCCGGATGGAAGAGAAACTCACTGAGTTTCGCAAGAACCCTGAGAAATTCAACGAACTTGCAGCGAAAGCGGTCGGCCGCAACAAGGGCCTGAAGGCCCCGATGGCGGCGGTCGAGGCGGTGAAGATGACGCTTTCCGTCCCGTTCGAGGAAGCGGTGAAGCGCGAGCGCAACATGTTCATCGAACTCCTGATGACCGACGAGTCGAAGTCGCAGCGCCATGCCTTCTTCGCCGAACGCGAGGCGAGCAAGGTGCTCGACATGCCGGCGGACACCAAGGCGCGCGAGGTCAAGCGCGCGGCTGTGATCGGCGGCGGCACCATGGGCGGCGGTATCGCCATGTGCTTCGCTAATGCCGGAATCCCGGTGACGTTGATCGAAACCACCGATGAATTCCTGAAGAACGGTCTCGCGAAAATTCGCACCAACTACGAAAACACCGCGAAGCGCGGCGGCATGTCCGAGGCCGACGTCGAGAAGCGCATGGCGCTGATTACCGGCGCGGTCGGCCTGGAAGCCGCGAAAGACGCGGACATGGTGATCGAGGCGGTGTTCGAGGAGATGGGCCTCAAGAAGGAAATCTTCGGCAAGCTCGACGCCATCACGAAAAAGGGCGCGGTGCTCGCTACCAACACGTCCACGCTGGACGTGAACGAAATCGCAAATTCCACGTCGCGTCCGCAGGATGTGATCGGGATGCACTTCTTCAGCCCGGCGAACATCATGAAGCTCTTGGAGATCGTGCGCGGCGAGAAGTCGGCGTTCGACGCGATCCAGACCGCGATCGCAATCGGCCGCAAGATCGCGAAGGTGCCGGTCGTGGTCGGCGTCTGCTACGGGTTTGTCGGCAATCGCATGCTGCATCGCCGCGGCGTGCAGGCCGACCGTCTCGTGCTCGAGGGCGCGCTGCCGCAGGAAGTGGACGCCGCCACCACCGAATTCGGTTTCCCGATGGGTCCGTTCGCGATGGGCGATCTTGCCGGCATCGATGTCGGCTGGCGCATCCGCCGCGCGCGCGGCGAGCGGAACGAAGTCGCCGATACGCTCGCGGAGGCCGGACGCTTCGGCCAGAAAACCGGCAAGGGCTACTATATATATGAGAAGGGTTCTCGGACCCCGATCCCGGATCCGGAAGTCGAGAAGATCATTCTCGATGCCTCAGCCAAGAAGGGCATCAAGCGCCGCCCGATCTCGAAGCAGGAAATCATCGAGCGCACGATCTACCCGATGATCAACGAAGGTGCGCGCATCCTCGAAGAAGGCATCGCGTCGCGTCCCGGCGATATCGACGTGATCTGGCTCTATGGCTACGGATGGCCGGTGTGGCGCGGCGGCCCGATGCATTACGCGGACACGGTCGGCCTGAAGCACGTGCGCGACCGCCTCGCACACTACGCAAAAGAGTCGGGCGACAAGACGCTGGAGCCCGCAAAGCTCCTCGAGCGTCTCGCCAACGAAGGCAAGACCTTCGCTTCTCTCGCCAATGAGATGAAGAAAGCGTCATGAGTTACAGCCGCCCTTATCCTTGGGAAAAGTCGTATCCCGCGGGCGTCGATCCGGCGGCCCCGATCCGTGCGGGCACGGTGAACGAACTCTTCGATCGTGCCGTCGCGGCCTACCCTGAAAACTACGCGCTCGAATACCGTGACCGGCGCACGACATATAAAGAGTTGAGCGATCTGGTTTCCCGCGCCGCCGCGGGGCTGGTTTCGCTCGGCGTGAAGCCGGGAACCGCGGTCGGACTTTATCTCCCGAATACGCCGGTGCATCCGGTGATGTTCTTCGCGGTGCTGAAGGCGGGCGGACGCGTCGTGCACATGTCGCCGCTCGATGCCGAGCGCGAGCTTGCGCATAAACTGAAAGATTCCGGCGCGCGCATCATGGTGACCACAAATTTTCCGGGCATGGTCACCCGCGCCTTGAAACTCGACGCCGAGGGCCTGCTCGATCACCTGATCATCGGTGACGATGCGGAATTCGGCCCGGCGCCGATCCAGTACGACCCGATCCCGGCGAACGGCCGCACGATTACGCTGAAGAACCTGCTCTCGCTGGCCTCGCCTCCGGCGAAGTGGCCCGAGGTGAAAGAAAGCGACATCGCGCTCCTGCAATACACCGGCGGCACCACTGGCCTGCCGAAAGGCGCGATGCTCCTGCACCGCAACCTCACCTCGACGAATTCGATCTA
>CAZFPR010000061.1:13455-15608 GCA_964521045.1 uncultured Hyphomicrobiales bacterium
CTACCGCAACAACGTGGACGACACGGTGGGGATCAACGCCATCGAGCGCGTCATTCTGGTGCTGCCGCTGTTTCATATTTACGCGCTCAGTTCCGTATTCCTGCGCGCGATCGATCAGGGCAACGAGTGCATGCTGCGCCCGCGCTTCGATGTCGAAACCACGCTGCGCGACATCGAGGAGAAGAAGGCGAATTATTTTCCGGGTGTGCCGACCATGTGGATCGCGCTGGTCTCGGCGCCGGGACTGGAGAAGCGCGATCTTTCTTCGCTCTCGATGTGCGCCTCCGGCGGCGCGCCGCTTCCCGTCGAAATCTTCGACCGTTTCAGGAAGATCACTGGAATTTCGCTGCGCGGCGGCTGGGGCATGACCGAAACGGCGCCGGCGGGCACCAACCAGCCTTATGACGGCGACACCCCGCCCGGTACGATCGGTCTTCCTTTGCCAGGACTTTATATGGATATCGTCGCGCTCGACGAGCCGACGCGCACTTTGCCGTTCAATGAGACCGGCGAGATGCGGATCAAGGGCCCGAACGTATTCGCGGGCTACTGGAACAAGCCGGAAGAAACCAAAGCCGCGTTCGTCGACGACGGATATTTCCTCACCGGCGACATCGGCTACATGGACGAGAACGGCTGGCTTTATCTCGTGGACCGCAAGAAGGACATGATCATCTCGGGCGGCTTCAACGTCTATCCGAGCGTGATCGAGCACGCGCTGTTCGAGCACCCCGACATCGAAGGCGTGATCGTGATCGGCGTGCCGGACGACTATCGCGGCGAGGCGGCGAAGGCCTTCATCAAGATGAGGAAAGGCGCACCTGCACTCACCCTTGAAGCGGTGAAGGAATTTCTCGCCGACAAGGTTGGCAAGCACGAAATGCCGGCGGCCATCGAACTTCGCGACGCGCTTCCGATGACTTCGGTCGGCAAGCTCTCCAAGAAAGAGCTGGTCGAGGAAGAGCGCCGCAAATATCAAGCTTCGAAACAACAGAACACGTCTGCTTCCGCAGGCGCATCCAGACAGTGAGGAAATGAAAATGCGTGAGGCCGTTATCGTCTCCACCGCCCGCACCCCGATCGGCAAGGCCTATCGCGGCGCCTTCAACAACACCGAGGGCGCGACCCTCTACGGCCACGCCATCGAGCATGCCGTGAAGCGCGCGGGCATCGATGGTGCCGAAGTCGAGGACGTGGTCATGGGCACCGCGCTCCAGCAGGGCGCAACCGGCGGCAATATCGCTCGTAAATCGCTTTTGCGCGCGGGCCTTCCGGTAACGGTCGCGGGCACCACGATCGACCGCCAGTGCGCCTCGGGCTTGCAGGCGATCGCGCTTGCCGCGCGTTCGGTGATTTTCGACGGCGTCGAGATCGCAGTCGGCGGCGGCGGCGAATCGATCAGCCTCGTGCAGAACGAGCACATGAACATGTTCCATGCGGTCGATCCCGCGCTGAAGACGATCAAGGGCGACGTTTACATGCCGATGTTGGACACCGCTGAAGTGGTGTCCAAGCGCTACAACATTTCGCGCGAAGCGCAGGACGAATACTCGCTGGAGAGCCAGCGCCGCACCGCCAGCGCGCAGCAAGGCGGCCGCTTCAAGGAAGAAATCGCGCCGATTTCCACCAAGATGGCGGTGATGGACAAGGCCACCAAGGAAGTCTCCTACAAGGACATCACGCTCTCGCAGGATGAAGGCCCGCGCCCGGAAACGACTGCGGAAGGTCTCGCATCGCTGAAGCCCGTGCGCGAAGGCGGCTCGATCACCGCCGGCAACGCGAGCCAGTTGTCCGACGGCGCGAGTGCCGCCGTCATCATGAGCGCAGAAACCGCTGCCAAGAAGGGCCTCAAGCCGATGGGCATTTTCCGCGGCTTCGTCGCGGCCGGATGCGAGCCGGACGAAATGGGCATCGGTCCTGTGTTCGCGATCCCGCGCCTCTTGAAGCGTCACGGCCTCAAGATCGACGACATCGGAATCTGGGAACTGAACGAGGCCTTCGCGGTGCAGGTGATCTATTGCCGCGACAAGCTCGGCATTGATCCGGAAAAGCTGAACGTCTCGGGCGGCTCGATCGCGGTCGGCCATCCTTACGGCATGACCGGCGCGCGTCTCGCCGGCCATGTGCTGATCGAAGGCAAGCGCCGCAAGGCG
>CAZFPR010000062.1:0-15549 GCA_964521045.1 uncultured Hyphomicrobiales bacterium
GTTCGCCCGGCCGCCCCGGGGCGTGCCGGATGTCGTAGCTTCCCTTCGCAAAGCCGAAAGCATCCGCGACGGCATCCGCAAGATCGTTGATCGAGGTGGAGCGGCCGCCGCCGAGATTGATGATCTGACCCTTCGCAGCTTTGCTCGTCAGTGCACGCGACCAGCCATCGACGATGTCGCCGACGAATACGAAGTCCCGCGTCTGTTCGCCGTCGCCGAAGATCGTGATCGGCTCGCCGCGCAGCACGTTGCCGCTGAAGATACCAAGCACGCCCTGATAGGGATTGTTGTAGGACTGTCCCGGGCCATAGACGCTGAACATCCGAAGCGACGTCACCGAAAAGTCGAACCCGAGATCGGGACGGGAAGCAGTCGAATGCACGTAGCGTTCGGCTGCATATTTAGTGATGCCGTAATAGGAGTCGGGCACGCAGGGCTCGCTTTCCGGCGTCGGCACAAGCTTGCAGTCGCCGTAAAGCGTCATCGAGCTTGCATAGAGCAGACGCGGCACTTTGTGTTTCACGCAGAGTTTGAGCACCTGCACGGTGCCCTCGGTGTTCGTGCGAAGGTCCGCGACCGGATCGGAGAACGCCTTGATGATCGAGACTTGTCCCGCGATATGGCAGACGGCGTCGATGCCGCCCGCGAAAATCGGTTCGAGTTCCTCCGGCTTCGTGATATCCGCGCGAACGGCTTTGGCACCTTGCGGCACCAGCACGAGGTCGCCGTTCGACTCGTTGTCGGCGGCAATGACCTCATGTCCGTCCGCAAGCAGGCGGCGCACAAGGTGTATGCCGATGAACCCGGCGCCGCCCGTTACCAGAACCTTCATTGCCGCTTCTCCGAACGCTTCCGACTAGAACGCATCTTTGTTCTGCTCCACCCATTCGATCAGCCGTCCGACGCCCTGCTTCGCGCCGATCGACGGCTTCCAGCCGAGCGTCTTTTCGAGTTTGCGGATGTCGCTGACATAAACCTCCTGATCGCCCGGCCGCCACGCGTCGAACTTCAAGGGAATTTTGCGCTTGAAGTGACGCTCGAGCATATCGATGAGTTCCAGGAGCGACAGCGTCTCAGCGGTGCCGCCGCCGATGTTGAAGGCCTGTCCGCGGATTTCGTCCGGCGCACGGATCGCGGCTTCGTAGGCGCGAACGGCATCCTCGACGTGCAGCACGTCGCGCACCTGCTTGCCGTCGCCGTAGATCGTGATGTTTTTCTGCAAAAGCGTTGCGATCGCGAACCACGCGACCCAGCCCTGATCCTCGACGCCGAACTGCCGAGGACCGTAAATGCATGACTGCCGGAACGACGCCGCAGGTATTCCGTAAATGCGTGCGAAATCGAGTACGTACTGGTCGGCAGCACCCTTCGAGCAGCCGTAGGGCGACAGAAAGTCCAGCGGCTCGTTTTCCGTAATACCGTGCGGCCGGTTCGTATAGGCGTAGCGGTTTCCTGCAAGCGCAGATGCCGCATTCGCGATCTTGCCGTAGACTTTGTTGGTGGAAGCGAACAGGAAAACGGTATCGGGTTTGTAGCGGCGCACCGCATCGAGCAGGTTGAACGTGCCGAGCGCGTTCACATCGAAATCCATGCGCGGGTCGGTGACAGAGGTCGTAACCGCAACCTGTGCGGCGAGATGGATCACGGCGTCGGGCTTCAGTTCAGAGATCGTTCTGTTCACCGCCGCGGTATCGCGGACATCGGCCTTCGCAAACTCGAACTCGGTCTCGTCCCTGAGCCAGGTGAGATTGCTCTCGGTACCTGCGCGGGAGAGATTGTCGAGCACCGTGACCTGCCAGTTACGCTGACCGAAATAGCGCGCGGCATTGCATCCGATGAACCCCGCGCCGCCGGTGATCAGAACGTGCTTCGTGCTCATTGCATCTTCCGTTGAACATTCCGGTGGGGCCGTGCGAAATAGGCCGATGCCGGACCCGGACTATATACGCCGCCTGCGCGCCGCCTATCTCGATCTGATGCGTGACAGCCTGATCGGGAAGCTGAACGAGGATCCGGCTTTGCCATCCTCGAATGTGGAAGGCTACCGCTCCGACTATCGCGAACAGGGTTGGGACTGGCCGTCAAAGGCGCCCTCCATGATCGGCGCGCTTCGCATGGAGAACGTGCGGCGTCAGTGCGAGCGGGCGATCGAGGAGAACGTGCCCGGCGATTTCGTGGAAACCGGCGTATGGCGCGGCGGCGCGGCGATCATGATGCGGGCCGTGCTCGCGGCCCATGGCATTGCCGACCGGCGCGTTTTTGCGGCCGATAGCTTCCGCGGATTCCCGGCGCAGTCCGCGCCCGACACGAACTTTACGGTCGGCGGGGTCGCTGATTTCGCCGTTCCACTTGAAGAAGTGAAAAGCAACTTTGCGCGATACGGCCTGCTCGATGCGCAGGTCGTTTTCCTCGAGGGCCTCTTCAAGGACACGCTGCCCGCAGCACCGATCGAACGTATCGCAGTGCTGAGGCTGGACGGCGATCTCTACGAAAGCACACGGGACGGGCTCGTACTCTACCACAAGCTTTCGCGCGGCGGTTCGCTCATCGCCGACGACTATTTTCTGTTTGAAGGTCAGCGCAAGGCCATCGACGAGTTCAGAAGCGCTCATGGCATCGCGGACCCGATCATGCGGATCGATCATTTTGGCGGCTACTGGATCAAGCGCTAGACCGGAGCGACCGGAATCTTGTTCGCCGAAAGCGCACGCTCGAAATAATCGATGGTCCGCTGCAAGCCTTCTTTCAGTTCCGTCACCGGCTGCCAGTCGAGCTGTTCGTGCGCACGGCTGATATCGGGCCTGCGCTGCCGCGGGTCGTCCTCCGGCACGGGATGGAATGCGAGCTTCGACGACGAACCCGTCATCGCGATGACGATGTCGGCAAGCTCCCGCACCGTGATCTCGTGCGGATTGCCGAGGTTGAGCGGGCCGGTCACGTGATCCGGCGCATCCATGAATTTCACGAGACCGGTAACAAGATCGTCGACATAGCAGAAGGAGCGCGTGCGGCTGCCGTCGCCGTAAACCGTGATGTTGCGGTTCTGGAGCGCCTGCACGATGAAATTGGATACGACACGACCGTCGTTCGGGTGCATCCGCGGGCCGTAGGTATTGAAGATGCGGACGACCTTGGTGCTGAGACGATGTTCGCGCCTGTAATCGAAGAACAGCGTTTCGGCAACGCGCTTGCCTTCGTCGTAGCACGAGCGCGGGCCGATCGGGTTCACGTTGCCCCAGTAATCCTCGACCTGCGGATGAATCTCAGGGTCGCCGTACACTTCCGACGTTGATGCCTGCAAGACCGGGATGCGAAGACGCTTGGCGAGGCCGAGCATGTTCAGCGCGCCGAGAAAACTCGTCTTCGCGGTCTGGATCGGATCGTGCTGGTAGTGCACCGGAGACGCGGGACAGGCGAGATTGTAGATCTGGTCCACTTCAACATGCAGCGGCGCGCAGACGTCGTGCCGGATCACTTCGAAATCCGCGAACTCCTGCAAATGCAGAACGTTCTGGCGTTCGCCGGTGAGAAAGTTATCGACGCACAGTACGGAGTCGCCGCGCTTCAGCAGCCGCTCGCACAGATGCGAGCCGATGAAACCCGCGCCGCCGGTGACGAGCACGCGCCGCTTCTTCATTTGCGTTGCGGGTTCGGGCATTTCTCAGCTACCTCCCATGCACTCTGACGACTCGCTTTGGCTCAAGCTTCGTCAGCGTCAATATCGTGAGGTTGCTGCCCGGCATGTGAACGCGATCTGAACTGAGCGCGTTACGGAGCGGTACATGCCCGGAAGACATTACACCTTTGCGTGATCGTTCGGTTGCAAACCAGCCTCGAAGCAAAGCCCAGCTCCCGGAATACATAATCGCGCAATCGATCCTTGACCCGAATAGTAGAGACATAACGCCGGCCGGCCAACAGAGGTTCCGCAGTCGGTACTGGACCTCTTCTGAACAGACGTTCAGAAGTAGCAGGCAACAGGATCGCTAGAAACGCCAAGCCCGCCTTCAAGGCGGGCTTGATGTGTATCGGTAAAGAATAAACGCGCGAGGCGAGACCTGGCCGGACTTTCCCAGCCTCCGTAGAGGGATCTACAGGCTACAGCTTTGCCACGCAGCCTGCGTAACTTCAGGCGGATATGTCCTGAGCAAGCGGCAACCCGAGGCCGCCGCCTCACACCCGGCTTGATCAGAACTTCGCCTGCACGGTCTCGTTGTTATTGTTCGTGATCTGGATTGCCCCGCGAATGGGCGCAGTCATCTCGACTGCCGCGGTGCCCGTCAGCACGTTGTCGCCGCGCGGCGCGAGCGTGATCTTGGCCGGCTTCCCGGCGACGATCAGAACCGCGGTGCCCTTGAAGCCTTTGGTCGATACCGGCTTCTCGCCGTGATCGGTAACGAAGACGTCGAGCGTGTTGCCTTTGACGATCGCTTCGACATGGTAGTTTCCGGCATCGACCTGCTGGCCGCCATTCTTGCCCTTCTCCGGGGCATGCGCGAACGCAACACCCGCAATCAGCATGACGCCGGCAACGGCCATAGAAAGTTTCTTGATCATCGTCGTCTTCTCCTTCGTGGGTTTTAAAAAGCTTCCGACGGCTTTCCGGCCGCCGATCGTTTGGCTTCGTCGAGCAGCCGCTCCAGCGGCTCGCGGCCAAAGCGCCGGAACAGAAGAGGCGTCAAGACGGCATCGAGTAAGGTTGCACTGACGAGGCCTCCGAAGATCGTGACCGCGACCGGATGCAGGATTTCCTTGCCGGGCGAAGACGGATCGATCATCAGCGGGATCAGCGCGACGCCTGCGGAGAGCGCGGTCATCAGCACCGGCGTCAGCCGCTCGAGCGTACCCCTCACGATCAGCGCCTCGCCGAACGGCATACCTTCGCGCAGCGACAGATTGAGATAGTGGCTGATCTTCAGAATGCCGTTGCGGGCTGCTATGCCCGTGAGCGTCACGAAGCCGATCATCGATGCGACCGAGAGCGGCAGCCCTGCGATCCAGAGTGCAGCCACGCTGCCGACGAGCGCGAACGGAATGCTGCCGAGAATAATCAATGTCAGGACAGCCGAACGGTAGCGGCTGTAAAGCACCGCGAAGATGAGCAGCAGCGAAATGAGCGACAGCCCTGCGATCTGCCGGCTCGCGCTTTGCTGCGCTTCGTAGTTCCCCTCAAGACTGACGAAGACGCCTTGCGGCAATTGCATCGACGCGATCTGACGCTGCACGGATTGCGCAATCCCGGCGGCATCCGAGCCATCGGTATTCGCAAAGACCGCGATGCGGCGGCGGCTGTTCTCGCGCAGGATCTGGTTCGGGCCGTCGGTTTCCCGGATTTCGGCGATCTGGCGCGCGGGGATCCAGCCGGACGGAGTCTGGATCAGGAAGCCGCCAAGCCCCTGTGTGGTGCGCATATTGTAAGGCAGCAGAAAGACCACGTCGAAGCGACGATAACCGTCGATGACGCGCGAGACCACCCGTCCGCTGGATAGCCTGCTGATCTGCTCCACCACGACCGCAGGCTGCACGCCGTAAAGCGCGGCCTTCTGATAATCGACCCGAATTTCGAGTTGCGGGATCAAGACCTGCCGTTCGACCTGCAAATCGCGGATGCCGGAAATGCCCGCCATCTTGCCACGCAGGTGTTCAGCGAGCTGACGCAGCGTCGTCAGGTCGTCGCCATAAATCTTGACCGCGATTTCCTCGGTGGCGCCGCTCAGCATGTGGTCGATACGATGCGAGATCGGCTGACCGACGATCACCGAGACAGGGAGCACGGAGAGCCGCGAGCGAATTTCCGCCGCCGCATCGGCCCTGTTCGTTCCCGGCTTGAGTTCGACTTCAAGTTCCGAGACGTGGATACCCTCCGCATGCTCGTCGAGTTCGGCGCGTCCGGTACGCCTGCCAACGGTTTTGACTTGAGGCATCCCAAGCAAAAGACGCTCTGCGATGCCGCCTATACGGTTCGACTCGCCAAGCGAAATTCCCGGATTGAAGGAGACGTTGACCGTGAACGTGCCTTCGTTGAATGGCGGCAGAAAAACGCGCGGCAGCAACGCGAATCCGATCACACCTGCCACGACCAGCGCGCCTGTGATCGCAAACACCCTGCGCTCCATCGCGAAAGCGCGTTCAAGCGCCGCTTTGTTCCACCGCTTCAGCCGGGTAACGACCCTGCCCTCGTGCTCGCCGAGCGACTTCATGCCCGGCAAGAGGTAGTAGGCCATCACGGGCGTAAGCGTGATGGATACGACGAGGCTCGCAAGAATCGCGATGATGTAGGCCTGTCCGAGCGGAACGAAGAGACGCCCCTCGATGCCGGACAACGCGAATAGCGGCACGAATACCAGAATGATGACCAACGTCGCATAGACGATGCCGGAGCGGACCTCCTGGCTCGCCGTCACCACGACGTCAAAGGTCGATCTGGGATTTCCCGCGGCCCTGTTTTCGCGCAATCGCCGGAAGATGTTCTCGACATCGACGACGGCGTCATCGACGAGTTCGCCGATTGCGATCGCAATTCCGCCGAGTGTCATGGTGTTGATCGACATGCCGGCGAAGTAGAAAACGAGTGCTGTCACGAGCAGCGAGACGGGAATCGCAGTCAGCGATATCGCGGTCGTCCGGAAATTCAGAAGGAATGCAAACAGCACGATCGATACGGCGATGACCGCTTCGATCAAGACGACCTGCACGCTGCGGATCGAGGTGCCGATGTAGTCCGCCTGCCGGAACAGCACCTGATCGACCTTGGTGCCTGCGGGGGCCACGGCGGAGAGCTGTTTCAGCGCCGTCTCGATTTCCTTCGTGAGTTTGATGGTATCGACGAAGGGCTGCTTCTCGACGGAAACCATCACCGCAGGCGCGCCCATGTATCCGGAGTCGCCCCGCTTGATACGCGCACCAAATGCAACCTCAGCGATCTGGCGCAGGTAGACCGGCCCTTTTTGATCGTTCGCAACCACGATGTTGCGCAGATCGTCGAGACTGGTCGTGCGCCCGATACTGCGGATCAGATATTCGCGCGAATGCTGATCGGTGAATCCTCCGCCCAGATTGCCGCCGAACGATGCCAGCGCCTTCTCGATCTGCTCATGAGAAATATTGAAGGCGCGCATCGCTGGCGAATTGACGAGGATACGGAACTGCCGCACCTCGCCGCCCATAGGGATCACCTGCGCGACACCGGGTATCGTCAGCAGCCGTGGGCGTATGGTGAAGTCCGCAAACTCGCGCAGTTCCATCGGCGAGATGCCCGGGTTGGTCACCGCGAACATCACGATCTGCCCCATGATCGAACTCACGGGGCCGAGTTGCGGGGAAAGGTTCGGCGGCATCTGCTCGCGCACCAGCGCGAGACGTTCGCTCACGAGCTGGCGGCTGCGGAAGATTTCCGCATTCCAGCCGAACTCGACGTAAACGAAAGAAAGGCCGACCCCGGATACGGAGCGAACGCGCTCGACGCCCGGCAAGCCGTTCATCTGCGTCTCGATCGGGAACGTGATGAGCTGCTCGACTTCCTGCGGCGCGTAGCCTTCGGCCTCGGTGATGATCGTCACCGTGGGACGGTTCAGGTCAGGCAATACGTCTACCGGAAGCTGCGTAATCGCAAATCCGCCGTAGATCATGAGCGCGAACGACAGCGCGAGTACGAGTACCCGGTTTTGCAACGAGCGGCTGACGAGGAAAGTAAACATCGTCAGCGCACCTGCTCGAGTAGCTCGGCGCCCTGCACGACGACGCGCTTTCCGTCCGCAATGCCCGCGGTGACAAGCATGCTCTCGGCATCCAGCACTTCAGCCTTCACCTCGCGGGGCTCGAACCGCTCAGCCCCGGTATGCTCGTAGACGACGTATTGACCGTTTGCAGAACGCACGACCGCCGCACGCGGCAGCAGGATGCCCCGGCGCTTCTCGGGGATACTGAGAAACACGGTGACGAACTGTCCGGTCCAGACGCCGCCCGATCCGCCGTCGATTGCAAAATGAACGGCGATGGACTGATTTCTTAGCGCCGCCGCACTGCCCCGGAACTTCAGATCGACCGCGGAGCCGTTTTGACCGCGGGCGCTTGCGCGCTCGACCTCTGGGATCGTCTCGAAACTCAGCGCTTCGATCCAGAGACGCGCCGGATCGACGATGTGGAAGATCACGGTGTTCGGCTGCGCGAGTTGCCCCGCAATCGTATTCGCTTCTGCGATCACGCCGCTGACCGGCGCGCGCAGCACTTCGGGTTCGCGGCGGACTTTATCGAGTTGTGTTTTTCTTTCCTTGAGGCTTTGGAGTTCCGTTCTCGCGTCTTCGAGTTGCGCACGCGGGACTGCGTTGCTTTCCACCAGTTTCTCGAAGCGTGCGACACGGCGTTCGACGATCGCGATCTGCTGGAGCAGTTCTCCCTCTTTCTGGCGCATGTCTGACACGTCGATGGTCTGGATCGGCGGCTCGACGAGCGCGAGCACCTGCCCTTTCTCGACACGGCTGCCGAGCGCAGGGAAGCCGCCTTCCGGTGGCAGCAGCCTTCCGGTCAGGCTCGACTGCACATAGCCGCTCGCATTCGGATCGGGAATGACGCGGCCCGGCAGTTCGATCGTCCTCGCATGCTCGCCCTGCTTGACGATGGCGGTGCGGATCACCAGCAGACGCTGCACTGATTTCGGCACGAAGATGCCGCCATGCGGCAGGCGCTGCGAGGTATCGCGGCTTGCCTGCGCCGTATGCTTTGCAGCGCCGCCGTTGTGATCGCTGCTCTCGTGAGACTTCGCAGGCGTTACAAAAGCCGAGAGCGCAAGCGCCACGATTGCGGCGGTCTTCATTTTGAAAAGCCGCGGATATCGCCGCACGGCGAACACGCCGCCTGCAAAAGCTAGAAGCGCTGCGATGAATGCGATCAGCACAGTCAGCCAGATTGAAACACGCCGCGCCGAAGACGTTTCCTGCTGCGCGTTCGCGGCGATAATGGTCACAGGCAATACTTCGCTCGCGTCGCCGAGCGAGACCGTGAAGATCAGATCGTAGTGATCGCGGCCATCGGCCCATTTCGCTGGCAGGCGATAGGTGCCGTCGTCCTTCGCGACCAGCTTTTCGGAGCCCTTGGGTGTCAGCGCTTCGATCTCGGCGTTCGTAACGGGCTCGTTGGTTTCGAAACGGTCCAGATAGACGACGATTTCGCCGCCTCTAAGCACCGCGACGATCCCGAAGTCGCCGGCATGCGCTTCGCCGCGCGGCGCGACAGGCGTCAGCGTTTTCGGCGCGTCGCCATGATCGTGACCTTCATGCGCCGGCACGGACGCAGAAAGCACGAACGGCATCAATAGAAAGGCAACTAGAAGCGCATATCTGGCGCGCATGACGGAATCCTTCGCGGGCGTGAACGGAAGACGCGCCTGGGCGATAACGCACGCAGGCTGCGCCGGACGATCAGGCGAAGGATTTCGGAGGCCGGTTCAGGTCGAGAATGGCGTGCCGCATTTCATGCCGCACGATGTGCGCAGTTCGTTCGCTGCGCGTGGTGAACGTACCCGTAACCGCATCGGGAGCGGCCAAAGCAACGGATGCTCCACCCGCACAGGCGCAGCATGATCCGCAGTCGCTTTGTTTGTGTTTGTGCGGGCACTCCCCGGTGTTCTGGGAGGCAGCGGAAACAAACTCTTCAGCGTGCGGCGTTTGCTCGGCAGCGGGCACGGCATTCAATACAGGCGCGGGAACGTTCTGTGTCTGCTGCACGTGATGATGTGCGGCATGTGCGAAAGCGCCGTCCTGCGCGCCGAAAAACAGCGCGACAGCGGCAACAAGCGTTAACCAAGCGAACTTTCGCATCCGGATTTCTTACAGGAGATTCTTCGCGGAGTCATTTATGGCGGCCGAGTGGCGCATTCGCGCTACACTGTATCTCCGATGCGGGCTGACGATTCCGTCAGCACACATCGCGCCCCGGCGCCCGCGTATCGTGGTAGCTAAGCGGTAGCTACGGCGCAGGCTCCTGCGCCGATGTCTGCCTAAGTACTTGGAGAAATTGGTGAGCCCGGATGGGATCGAACCATCGACACCCTGATTAAAAGTCAGGTGCTCTACCACTGAGCTACGGGCCCTGCCGGGCGGGACTGGTACGGACCCAACCCCTATGCGTCAAGGCGCGAATTCCACGCTGGGGATCGCCGCCGGCCACACGCCTAATCTGATGATGCGCTTGACAATTCCCGGCCCGAGCCGCTTCTGGCCCCTCAACCGCCGCAAGGACGACCAGAGCGCACCGCCGCCCCGGGGAACGATCGAATGAAATCCGCATTAATTACGGGCGTTACCGGCCAGGACGGTGCCTATCTCGCGAAGCTCCTGCTCGCGAAAGGCTACCGCGTCTTCGGTATCAAGCGGCGTTCCTCGAGCTTCAACACCGCGCGGATCGACGACATCTACGAGGACCCGCACGTTGCGCATCCGCTGTTCACGCTCTTCTACGGCGACACCACGGACTCGACCAATCTGATTCGCATCGTGCAGGAAACGCAGCCCGACGAGATCTACAATCTCGCGGCGCAGAGCCATGTGCAGGTCAGCTTCGAGACGCCGGAATATACCGCGAATGCCGACGCGCTCGGCACGCTCCGGATGCTGGAAGCGATCCGTATTCTCGGGCTCGGCAAGAAGACGCGCTTCTATCAGGCCTCGACTTCGGAGCTTTACGGCGACGCGCAGGAATTTCCGCAGTCGGAAACGACGCCGTTCCGCCCGCGCAGCCCCTACGCCGCCGCGAAACTCTACGCCTACTGGATCACGGTGAATTACCGGCAGGCCTACGCCTTCCATGCCTCGAACGGCATCCTGTTCAATCACGAAAGCCCGCTGCGCGGCGAAACCTTCGTGACCCGCAAGATCACGCGGGCTGCCGCCGCCATCCATCTCGGCTTGCAGGATCGCCTGTGGCTCGGAAATCTCGATGCGAAACGCGACTGGGGCCACGCGCGCGACTATGCCGAAGGCATGTGGCGCATCCTGCAACAGGACCAGCCTGACGACTACGTGCTTGCGACCGGCGAGTCCCACTCCGTCCGCGAGTTCACCGAACTTTCTTTCGCGCAGCTCGGCTATCAAATCGAGTGGCAGGGCAAGGACCAGAACGAGAAAGGCATCGACAAGAAGTCGGGCCGCACGCTGGTCGAAATCGATCCGCGCTATTTCCGTCCGACCGAAGTCGATCACCTGCTCGGAAATGCGGATAAAGCGCGAAAGAAACTTGGCTGGCAGCACACGACCGGATTCCGCGATCTCGTGAACGAGATGGTGGCTGCCGATCTCGCACTTCTCCAAAGCAAGCCGAACCAGAACCGTTCATGAGCGCGGCAAAGCCTTATTCGCTCAAGGGCAAGCGGGTCTGGGTCGCGGGCCACAAGGGCATGGTCGGCTCCGCGATCGTGCGGCGCCTCGCGAGCGAAGATTGCGAAGTTCTGATCGCGGACCGCGCGACGGTGGACCTGCGCAACCAGCAGCAGGTCGCAGCCTTCATGCGCGATAAGCGGCCACAACTCGTATTTCTCGCCGCCGCGAAGGTCGGCGGCATTCTCGCGAACGCGACCTATCCGGCGGATTTTCTGTTCGACAATCTCGCGATCCAGAACAACGTGATCGATGCGGCCTATCGCAACGGCGTTGAGAAACTTGTTTTCCTCGGCTCGTCCTGCATCTATCCGAAGCTGGCAGCACAGCCGATCCGCGAAGACGCCCTGCTCACCGGCCCGCTCGAGCCCACCAACGAATGGTATGCGATCGCGAAAATCGCCGGCCTGAAACTCTGCGAGTCGTACCGCAAGCAATATGGCTGCGACTACGTCTCCGCGATGCCGACCAATCTCTACGGCCCCGGCGACAACTTCAATCTGGAAACCTCGCATGTCGCAGCCGCTCTCCTCGTGAAAGCCGTACAGTCGAAGGAAAGCGGCGCGGAGAGGCTCGCCGTGTGGGGCTCGGGAAAGCCGCTCCGCGAATTCATGCATGTCGACGACTGCGCCGACGCGCTGGTCTTTGTCGCGAAGAACTACAGCGAGGACCTTCACATCAATGTGGGATCGGGACAGGAAGTCTCTATCGCCGAACTTGCCCGCATCATGCTCGACGTGACCGGGGCGAAAGCCGAACTCGTGTTCGACGATTCGAAGCCGGACGGCACCCCGCGCAAGCTGATGGACTCTTCGCGTCTCGCGGCACTCGGCTGGCGTCCGAAGATCGGCTTGCGCGAAGGCATGGCCCAGACGCTCGCGTGGTATCTCGCGAACGCCGCGAAGGCCCGGCACTAAGCCATGACGATCCGTTACTACGGCCAGACCGATCAGGACCTGATGCTCGACCGCGCGCTATTTCGCGGCCTCGAAGGCGGGACCTTCTTCGATATCGGCGCGAACGACGGCGTCACCTACAGCAACACGCTCATGTTCGAGCAGGCGCGAGGCTGGAACGGGATCTGCGTCGAAGCCGACCCGCTCGTATTTCCGGCGCTGAAGAAAAACCGCTCCTGCTTCTGCGTGAACGCAGGCGTTGCTCCGGCC
The DNA here is from genome assembly GCA_964521045.1 of uncultured Hyphomicrobiales bacterium. Taxonomy (GTDB): domain Bacteria; phylum Pseudomonadota; class Alphaproteobacteria; order Rhizobiales; family Xanthobacteraceae. The sequence goes on from CAZFPR010000062.1 coordinate 12,536, forward strand.
GCGGGCAAGATGCCGTTCCTTCAGATCGAAGGGCCCTCGCAGATGCTGAGCGGCTTTCTCTCGAACTTCGACAGCCGCCGCATGGAACGCGTGGACTATTCCATCGCGCGCTCGGGCGGCACGAAGCGCGTCGTCGAAGTCGAGGCGGTAACGCCTGCGGAACTGCTAAAACGCCATAACCTCGGCGAGGTTCACTATCTGAACATCGACACCGAAGGGAACGAACTCGACATCCTGCGCTCGTTCGATTTCGGCGCGGTATTCGTTCATGCGATCACCGTAGAATGCAACTATGACGACGAACTCGCGAAGCTTCTGGACGTCACCAAGGATCATTTCAATTTCGCCGTCCGGCATATCGACGATGTCTTTCTTGTGAACCGCAGGAGCCCGTTCCACGCGAACATGGCCGCGCTGAAGCGCGCTTCCGCGCAGCGAAAGCTCGTCCGCCGCATCAACCGCTTCCGCACCAACACGCCGAAGAAGATCGCCCGCTTCGTCAGTAAAATCACTGGCCGCGGCAATTCCGCGAAATGACAGCCCGCCGCCTCTTCACCGCCGACTATACGGGCCTTGCCAACCGGCTTGAGGGCCTTTCGCTCAGCTTTGCGATCAAGGAAACGTACGGGCACGAGATCTGTCTCGACTGGCCCGAGCTCGATGCGCTCGAAATCAAAGACACGACGAAGCGCAGAATGTGGCCATGGGACCGGATCGGCGCGATCCGCCTGAACGATTGCGACGATGCGCAGTTCGCTTCGCTCGGCCACTATCGCTCGATCCTCCAGCGCGCGGTCTATAGCCCCGCTTCGCTGCCGAAGCGGCACTATCTCGAAACCTCCGCCAAAATACGCCTCACGCGCGACTATGCCGGTCTGCTCCGCGAAATCCTTGCCAAGGCATCCGGCAGGCCTGTGGTCGGCGTTCATATCCGCGGCGGCGACTTCAAGACCTATGACGAGCGCGTCTACGATATCGAGCGTGCGCGGCATCAGGCGGTGCCGATGTGGTGGTACGAAGCGCTCCTGCGCAAATACCGCGCGCAATATCCCGATGTCGTCTTTTTGCTCAGCCATTCCGGCGATCCGGCACGCTTCGAGCCCTGGCGGAGCGAATTCGACACCATCGAAACGTCAACGCATGTCGCGCACGAGGGCGCACGCGAGCAGCACATGTCCGCGGGTCATCCTGCGCTCGATCTCTTCGCGCTGGCTTCGTGCAGCGTGATGATTGCAACACCGAATTCGAGCTTTTCGCATTTCGCAGCGAACGCGCTCGGGCCGGCAGCGAGCGTGATCCTTCCGCCCGCGCGGACTACGGCCGAAGCGCCGGAAGCCGGCGTTCTCAACATTCACGGCGAGCGCCTGCCGCTGTTCGTCTCTGCGGCGACAAAACCGGAAATATTCAAGATCATTCGCGGCGATGACACGCTTCCGAAGCCGTCCGCGCTCGATACCGGCTGGTTCTAGCCCCGGATACTTTGCGGCAGCAGGAACGGCCCTGAAGGCACCGCGCCGATTTCCGCGCGCACGCCGTAAAGCGCGTGGATCAGATCGTCCGTCACGATCTCCTTTGGCGTCCCCTTCGCGATCACGCGGCCCGCGCGCATTGCGACCAGTTCGTCCGCGACCATGAGCGCGAGATTGATGTCGTGCAGGACCGCAAGCACTCCGCCTCCTGCATTCGCATGCTCGCGCGCGATGCGAAGGGTCGCGATCTGATGCGGCAGATCGAGGCTGGCGGTCGGCTCGTCGAGCAATAGATAGCCCTGCCCGCCGTTCGCCCAGAGCTGCACCAGCACACGGGCGAGCTGGATGCGCTGCCGCTCTCCGCCGGAGAGCGTGTCGTAGGATTGCTCGCGCGCGGAAAGCATATCGACCTCGCGCAACGCCCGCTCCACCAGTCGCTGAGCTTCGCTACGTGGAAAATATTGAGGAAGCCCGAGCGCCACAATCTCGCCGGCGAAAAACGGAAAGGCGACGACAACCGCTTGCGGCAGCACAGCGCGTTTTCGCGCGAGCGCCGCTGCGTCCCAATGCTGCAACGGCGTGCCGTCGAGCGTCACTGTGCCGTGCCCGTAGCGCCGCTCTCCTGCCAGTACTTTCAACAATGTGGATTTGCCCGCGCCATTCGGCCCGACGATGGCGACCACCTTGCCTGCCGTGAGCGACAGGGACGCATCGTCGAGAATGACTTTCGCTCCCGCCGTAACCCGTATGTTTTCCGCCCGATACATCAGCCGAAGCTCCGCTTGTGCCGCTGCAACAACCAGATGAAGAACGGAGCGCCGATGAAGGCCGTCACCACGCCGATAGGCAACTCCGCCGGTGAAGCGATGGTCCGCGCGAAAATATCCGAAGCGGTCAGGAGTGCGGCACCGAGCAGCGCGCTGCCTAGAAACAAAGTTTTATGCGAGGGGCCGATGCTCAGCCGCAACAGATGCGGCACCACGAGTCCGACGAAGCCGATGATCCCGCTCACCGCGACTGCCGCCCCGACACCTGCGGCAACGATCACGATCGCGATCCGCTTCACGCGCTCCACATTCACGCCGGTATGAAACGCTTCCGCCTCGCCGAGCGCGAGCGTGTCCAGACCGCGCGCGAGCCAGAACGATCCGCCGGCCAGCACAAGCGCAAACGGCAGGATCAGTCCGACGCGCTGCCATGTAGCGCCGCCCAGACTGCCGAGCGTCCAGAAGGTGAATTCGCGCAGCTGCTGGTCGCTCGCGACGAAGATGATGAGGCCGGTGCCTGCATTCGCAAGCGCGCCCAGCGCAATACCTGCGAACAAGGTCCGTCCGTCCTGTGTCGCCAGACGATGCAGAAGAAAGATCGCGATCAGGCTGCCCGCAAATGACGCCACGGGAAGCGCGTGGTTCACGATCGACGACGGAACGTATCCGCCGATCCAGCCGCCGAAAACGATCCATGCAACCGCAGCAAGCGCTGCGCCCGGAGAGATACCGACAAGACCGGGATCGGCGAGCGGATTGCGAAACACGCCTTGCAGCA
>CAZFPR010000063.1:0-15521 GCA_964521045.1 uncultured Hyphomicrobiales bacterium
GCCCTATCATCTTGTCTCCAAGATGCGGGCGAGCTTCTGGGTGATCGGGCCGCTTTTGGCCCGCATGGGCGAGGCGAAGGTCTCGCTGCCCGGCGGCTGCGCGATCGGTACGCGCCCCGTCGATTTCCACCTCGATGCGTTACGCGCGCTCGGCGCCGACATCGAGATCGAGGAAGGCTATGTGATCGCGAAGGCCAAAGGCGGCCTGCGCGGTGCAAAGATTTCCTTCCCCAAGGTTTCGGTAGGCGCGACCCACACCGCGCTGCTCACCGCGGCGCTTGCGAAGGGCGAGAGCGTGATCGAGAACGCCGCCCGCGAGCCGGAGGTGAAGGACGTCGCCGACTGTCTCGCCGCGATGGGCGCGAAGATCGAAGGTGCGGGCACCGGCACGATCCGCATTCAGGGCTGCGACAAGCTCAAGGGCGCACGTCACTCCGTATTGCCGGATCGCATCGAAACCGGCACCTATGCGATGGCCGTCGCCATGACGGGCGGCGACGTGATGCTCGCGGGTGCCCGCGAGGAACTGCTTTCCGCGGCTCTCGAGGTCTTGCGCAAGACCGGCACCAAAATCACGGTCACCAACGAAGGCCTGCGGGTCGCGCGCAACGGCGCGGGCATCGAGCCGGTCGATGTCACGACCGAACCGTTCCCGGGCTTCCCGACCGACCTCCAGGCGCAGTTCATGGCGCTGATGTCGCGCGCCAAGGGTGTCTCGCATATCCGCGAAACAATCTTCGAGAATCGCTTCATGCACGTGCAGGAGTTGGCGCGGCTCGGCGCGAAGATCGCGCTCGACGGCGACGTCGCGACGGTGACCGGCGTGGAGCGGCTCAAGGGCGCTCCGGTCATGGCGACCGATCTGCGCGCTTCCGTGTCGCTCGTGATCGGCGGCTTGGCGGCCGAGGGCGAAACCACCGTCCACCGCGTCTATCATCTCGACCGCGGCTTCGAGCGGCTGGAGCAGAAGCTCGCCCGCTGCGGCGCCCAGATCGAGCGCGTATCGGGTTAATCATATAGAGTATCGTTCTTGCGAAAGCGCGTTCCCGCCGCTATCTCGCGGGGACGACGGGACGAGACGCGATGCCGGCGAACAACGATCTTCTGAAACTGGTTGCGATGGAGAGCGAGGATCTCGCCATCGTCTCCGCGCATCTGCAAGATGCCGTCGCCAAGGCAAGCGAGATGGTCTACCTGCCCGCCGAGAAGCGCTTCGCCATGGTCGTGAACCGCTTCGACTGGATCGCCGCGAGCGAACAGGAAAAGGCCGTGCGCCGCCGCGCGGGGCTGCATTTCGAGCGGGTGCTTGCCGCGCGCACGCGCAATCTCGACCTCAAGGACCAGAAAGCGGTCGTCAATCTTCTCGCGGTGGAATTCGCAGAGAAGGACGCGCCTTCCGGCACGATCACGCTTTATTTTTCCGTCGACGCCGCGGTCCAGCTCGATGTCGAATGCATCGAGATGGCGATGCGCGATCTCGGGCCGGAGTGGGCGGCCAAAAAACGCCCGCAACACGACTGACGGAAGGCGCGGAACATGCCGATCACCCTGGATACGAGCGCTTCCGATTTTGCGGCGCGGTTCGAGACCTTCCTCGGCTCGAAGCGCGAGGCATCCGAAGACGTAGACGGCACCGCACGCGAAATTCTGCGCGGCGTCGAGACGCGCGGCGACGACGCGCTGATCGAGTATTCGAAGAAGTTCGACCGCGTCCATCTGAAGCCGGAGACGTTGCGTATCTCCGCAGCCGAAATCGAGGCTGCTTTCAAGTCGGCGGATAAGAAGACGCTGGACGCGCTTCAATTCGCGAAAGACCGCATCGAGGCGCATCACAGAAAACAGGTCCCGCAGGACCAGCGTTACACCGACGCGCTTGGTGTGGAACTCGGCTATCGCTGGAGCGCATTGGAGTCCGTCGGCATTTATGTGCCCGGCGGCAAGGCCGCTTATCCGTCTTCGGTTTTGATGAACGCGGTACCCGCGATGGTCGCGGGTGTGCCGCGTGTCGCGATGTGCGTGCCCGCACCCGATGGCGCGATCAATCCGCTCGTGCTGGTTGCGGCGAAACTCGCAGGCGTCACCGAAGTCTATCGCGTCGGCGGCGCACAGGCGATTGCAGCACTCGCCTATGGCACGAAGACGATCGCGCCCGTCGCGAAGATCGTCGGTCCCGGCAACGCCTATGTCGCCGCCGCGAAGCGTCTCGTGTTCGGCCGTGTCGGCATCGACATGGTCGCGGGCCCTTCCGAAGTGCTCGTGATCGCGGACGGCAACGCGAACCCGGACTGGATCGCCGCCGACCTGCTCGCGCAGGCGGAACACGACGAGGCGGCGCAATCGATCCTGATGACCGATAGCCGCGCGCTCGCCGCCGAAGTAATGAAGGCGGTCGAGTCGCAACTGAAAACCTTGCCGCGCGAAAAGATCGCGGGCGAGAGCTGGAAAACCTTCGGCGCGATCATTCTCTTGAAGGATTTTTCCGAAGCGCCTGCGCTCGCGGACCGCATCGCCGCCGAGCATCTCGAGATCATGACGGCGGACGCGGAAGACCTGATGAAGAAGATCCGCAACGCCGGCGCGTTTTTTCTCGGGCAATTCACGCCCGAAGCCATCGGCGACTATGTCGGCGGTTCGAACCACGTGCTGCCGACGGCACGGGCCGCGCGCTATGCATCGGGTCTCGGCGTGCTCGATTTCATGAAGCGCTCCTCGATCCTGAAATGCGAGGCGGATCAGCTTCGCGCACTTGGGGATGCCGCGATGGCGCTCGGCGAGGCCGAGGGGTTGCAGGCGCATGCGCGCTCGATCTCCATTCGCATGAACCGGAACTGACCGGAGAAGCGGCCGCATGACCGAAAACGCCGATCCCAGAAAGCGGCTCGTCTCGGTCAGGCTCGACGAACAGTCGATCGGCCGCTCGAACCCCGACGTCGAGCACGAGCGCGCGATTGCGATCTACGATCTGATCGAGAGCAACCGCTTCGAGCCCGCCGGCGACGACAGCGGCCCTTATGCGCTCAATATCTCGCTCTCCGAGCAGCGGCTCGTGCTCGCGATTGCACGCGAGGACGGCGGGGAAGTGATCACGCACCTGTTGTCGCTGACGCCGCTGCGCAAGGTGGTGCGCGACTATTTCATGATCTGCGATTCGTATTACTCGGCGATCAAGACCGAGACGCCGCAGAAGATCGAGGCGATCGACATGGGCCGCCGCGGCCTGCACGACGAGGGCTCGCGGATACTGATGGAGCGTTTGACCGACAAGATCGTCGTCGATTTCGACACCGCGCGGCGCCTGTTCACGTTGATCTGCGCGCTGCACTGGAAAGGCTGACGCTTCGATGGAAGACAGGCCCGGCCAGAAGCGCCCGCAAGCGGTGCTTTTTTTGTGCGGGCAGAATTCGATCCGCTCGCCTATGGCGGCGGCGATCACGAAGCACTACTTCGGCAAGTCGATCTACACGGCTTCCGCCGGCGTTCGCAAAGGCGAGAGCGATCCCTTCGTCACCGCGGTGATGGAGGAAATCGGCATCGACCTTTCGAAACACAAGCCCGTGACCGTCGAGGAGCGTGAAGACGACGAAGGACTGAATTTCGATCTTGCGATCAGTCTATCGCCGCAGGCGCATCACCGCGCGCTCGAACTCACCCGAAAGCTGCCGATCGAAGTCGAATACTGGCCGACGACGGACCCGACCATCGAAGAGGGAAGCCGCGAGCATAAACTCGAGGCCTATCGCAACGTGCGCGACGAACTGGTCAGGAAGATCAAGCAGCGCTTCGACCCCAAGGCCTAGCCGCCGCTTCCCTCACGGCCCTCCGCCCGGCTATGCTCTCCTGCAAGCAAGAAGAATGCTGCCTGAATGATCGCTCGTCCCAAACTCGTGCTGGCTTCCGGTTCGCCGCGCCGTCTCGCGCTGCTCGCGCAGATCGGGCTTGCGCCGGATTCTGTGTTGACGGCTGAAGTAGATGAGACGCCGAAACGCAGCGAACTGCCCCGCGCGCTTGCGCAGAGGCTTGCAGGCGAGAAAGCCGGAACAGTGATCGAGCGCGTACGCGGCCTCGAAGCGCTGCGCGACGCTTACATTATCGCCGCAGATACGGTGGTAGCGGTCGGCCGCAGGGTTCTGCCGAAGCCGGATCGTAAGGAAGAAGCCGCCGCCTGCCTGCGGCTGCTCTCGGGCAGGACGCATCGCGTCTACACCGGCGTTTGCCTCGTGACGCCGCGGAACGCGCTGAAGACGCGGCTCGTGGAGTCGCGCGTCCGGTTCAAGCGGCTGTCTGCGCTCGAAACCGAATCTTACCTCGCTTCCGGCGAGTGGCGCGGCAAGGCGGGCGGTTACGCGATCCAGGGCATCGCCGGGAGTTTCGTGGTGAAACTCTCGGGCTCCTATCCGAATGTGGTCGGCATGCCGCTTTACGAAACGGCATCTTTGCTGGCGGGCAATGGATTTCCCGTTCACGCTAACTGGGCGGGGCTGGATAAATGAACCTCGCGCATTGGCTGGCAAGGGTGGGGCGCGCAATTCCCGATGCGCCGGCAATCGGTTTCGGCGCAAAGACCGTCTACGACTATCGCGCGCTTTCGCTGCGCGCGGCGAAACTCGCGGGCGGGCTCCTTTCGCTCGGGCTTTTGCGTGGCGACCGCGTAGCCATCGTTTCGAAGAACCAGCCCGACTACGTCGCGATCATGTTCGGCATCATGCACGCGGGACTTTCCGGAGTGCCCGCGAATGCGAAGCTGCATGGCGCGGAGCTCGGCTACATTCTCGAACATTCCGGCGCGCGGGTCTGCTTCGTTTCCGAAGACATGGAAGCGGAAGTTTCCGCACACGCGCCGAAGACGCTTGAGAAACTGATCCGCATCAAGGGCGCGGATTACGAGAGGCTGCTCGCAGCCGATCCTGTGCCGGTCGCGGAGGTCGCGGGCGATCACCTTGCGTGGCTCTTTTATACATCCGGCACCACCGGCCGCCCGAAGGGCGCCATGCTCACGCACCGCAATCTGAACTGGGCCTCGCACGCCTATTTGAGCGAGGTCGATGAAACCAATACCGGCGATCCGATCCTGCATGCGGCGCCCATGAGCCACGGCTCCGGTATGTACATCATGCCCCATATTGCAAAAGGCGGCGTGAACGTGGTGCCGGAGTCGGGCGCGTTCGATCCCGAAGAGATTTTCGCGCTGATCGGAAAATGGCCGCGGCTCTCGATGTTCGCGGCGCCGACCATGATCAAGCGGCTCGTGGACAGCAACGCCGACTGTAATGCCGGGAACATCCGCACTTTCGTCTGGGGCGGCGCGCCGATGTATGTCGAGGACGTGCGCCGCGCGCTCGACCGTTTCGGGCCTCGTCTCGCGCAGATCTACGGGCAGGGCGAAAGCCCGATGACGATCACGAAACTTTCGAAGCGCGAAGTCGCGGACAGTTCCCATCCGCGCTGGATCGAGCGTATCGGGTCGGCGGGGACGCCCTATTCGTGTCTCGAGGTGCGCGTGGGAGATGCGAACGACGAGCCGCTTCCCGTGGGCGAGATCGGCGAAATTCTCTGCCGCGGCGACATCGTGATGGCGGGCTACTGGAAGAACGAGGAAGCGACCGCGAAGACGCTCGCAAACGGCTGGCTGCATACCGGCGACGTCGGCGCTTTCGACGAGGACGGCTATCTGACCCTCAAAGACCGCTCGAAGGACATGATCATCTCCGGCGGCAGCAATATCTATCCGCGCGAGGTCGAGGAGATCTTGCTTAAGCACGACAAGGTGCGCGAAGTCTCCGTCATCGGCCGCCCGGATGCCGAGTGGGGCGAGATCGTCGTCGCCTATGTCGTCGGTGACGCGGGCGAGCAGGAACTCGACGCACTCTGCCTTTCGAACATTGCGCGATTCAAGCGGCCGAAACACTATGTATTCGTGGATGCGCTACCGAAGAATAACTACGGAAAGATTCTGAAGACCGAACTCCGGGAGATGGACGCGGAGCGGCGACGAGCATAGTAGCCCATGGTTCGAGACGCGCTGCTGCGCAGCGCTCCTCACCATGAGGATTGATGTAAACTTCCCTCATCCTGAGGAGCCGCGCGGAACGCGCGGCGTCTCGAAGGATGAGCTTGCTGGCGAGGCTGAGAGATGGCCGATAGATTGAAAGACAAAGTCGCGCTCGTTGTCGGCGCGGGTTCATCCGGTCCCGGCTGGGGCAACGGCAAGGCGACCGCGGTCGCATTTGCCCGCGAGGGCGCGAAAGTTGCCTGCGCCGATTATCGGCTGGAAGCCGCGCAGGAGACGGTCGATCTCATCCAGAAGGAAGGCGGCGATGCGGTTGCGATCAGGGCCGATGTCGCGAAAGGCGAGGACATCAAGCAGATGGTGAACGCTGCGGCTGAATTCTTCGGCCGCATCGACATCCTCGATTACAACGTCGGTCTCGCCGAAGTCGGGAGCGTCGTCGAAATTTCCGAAGCCGAATGGGACCGCATCTTCGATGTGAATCTGAAAGGCGCGATGCTTTCGATGAAGCACGTGATCCCGCTCATGGAAAAGCAGGGCGGCGGTTCGATCGTCAACATCTCTTCGATTGCGGGCATCCGTTACACGGGCGTCGATTATCCGACCTATTACGCTACCAAGGCCGCGCTCAATCATTTGACCCGTGCGACCGCGGCGCAATACGCGAAGCAGAACATTCGCGTGAACGCGATCCTGCCGGGTCTCATGAAGACGCCGATGGTCGAGCATTCTCCCGCGCTGAAAGCCGCCTATGGCAAGGGCGACGTCGAGAAGATGTGGGCCGCACGCGCGGCACAGGTGCCGATGGGGAAGATGGGCGATGCCTGGGATGTCGCGAACGCGGCAGTGTTTCTGGCTTCCGACGAGAGCCGCTACATTACCGGCATAGAGCTTGTGGTCGATGGCGGGGTCACGCTGAAATATGCCTGAGAACGGAAACGGGTACCCGCGAAAGCTCGGCACGAAGGGGCTCTGCCCGATCTGCGGGAAATTGGTGTCCGAAAAATTCCGCCCCTTCTGTTCCAAGCGTTGCGCCGACCTCGATCTGCACCGCTGGCTCTCGGGCGGCTATGTGATCGCGGGCAGCGAGGATTCGGAGGAAGACGGGGCCGAAAGCGCCGAGAAGCCTGCGCCTAAGCCCCGGAAAGACGAGGAGAATTAGGGTTTCCGGCCCTCCGCTTCTCTGTCTGGACAAGGCACGAGGTGAGACTCTATAACCGCGCGGCTTTCGGCGGGGCCTCGGCCCCGATCGCGAGATGCCTAGGTAGCTCAGTTGGTAGAGCATGCGATTGAAAATCGCAGTGTCGGTGGTTCGATTCCGCCCCTAGGCACCATCTCTTCTCTCGGCCTGAGAGATTTCAATCCGATACATGCCATCAAGACTTTGCACTTGCCCGAGTGGGCGTTATTTCAGTGTTAGAAGAACCCAAGTTTTATTGAGGGCAATGAAGTGAGCTGGAAAGGTCTCGTGCTGGCTGGCGGAACGGGGAGCAGACTTTTCCCGCTGACGCATCAGTTCAACAAGCACCTGTTGCCCGTCTACGACAAGCCGATGATCTATTATCCGCTGACGACACTCATGCTGGCGGGGATCTCGGAATTCGTAATCGTATCCGATCCGGTTTCGCTGCCGCAGTTCGAGCGCTTTCTCGGCGATGGCTCACAGTGGGGTCTCTCGATCGAATATGCCGAGCAGCTTAAGCCAGGCGGCATCGCGGAAGGTTTGCTCGTCGCGAAGGAAAAACTGAAAGGCGCGAATATCGCGCTGATCCTCGGCGACAATATTTTCTACGGCTCGGGACTGCCGGCGGTGCTCCGCAAATCCTTGTCGCAGAATAAAGACGCCACGGTATTCTGCGTCGATGTCGCGGACCCGTCTTCCTTTGGCGTGGTGGAGCTTGCTCCGGACTTGAAGCCGATTCGTATTGTGGAAAAGCCGAAGCAGTTTATTTCGCGGAATGCCGTTGTCGGTCTCTATCTGTACCCCGCGGACGTCATGAATATCGCCGCGACCCTCAAGCCTTCCGCGCGCGGCGAACTCGAAATCACGGACGTGAACCGGGCATATCTCGAGCAAGGCCGTCTGACGGTCTGGCCGCTCGGCCGCGGCGTCGCCTGGCTCGACGGCGGCACCACCGACAACCTTTTCAATGCCGCGCAATACGTGAAGCTGATCGAAGAACGGATGGGCCTGAAAATCGGCTGTCCGGAGGAAGTCGCCTGGCGCCTCGGCCTGATTACGCGCGAGCAAACGGAAAGCCTCGTTAGCCGCATGCCGAATTCGAGCTATCGCGCTTATCTGGACGGCCTGCTCGCGGGGACGCATTAGCCCACGCTATTGCGTGCGCCATAACTGCCGGCAATCGGGGCCGGCGTTGAACAGCATGTCGAGCACGGAAACGGCAGGCTCGAATTCGCCCCATACCTGCCGATAAGGCGGATAGGCCGGATATTCCATCCACTCGACCTCGATCCCTGCGCCCGCGAAGAGGCTTTCGTCGAGATACGAGCGGGCGGAAGGCCCGCTCAGGTAATGGGTCGCGCCCGCTTTCTTGCAGATATCGAGCAGCCTTTCGCTTCGCGCGCCCTCGGGGCCGTAGCCGCGGTCGCGCGTGATCGCGGTGGAAATGCCGAGGATGCGCGAGATGCCCCGGAGAAAAATCTCGTTCGTTTCGGTGAGCAGGCTCTTTTCGCCGGCGAGGCGATAGAGCTCTTCGAACTGAGGGCCAAGTTCGGCGAAGAACGGCGCCCGCGCGTAGTTGGCGGCAAAGCTCCGCCAGTGCTTGTCGGCCCAAGGTTCGCTGAACGCGACCTCGTCGATGCTCTGCTCGAACTTCGACTTCGTCGCGACCGGAATTGTCAGCCAGACCGGGCCGTTCGGCGTCACCAGCTTGTTCCTGTTGTGCCAGTGCCGCTTCGCGAACTGGACGGTGTCGAAGATCACGTATTCGTCGCAGCGCGCGATCAGGTCGAAGAACCCGCGCCAGGGAATGTAAGCCGACTGGATGATGGCAATGCGTTTCATGGCGCAACTGGTACCAAGAAACAGCAGAGACAGTCACCTCCGACTTTGGCGGACACTTTGAACACGGCAACAGGCATTGTTGGCAACCTATCGGTTGTGCTTTATGCTCGCCGCCTGCTCGACTTGGCGGGACATTGTCCCCGTTTCAATTTGTCGGGCGCCTGTCCGCATCGCTTCAGGCGGCGGCTCTCGAAACATGGAGATTGGCGTGAATATCCCCGCGGTCCAGCATTACGGCGTTCACGAGCGCAGGGTTAATGTCGACGAACTGGACTCGGCGGTTGAATATCTGCGCCGGTATGGATTTGCGATCGTGAAGTCCGGATTGCGGCCGGATGAGATCAAGGAAATCCGGGAGGCATTCGATCGCGTAAATTCAGCTACCAAGAATACGTATGGGATCGAGTCACTGACGGCGATCGACGAACAGAATACAATCCGGCTTCCTTTGGCGCTCGACGCGCGGTTTCTGAAGCTTGCGATGAATCCGATGATACTTTCCATCGGAAGGCGAATGATCGGAAAGAACATCCTGCTGAACCAGCAGAACGGCGTGATCAATCCCGCCGGCAAGACTTACAATCAGGCGAAATGGCACCGCGACCTGCCCTATCAGCACTTCGTCAGTTCGCGGCCGCTCGCCATAAACGCGCTGTTTTGCGTGGACGATTTCACGCTTGAAAACGGCGCAACGCTCGTAATTCCGAGTTCTCACCAGGTCGAAGAATTTCCGTCGGACGAAGTCGTTCAGAAAGAACAAAGGACACTGGTGGCAGAGGCCGGCAACTTTCTGGTGCTTGACTGCATGGTCTATCACTCCGGCGGGCCGAACCGTACGAATATGGATCGGCGCGCGGTCAATCACGTCTATACGACGCCGATCATTCGTCAGCAGATTGAGATCTCGAGTTGCCTCGGCCCGGACTTTCCGGCGGACGCCGAGACCAGACAATTGTTGGGCTTCGGTTATGAGGGCGTCCGGTCGGTCAAGGATTATCTTGAATCGAGAAGGAAGAAAGCCGGCTAACCGAGATTGAGCGAATCCGGGTTTGTCAGTCTGGCTATTCCAAATCCGCTCAAACCGTAGCCGCTTCCGTTATAGAGCATGTAAAACTCGCCGCCTTGCTTGAAAACGCAAGGATAGGTTCGCGTGCCTTCCGTCCACGCATCGCTCTGTTCGAATTGAAGAGCGCGGTCGGCGCGGCGCCACGAACCGTCATTGTCCTGCCAGGCGAAACCCAAACTGTAGTTCGGTGAGCGCCGTGCGTACCACATCAACAGTCTGCCGTTGTGTGACAATACGGTAGGTCTCGAGATCGCGTACTCCTCGGAAGAAGTTACGCGGTCCAGACCGACGACAATTGCCTTCTCTGGGATCCAATGGATGCCGTCTTTCGACGCCGCCCTTTTCAGGATGTGCTCCATTTCCAGACGCTTTTCTCCCCATGAAAGATGGGAGCCGAACCACATCTGCCAGGCATCGCCATCGCGATAGACCCAAGGGTATCCGACGCAGATCGGGTTCTCGATCGTTCTGCCGACGATCGGCACGTTGGAAAGTTTTTCAAACTTTCCGCTATCGCCTTTTGCGATTGCCAGCCCGATGAAGTTCGCGAAAGGAACGCTGTCGCCTTTGGTCCAGCCGAGATAGTAGGCAAACAGATCGCTGCCTTCCCGAATAATGCAAGAAATGCTTGCGCCGTCGGCGTCGAACTCGCCTCGCGCGCCCGGAGAAATAAAAGGCCCCTGAACTTCCGAAGTCAGACGAACATCGTCTCCCTGAATCTCGACATCGATCGCGGCGACATGCGAGCGGCCGAATTCGTCGCGTGGCGAGAAGAAGACGGTGCCGCGCTGTCCGGCGCGCTCCAGATAGGTCGGATAGGCGGCATGGGTTTTCGCCCATGGCAGGTTGAGCGGCGCCTTCACGAGCTGCCGGAGCGGCTTCCAGTTTTGCTGCATCGATATTTCTTTCAAGCCAATTTCAGATCTGCTTGATACGCCGGCTCGGGATCTTGCGCTTTTCGGTGAATCCGTTCGGAAGATAAACGGATTCAGGCTCCGTGCTTTCCCGGATCAGCGAACCGGCCGCGAGCAGCGAGTAGGGCGCTATCTTTACATGGTCGACAATCGTGACGTTGACGCCGGCAAAGCTGTTGGCCCCGACCGTCACTCCGCCTGAAACGACGACATGCGAGGTAAGAAAGACATTGTCCTCGATTGTCGAGTGATGCCCGATATGATTGCCGCTCCACAACGTGACATTGTTGCCGATGCGCACGAATGGCTGGAGCGTGTTGTCTTCAAGAATGAAACAATTCTCGCCGATGCTCGTGGCGAAGTTGGTTGCGTCCGGGCTCACGTAAGTCGTGAGCGGATACCCGAGACCGCGCATCGTTGCGACCTTCTCCGTCCTGAGGTCGTTCATTCTCGTAAAGGACAGCGCAACGAAGCCATAGTGTTCCGCAGGCGGAGCTACACGTGCGATCTCCTCGACCGCGACGACAGGCGCGCCTTCGAAAGTAGCTTCTTTCACGTACTGCGCATCGACAGTGAATGCCGCAACCTTGCGCCCGATACGACGAAAGTAAAACGCCGCGACTTGAGCCATTTCGCCGGCCCCGAACAGGACAATTGGCAAATCCTTCATAGCGGTCTCGTGAAAGAGTTCATCGGGGCGAAAGCGGGACATCGAAGTGCGATGCTTGCTGCTAACATACTGTAATGCTAGTGCTATTTAAAGGGCATTTTTTGTGCCCCACGATACGTGTTGGGCGCGAAGATGGTTCTACGCAATCTCAATTGCCCGATTTGCAGAAGCGTCCATGTTCTGCCCCTTACAAATCCGAATGCGCAGAGATCGATGATCAGCGACGGGGCAATCGTTCCTCGCCCTTTAGGCAAGGCATCCTGCAACGATTGCGGCCACGGCTTTCATGTCGAGCCGATACAGGACAATCAACTCCACGAACTTTACGGCGATGCGTACAGTTTGGGGCTACGGGATAAGAGCGCGGATGCGGATCGCGCTTCAGGCTACTGCGATCGTATTTCCGAGCACCTTGGCTTGCTGGGCAGGCGCATAGAACGCGGACATGTTGTCGTGGAGTTCGGCTGCGGAACCGGTCACCTGCTGCGGAAGATTTCGCAGAAGTGGCAACCGCGGAGACTCGTTGGAATCGAGCCGGCGCCGAAGCTCGCGAATGAAGCTAGAGAGCTCAACGGTAAAGATGTGGAGATTATAGAATCATACGCGGAATCGAACGTGCCGCTGGTGAAAGACGCTGATTTTGCAGTTTCCATAAATGTGCTCGAGCATGCGCTGGACCCCGTCGCGTTCCTGAAAACGTGCAGGGATTCGATAAACGGGCGCGGCACTATTCTGGTTGTCTGTCCTGACGGAAACTACCCGCACTCGGAGCTGCTCTTTTACGACCATGTATCGTCGTTCACCGGAACGTCTTTCGAGCGCGCGGCAAGTCAGGCGGGTCTCAAGGTGCTGCACTCCGCTGCCTTGGAGAACGCACATGCAGGCTTCCAGCTTTTTGTGCTTGCGCTGGAGGGTTCTGCAGCGGAGCCAGGCGCTCACTCGGCGGCTTCGTTTCAGGAGCTTTCGGAGGCGCGCGGCCGGTATCTGGGAGGATGGGCCGCGCTCGAGCAGGGCGTTCGAAATCAGATCGGCGCCGATCAATACGCCATTTTCGGAACAGGCGAATATGCGGACCTGTTAAGCGCATACTGTCCGGGGATTGTCAGCGCAGCTGAATGTTTCGTGGTAGACAATGCACAGAAGGCCGAATATCGCGGAAAGCCGCTTCTGTCGCTGGATGTTTTCAGACAGGAGAAGCCGGATACAAGGTTACTTGCAGCGGTAAATCCGCGAAGCTGGAGACATCTAAGCGAAAGGCTGCGGAGTATCAACGTTGTGGCCAACCATCCTTACGAATTTAGCGAATTGCGAAGCGCGCTATGAATCAAACTGACCATCCGCCGGCAGAGCGCGGCGACACTCCCAAGCTGAGTATCGTCACTACGGCTTTTCGATCCGAAGATTGTATCTCGGAGTTTCTGCGCCGTGCCCTGGCGGCTGCGTCTGCGATAGACGAAAAAGTCGAATTGATCGTGGTCGATGACGGCTCGCCGGATCGCGCCGCTGAAATTGTGCGCGAAGCGGTCGATCGCGACCCGCGGATTGTGCTGGTCCAGCTGAGCAGAAACTTCGGCCACCACAAGGCGTTGATCGCCGGTCTCGAAGTATCCCGCGGCGACATCATCTTCGTTATCGACAGCGATCTCGAAGAAGAGCCGGAAAACATCAAGACCATGTACGACTTGATGAAAGCCGAGAACACCGACGTCGTGTTGAGCATCCAGAAAGTGCGAAAGGGCGGGCGGATCGAAAGGCTGACGGGCCGGCTGTTCTACTGGATTTTCAGCAAGCTGTCCGAGGTCAATCTGCCTCGAAACGTATCGACGATGCAGCTGATGACAAGAAGGTATCTCAAGTCATTCCTGCTGTTTCGGGATCGCAATCCCGTATTCGTGCCGTTGGGATTGCTGACGGGTTACAAGCGGTCGCTGTACGAGTTCGAGAAGGGAAGCAGAAAGCGAACGACGTACTCATTCCGCAGGCGGATTTCGTTGTTGATGCTGGCTGTTACGAGCTTCACTGCGCGGCCTCTTTTTCTGGTGTTCTGGCTCAGTACCATTTTATCGCTGTCCGGATTTTTATTCGGTGCGTTCGTGATCGTTCGTGCGCTGTTCGGGCCGGTGCAGGACGGCTGGACGTCGATCATCGCCGCTATCGTATTCTTCTCGAGCGTGAATGCGTTCTTCACCGGCGTGCTAGGACTCTATATCAAGCTGATCCTGGACGAGGTGAAAGACCGGCCACGATCGATCGTTCAGGAAATTTACAGGCGCTGATGGTCCGGACATGACACCAGTTTTACAATTGCTCGCAGCCATCGTTCTCGTCACCTACTCGAACGTCATCGTGAAGAGCAGGGTCGGCGCACTGGGCGGCGTCGATCAAAGCGTAAGCTCTGTGAATTTGCTGCTCCGGCTTATTGCGGACCAGCTGATCTGGACGGCCGCTGTCGCGACAGTATTGGGCATGGGGCTTTACGTCTTGTCGCTGCGGCATCTCAGTCTCAGCGTCGCGCAGCCTGCGCTTGCGCTCGTCTTTGTCGCGGTTCCACTCGCGGCGGCGCTATTTCTTGGCGAGAATCTTTCCGCGTTGCGGCTCGCGGGACTTTTCGTCATCGCGCTCGGCGTCCTGATCGTATTCCTCTCGGCATGAACACCGCAGAGCGCCTCTGTCCGCAATGCGGTGCTGCCGAGACGATCGGAGCCGCGGAAAAAATCTGGCCGGTTTCCTGGCGTTGCAGCTCGTGCGGACATCGTGTCGAATCTCGCGACGACATTCCGATGTTCGCGCCCGCGCTTGCCGACACCGAAGTCGGCATGAATCCTTTGGGTTTTGAACCGCTGGCGGGCCGGGAAGCGGGCCATTTCTGGTTCGAGCCGCGCAACCGGCTTTTGATTTCCCTCATCGGGAAATATTTTCCCGGATCGAGGGATTTTCTCGAGGTAGGCTGCGGCACCGGGTTCGTGATCTCCGCCGTCGCGAAATCGAAAGACTGGTCCCGTATCGTCGGGTCCGAGCTTCATCCGGCCGGTCTCGCTTATGCGCGGCAGCGCGCCGGCAGCTCCGCCGAATTCGTGCAGATGGACGCGACGCAAATTCCGGCGCGCAACGCCTTCGATGTCGTCGGCGCCTTCGACGTGCTCGAGCACATCCCGGACGACGAGAAGGCGCTCGCCGAAATCTTCAGCGCGCTGAAACCCGGCGGCGGTGCGCTACTCGCGGTTCCGCAGCATCCGTTCCTGTGGTCGCGCGAAGATGAAATCGCGCTCCACCAGCGCCGCTACCGCAGGAACGAGTTGCAGGAGAAGGTGCGCCGCGCCGGTTTCGAAGTCCTGTTTTCGAATTCCTACACGTCGTTCCTGCTGCCGCTGATGGCGGCAAGCCGGCTCATGTCACGCAACCGGGCGCCGATCGCAAGCGGTGAACAGAACCCGGAGTTCAATCTGCCACCCGCGCTGAACGCGATCCTGCGCGGTGCGTTGCAGGCGGAAGTAACGCTGAGTTTGCTCGGGCTGCCGCTGCCGGCGGGCGGTTCCAGAATTGTGGTCGCGCGAAAGCCGCTCTAGCGCTTTCCGGTCACGCGCGGCGGACGATGTCGCGCACGGCTTCCGCGACGGTTTCCACCTGATCCCCGATGCCGGTCCATAGCGGAATCAGGAGCAGCCGGGAGTGCATCTCGGGGGTGACGGAGAGCGATCCGTGGGCGCGCGTGTATTTTTTCCCGGCGGGCGAATCGTGCAGCGGGACGTAATGAAACACGGCGTTGATGCCGCGCGCGGCGAGCTCGCGGATTACCCGCGTCCGCTCCGCAACATCGGGCAGCAGAATGTAATAGATGT
>CAZFPR010000064.1:0-13840 GCA_964521045.1 uncultured Hyphomicrobiales bacterium
GGCGCCTGCTCCAGATATTTATCGAAAGCGCGCTTTGGCAGCATTGGAAAACGTCAAACGGCCGTGGCGAATTGCTTTTACGAGTCCAAGTAGCGAAGGACTTCTGGCTGCGGTTCGCGCCGGTCTAGGCGTCACGATCCTGTCGAAAGACATGGTTCCTGAGGGGTTTGTCTTGATGGATACGCACCACGGGTTGCCGATACTACCTGACGCTGAAATCGCCCTATACCAAGCACCCGGCAGCGCTTCGCGGGCGACGCAGTTGCTTTCGGAAGTGATCATTCATGCCTTAGAGGTTTCGCCCACGCGGCACTCTTAAAATTCAGACGCCGATTACACCTCTTGCGTACCAGAGTAGCCGACGAGCAGTGCATTGAAGTTCTCAATGGCACGGATTGCTACAATCAATTTTCAATTCGCTACTTCAGTCGATACACAGAAATGAAGATACTGCGGGCTCGCATAGCAATTCCCCACGTTCCCGCCAAAAACCTGTGAGACCGTCGATGCCGTTCAAAGACGTCTTAATTGCACTATCAACTTACCCAGATCCGACACCCTTTGTTGCGATCGATCAAGGCACAGACTTTGCTGCTACCTTCAATGCTAGAATTTCGGCAATCGCCTGCGCCATTGAAGTTCGCGCTCCCGGTCATGTTTTAGCCGATACCTTGTTGGGGTTCTCGACGATGGCGGCGGCCGTAACACAGAAAAGTGCTCAACAGGCTGAGGCACTTCTAAGGGTATTTGAAGAGACAGCCCGGAAACGTGGCGTGTTTCAGGAGCGGATACTAGAGCACTGTCTGGTTACCGAAGTACCTAATTTGCTCACTCAATATGCTCGAACGAAAGATCTTTCTATCGTGCCAGTACCGGAAGAAGGATTGCACGATCAATGGTATGCGGAATCCGTAATTTTTGGCTCGGGTCGCCCTACGTTGGTGATGCCACACACCAAGAAACGCAGTTTCCCGCTTAACGCGGTGCTGATTGCTTGGGATTTCAGCCGGCCGGCGGCGAGAGCTGTCGCTGACGCGCTTCCAATCCTAAGGCAGGCCAAGAAGACATCTATTCTGATTGTCACCAATGAAAAAAACCTCGATTCAGATCACTTGGGCAGCGAGTTGCAGAAACATCTGCAATGCCATGGCATCGAAGCTGTTTTGGAAACTGTAGATGCTGGCGGCCGGAGCATCGGCGACGTCCTGAGAAATTCAGTCGAGTCAAAAAACGCTGATCTGCTCGTTATGGGAGCTTTTGGGCACTCCCGCATTCGGGACTTTGTTTTGGGTGGCGCAACGAAGAGCATGATCGCGCAGCCGCCTATACCGATATTCCTTTCTCACTGAGCCGAATTACCGCAGTAATTGGTAAACAATGCTAGAAACAAGGCTTCATGCTATTGTTCCCGAAGAAGCAATTCCATTCTAGGATTGACGTCCATACAGCTCTTCGGGCTGGATAACTTATATGGCTCTCCAGTCCTTCCGGAGGCTGTAGCTGGCTCCGGTCAGCATTTCGCGAGCCGCGCAGTTGCTTTCGGAAGTGATCATTCATGCCTTAGAGGTTTCGCCCACGCCGCACTCTTGAAATGCAAACGCCGATTGCGCCTCTTACGGATCCTAGGTGCAGAAGAGCAGTGCATTGAAGTTCTAAATGGTACGGATTGCTACATTCAATTTCCAATTGAATGCTGCAGTCGTTACACCGGCGCGCTTAGCGTTACAGGTGCCCATTGTCATTCTTCGAGCCAGCGCTACAAAATCTACTTTCGCCGGCGATCCTGTTCTTTGGTCTCGGGCTCATTGCGTCTCTATTGCGTTCTGATCTCTCGATACCGGAATCAGTTGCAAAGTTTTTGGCGCTTTCACTCCTGTTCTCCATCGGATTCCGCGGCGGCACTGAGATCGCGCACTACGGTATCGATTCGCGTCTGGTGCTGGCACTTGCCGCGGGTGCTTCACTGTCGTTCCTGATGCCGTTTGCGGCTTTCGGGCTTCTGCGAGTGGCCTCAAACTTCCGTCCTCTCGATGCCGCGGCAGTATCGGCTCACTATGGTTCGATCTCGATCGTTACCTTCATTGCCGCAACGAGCGCTCTAGGCCGACAGTCGATACCCTATGAAGGCTTCATGGTTGGCGTCGCCGCTGCGATGGAGACACCCGCAATACTTGCGGCTCTCCTAATCGCGCAACGCACGTCAAAAGAAGTTGTTTCGGACGAGACGGAACTTTGGCGGCATTCGTTTCTCAATGGATCGGTCGTGATCTTGATAGGCGCACTACTGATCGGGGTGATTACCGGTCAGCGGGGGGCCGTCGCGTTGAAGCCGTTTGTGCTGGATTTATTTCCGGGATTGTTGTGCCTCTTTTTGCTCGACATCGGCATCCTTGTCGGCAGGGGACTTGAGCAAGGACGCAAATATCTGACTGCACAGGTGGGGCTGTTTGCTTTCTTGATGCCCCTGATAGGAGCAACGGCTGCAGCACTTATTTCCTATGTCATCGGATTGTCAGCCGGCGGGACCGCACTGTTCATGACTTTGGCTGCTTCCGCGTCTTATATAGCTGTCCCCGCAGCGCTTCGTCTGGCCATGCCACAGGCGAACCCCGCGATAGGCCTTACGCTTTCCTTGGGTCTGACGTTCCCGTTCAATCTGTTGATCGGAATCCCTCTCTACATGTGGTTAGCGCAGAAAATCATCCATGAGTGAAATCGTGCAAACGTTTCCAAAAAAAAAGATTGAGCTGATTATTGAGGCTCCCGCTCTCAAGAATGTCATACGCGCGTTCGAGAAGAGAAAAATTATCGGATATACAGTGTTTCCTGTATTGGCCGGCAGCGGACACGAAGGGCAGTGGGATTCCTCTGGAGTAGTTGGTGACGCAGGACGCATGAATTGCGTTGTATGTGTGCTAGATGCGACTGAACTAGACGCGCTTATGTTTGATGTTGGGAAGATTATCCGTGCGCAGATTGGAATTGCGCTGATCAGCGATGTGCAAGTTATTCGTCGGGATCACTTCTGATGCTCGCGGGTAGTGCGCACAAGTATCAAGGAAAAATGGCTGTGCTCACCACAATGCACGGAAAGGGGGTAGCGATTGCTTCTCCCCTTCGAAATAAGCTGGGAATTAAAGTAGAGGTCAACGCGGGAATAAACACTGATCTACTGGGTACGTTTACCCGAGAGATTGCACGAGAAAATAACATGCTTGAGACGGCCGTAGAAAAGGCGCGGTTGGGAATGAAACGATCTGGCTGCCCTTTAGGAATCGCATCGGAAGGAAGCTTCGGCTCGCATCCACTGATCCCATTTATGGCAATTAGTAGAGAGCTTATTGCTCTCGTTGATGATGAACGCGGAATAGTTGTACATGAGATTATTTCATCGGATGACACAAACTATTTCAACGTGCCAATTGCACCAGAAGAAGACGTCTCCGAATTTCTCCGTGTGGCGAAGTTTCCTGAACATTCCATCGTCGTCAGCCCCAATGAATCTTCCGACGGCAGACCAGTTTTTAAAGGAATTCGCGAGCGAACAATACTTGGTGGACTTATTCGACGTTGCGCAAACGTTTCTACCGATGGCCAAGCGCTTCTTCAAACCGATATGCGTGCGAACTTCAATCCGACGCGCATGAGGACAATTGCGAGGTGCGCAGAGAAACTGGCTGATCGCTTAAACTCATTCTGTCCAGAATGCCTTGAAGTCGGATGGGGCATTGTCGATGTAGAGAGTGGGTTACCCTGTGAGTTCTGTGGATTGTCGACACAAGCCGTAATGTTCGAAGTCTGGGGTTGCGCTAAATGCACTTATCGGGAAAAGCGCTTTCGTTTGGACGGCGAATCTACAGTGCAGCAGATGTATTGTGCGTCTTGTAACCCGTAAACTGTTCAGTCTGAGAACTCAATTGAAGAGATGGGGAGCAATACCAAGAGTATTGCATCGAGGTGACCTGCTCCACTTAAACGCCCCCGATTTTGGGTAGAGTCCGTTCCTACTGGAGACGGACCTGCGCAAGAGCAGACTTACTTAAGAACAGATCATCGGAGTATTGAAGGAGCATGCGGCTGGATTGTCGGCGGCCGAGCTGTGCTGGAAGTACGGTGTCAGCGAGCCGACCTTCTACAAGTGGCGATCCAGGTACGGCGGGATGGAGATCTCGGACGCCCGCAAGCTGAAGGCTCTGGAGGAAGAGAACCGTCGGTTGAAGCGGCTGCTGGCAGAATCGATGCTGGATGCTGCGACGCTGAAGGAGATGCTTGGAAAAAACTTCTGACGCCCAGCTTGCGGAGACGTGCTGTGACTTGGGCGGTTCGGGAGAAGAGTTACTCGCAGCGGCGGGCTTGCGGGCTCGTTGGCCTGCATCCGAAGACCTATCGCTACGCTTCCAGGCGACCGGACGATGGTGACATCCGGGCGAAGCTGCGGGAGCTTGCATCGCAACGTCGCCGCTTTGGTTATCGACGTCTTGGGCTTCTCCTGGCTCGCCAGGGGATCAGGCTTAATCACAAGAAGCTCTATCGTCTTTACAAGGAAGAGCGCCTGACTGTGCATAAACGTGGCGGTCGCAAGCGGGCTCTTGGCACGCGGGCGCCAATGGCGTTTGCCCAGGGCCGCAATCTGCGCTGGTCAATCGACTTCGTCATGGACACGCTTCCCGATGGCCGGCGCTTCCGCATCCTCACGCTGGTCGATGACTTTACCCGGGAATGCCTGGGTCTCGTCGTGGACACGTCAATGACCGGTCCCCGTGTGGTGCGAGAGCTTGACCGCATTGCCGGAATGCGCGGCTATCCCTGCATGCTTGTCAGTGACAACGGGACAGAGCTGACATCAAACGCAACCCTGCAGTGGCAGGAGGAACGCAACGTCGAATGGCACTACATTGCTCCGGGCAAGCCGATGCAAAATGGATTTGTCGAGAGCTTCAACGGCCGCCTGCGTGACGAATGCCTCAACGAGCATCTGTTCACGACCCTCAAGGAAGCGCGGATCATCATCGAGGAATGGAGGATCGACTACAACACCAACCGACCGCACACGAGCCTGAATGGACTTACACCAACCGAGTTCGCAGCACGCCCCACATTGGAGCATAACCGGAACAGACTCTCCTTATGAACGAGGGCAAGTTGGGGAGCAGGTCACGCTGGATCAGGTCGCACAAATGCAATAGTCTCTCTATCGCGCTGGTACAAAATATCCGTCAGGCCAGCGCTTAGGGGACGTATATGAAGTTGGGCAGAGGATTCTTTAGGCTGTGGCTCGTTGTGTCTGCGCTATGGATCGGATTGGTTCTCTGGAACAGCGACTTGGCCTGTGGCGTGAAAACCGCCCTAGAGGTACGAGCGCTTTGGTGCCAGTTCGAACTGGTTGATCCAGCTCACTACTATACCGCCCTCGCTTTTCGCTCATTGGCGGTGCCTGTTATCGCTGCAATCGCAATGTATTTAGTATTGTGGATTTTGGTAGGCTTTAGGACCAGGCGATCAAAATAGAGGATTCTAAATAAGCGGCTAACGGCGAACTGATCTTGAACGAAAGTGGGGCGACGAACTCGCAATAATCTTGACCTAGACTAAGACTCGGGCTGGAGAGATGTAACAATGTCTATCTGAAGTTCACGTCGACCCGTTACCAAGACGGAGGAGCCGCGAACATCAAAGATAGGTAATAAGTGATCTAGGGGTGACCTGACCTGGCTTTTTTGGACCAAGCGTTGTTAGAGAATGTCTTGGGAAAGGAGCTTGTTAGATGCCGAAGAAGAGATTCGGTGGAGTCAGTTTAAGGATATCCAGGAGACTTAATGGCAAGATTGGCAATCGTCGTGCACTCGGAAAAGGGCATACACGCGTGCTCGCACAGCACATCGCCGGCGGCGCGAATCGTGTGGCTGGTGCGACCGCAGAGGGTTTCGAGATTTCGGGCGAGCAGGTAGAGAAGGGGCGCTGGTCTGACGAACGCGTGATGTCGAAGATAAGGGCCGCAGATGCGATCGTTTTCGGCCGCCCAGCCTTTATGGGTGGGGTGTCGGCCATCATGAAGGCATTCCTTGACACAAGCTTCAATCCCGACTGGCTGCAACAGTGCTGGAGGGACAAGATTGCTGGCGGCTTCACGAACTCCGGATCTCAGAACGGGGACAAGCTATCAACGCTCGTTCAGCTCTCGCTGACTGCCTACCAGCACGGCATGATCTGGGTGGGAGTGGCGGACTTTCCAGGCAACAATCGATCCACCGGTACCGTTGACGACATCAACAGGATGGGAGCGTGGATTGGTGCAATGGGTCAAAGCAACGGCGATCAGGGACCGGACCTAAGCCCCTCTGCTGGCGACCGGGAGACCGCAGAAAGATACGGCCAGCGACTCGCGCAGGTGACGCGCCAGTGGCTGGGCGAAGAACGGTTTTCCACCGAAAGGTTGAGCTACTTGGATCCGGACCGCAAGCGTGTCGCCACGCCGGTCATCAAAGATAGATGAAAGCGGATGTTCGTCCGATAAGCAGATCCCCGCTAGTGGCACGAACCATCCGGTTCAGCCGGCCAGCTCAAGCATAACCTCATTGCGACGGAAGAACGGCAACGTCCAAGGGGGATTGTAAAAAGCCAGCAGGGGCTCGCCTTTCGTGGTGAGCTTGCGGTCGGTCGCGAAGCGGCGCAATTCGTCAGTCCGCTTCTCGATTGCCTCATTGGTTGCGAGCCCCGAGAAGCTGATCGCAACGAAGCGGCGTGCCGGGATCGGCCTCAAGCTGACGCGCGCATCGGTAGGGGTCGGAAGCGTCTCGATCGTCCAGGATTTTGGCATGATGAAACGCACGGTCCAAGTAGCGCCTGAACCTTGCTGAGTAACAGGGGCTGTCATGGTTATCGTCTGCTTCTGCTGCAGAACAGGGGCCGTCATGTCGATCTTGGTGTTCGGTTTGTTGGCGCCGAAGATGTAAGCCGCAATCAGCCGGAAGCCTTCGTTGATGGCCGCCTTGCGCTCTCCCTCAACGATAGCCTCAGCGGCGATCGTCGGGCCGTAGGAGCGGATCTCGATGGCATCTTCCGATGCCTCAATCTTGTATTCGGGTTGTTCGACGCGGCTCATCATGGGTCCTGCAGCGGCACCGGCGACGACTAGAAGCACGAGGATGCCGGCAATCCAATAGAAGAGCCGCCGCTGGCGGGCCGTACCGTTTCGTCTGTGCTGTGAGTTGTCTGCAGCGTCGCCCATGGCGTTACATCACTTCCTTGGATCGATCTCAAGCTCCTGCGTGAAAAACATGTCTCAGGTAGGACTACTTCATTTGTGGCAGATGACGCCCAAGCTTGAGGCAAATATACCGGCATCAGACCTAATCGCTACCAACCGTTCGCTGCGCGGCAAGGGCGCTTTTCCATTTCTCCAGCATGGAGTTCGTCTTATTCATCGACGCACTTGCAACCTGCTTGTCGAAGAACTGCTGAAAGTCGCGGCCGTAGGTGTGTCGAACGAGCGACCACATAGCGCGCACACCCGGAAGCGCGGCGATCTGTTCTCTGATCGTCGCCTCATATCCGCGATAGGCATCTGTGTCGATCAGGCCCTGGCGAAATTGATAATGCTGATTTTCGCACCCCATGAAAACCGCCCGGCACATGAAGAAAAACTGACCGAACTCTTCGCCGGTCAATTCGTCTTTGCCCGCAGCGCCCTTGGCATAGCTTTTCCCGTATTTCGGGTCGCCGATCATGGCAAAGAACTCCTGCCAATACGCGGAATTCGACTGCAGCGTCGCCGCTCTTGCCGTTGTGGTGTTGTGTCTGACCTCGAGGCCGACGAAGATGAGCGAGGCGACAACCGCGAGCGCTCCGACGATCTGGGAAAGATTGGCTAAATCCGATAGCGACATCTGGGCGTCCACGTGTCGTTGCGCTGCTTTTCGTTAACACATTGTCAGACTATGAAGCGAAAATGGCAATCACGATCCACGACATCAAGAACTGCGACACCATGAAGAAAGCGCGCGCCTTTGTCGACAAGCGGGGCGTGGGCTATGAATTCCATGACTACAAGGCGAGCGTGATCGACAAGAAAAACTTGAAGGCTGGGCGACAAAAGCTGGTTGGGAGTCGCTGCTCAATCGCGCGGGCGCGAGGTTTCGTAAATTGCTGGAGAAGGACAAAGCGGCGATCACCGGGAAGAAGGCGATTGCGCTGATGATCGGCCAGCCGTCGATGATCAGGCGCCCGGTCCTGGAACGGCCGGCGGCAAGCTGTGACCTGACTTGGCTTTTTTTTGGACCAAGCGTTGTGAGAGAATGTCTTGGGACGTGAGCTTGTGAGATAGATAGCGAGCAATAGGCTTTGCGCGCTCAGTTTACATTTTGTGCGTAACGCATTGATTTGCTTGAGCGTGAATGAGCGGAGTTTACAGCTAAGTGCTTGATTTTATTTGCAAGCGACGAGACTCTTAATCAGCGGGTCCCAGGTTCGAGCCCTGGTGCGCCCACCAAACTTTTCGAAATGTATCCGAATCTCAATAATTATTGCACGGTCTGCTTTCAGAAATATACAAACTGACCGTCGGCACAGTTTCTCCGATTCATTCCTCGTTTCGCAAACAGGCAAGCTCAAGATACCGCAACATCGCCGGGACGAAACGATTTGCACGTTGCCGGGTTCGTTTGCAGCCCCGGTCTTCCGATCAGATCCAGACAATAAGGGATCGCCGGAAATACGGCGTCGAGACAAACCCTGATCGAGGCCGGGCGTCCCGGAAGATTGACGATCAGGGTCTTGCCGCGAATACCCGCGGTCTGCCGCGACAGGATTGCGGTCGGTACCTGCCGAAGGCTGACTGAACGCATCAGTTCGCCAAAGCCGTACAACATCTTCCCGCATACGGCTTCGGTCGCTTCCGGCGTCTGGTCGCGCGGCGCCGGGCCGGTGCCTCCGGCGGTGAGAATGAGAGCGCAGTCCTCACGATCCGCCAGATCGATGAGATGGCTGCTGACGCTCTCCGCTCCATCCGGCACAACCTTCCGAAGCGCACGCCATGGGCTGATGATGATTTTCCCGAGATACTCCTCGATCGCCGGTCCATTCAGGTCTTCATAGATTCCAGCGCTCGCCCTGTCCGAGGCGTTCAGTATTCCGATCCTGATTTCGCTCGCCGGGCTCATCGCGCCTTCATTGCTTGCGGGTGCAGGCCGGAGGCGACGGATGCGTATCGAGGGTGTTGAGATGAAGGGCGATCAGTTGGTCGCGGTAGGCGATATGTTCCCGCAGCGCAGGCAGCAGTTCGCGCAGGATAAGCTTTCGCGAACTGGCCGGGCCGCCGCGGTTCGCCTCGATCGCCCTGTCGCAAAACTGAAGAAAGAGTTCGTGGTCGCGCACATGACAACCGCAAAGGTTGCTGCCGGCGTTTCTGAGCAGCATCTCCTCGTTCTGAAAATGGCCGGCGAGCAGCGCGCGAAGCCGATGCAGCTGAAACTCCAACGCGGATGAGGTTGCGTTTGCAATCTCGTTACAGCATTCGACGATTGCTTCATGATCCGCATCGATCGAGTCATGTCCGACGGCAAGGTGCCGGATGGAGACGGTTTGCTTTCGTTTGCGCACGCTCTTGGATCGCAGCATGACTCATCGTCCGGTAAATAGGACCGAGATGATGCACCCGGTACTCGTGCCGTCCGGCGTATGCGTTGATTTCGATCAAAACGATTCCGGTCATCTGCTGCACAAGGAGAAGTTGCAGGAGGCATGAATGCGAAACGCAGGGGATCGAAGTCTTTTGGCGGTCGTTTACGACGACGGCATCGCTGCAGATCGAATGCTTTCCGGGCTCGGCTACGCGCTCCGCGAAGAGCGGGTGAACGTGATGGGTCTCGTGCAGCGCAATACGTTCATACGCGACCGCGAAAAATGCGACATGGAGCTTGAGGAGCTTGGAAGCGGCGAGATATTTCAGTTGTCGCGGGATCGCGGAAAGTCTGCGGGCGGCTGCCGCCTCGATCGCGAGGCAATAGCATCCGCCGCCGCCTTGATGGAGCGGCGTCTGCGCGAGGGTTGCGATCTGCTCATCGTGAACAAATTCGGGCGCAGCGAAGCCGAAGGCTGCGGCCTGCGAGAAGTCATCGCTCACGCTGTAACGCTGGAAATCCCTACGGTCGTCGGCGTTCCGCGCAGGAATCTGGAAGTCTGGCTGAAATTTACCGCCGGCTTTTCCGATCTGTGCGGTGCGGCCGACGAAGAGGCGATGCTTTCATGGATCAGGAACCGCGCCGGCTGCGATGTCGCGCTCCGCTCGCCGACAGCCGGCAACCCGGATGAAACCGGTATAAAGCCCGTTTTCGCCTAGCAGGCCGGGTCGTCGATCAAAGGCGACGGCTTCGCAAAGGTCACGAGCATGTCTTTATCCTTGATTGTGATCTTGCGGCCGGCGGTCATCACGCCGACGGTTTCGAGCTGCGAAAGTGCACGCGACAGATTCTCCGGTGTCGTGCCGAGGAGTGACGCGAGCGTCTTCTTTTCGAAATCCAGGGTGATGGCTCCGCTCTCCTGGCCGGAGCAGGCTTTCAGAAGCCAGTTTGCAAGCCGTTCCGGTGTCAGGCGAAGCTTCTGATCCTTGAGAAGTTTTACAACGCTGCGGTAGCGTTCCGAAAGTTCGGCGACAACGGCATAGGCGAAATGCGAATCCTCGCGAAATACCGCGCGGACGGCTTCGGCGGGAAGCAGGAGCACGCGCGATTCCAGGAGTGTCTTTGCCGATTTCAGATAGGGCTGGTCGAGAATGACGGCGGCCAGAATGAATGTCGTTGTCGGCCGGATCACGTCGATCGTCGTGTGGCGCCCATTGTGCGACGCAAAAAGCTCGACGCAGCCTTCTATCAGGACATGCAGAAAGTCCGGCTTGTCGCCCTCGGAAATCAGGAGCGTGTTCTGAGGATAGCGCTGCAGCGAAGCAGGACGCGTCAGCCGCTCAAGGTGGCGGGCAGACATTTTCTCGAAGAGATGCAGCGAACGCAGTGCTTCCAGATCCGATTCCCGCATTTGTTCGTTAGTCCCAAGGCAGTCTGTTGATTGATATTGATCAACTCGATAGCTGAACAAGGATAGCTCAAACCTGAGTTTTTAGCACCCGCCCGAAAGTTTCACGTCTTTGCGCCTGACGTGGTTGACGCACGTCAATACGATCCGCTCTCGCATCCCGCTCTATCCCCGCACCAACACTGACCATGCGTCGGGGGATAGAATGCAATCAAGAACAAAGACTGCACCGGAAGGCCAAGGCGCTGCGCTTTGGATATCGACGATCGCATTCACGGTGTGCTTCGCCGTGTGGACGATCTTCGCGATCATCGGAATCAGCATCAAGCAGCAGCTCAATCTCAACGAAACGCAGTTCGGGCTGCTGGTCGGCACGCCGATACTGACCGGCTCACTCATTCGCATCGCTCTCGGCGTCTGGTCCGATCAATACGGCGGCCGCATCGTCTACACTGCGACCATGCTTGCGGCGGCGGTTGCGACCTACCTGCTGACCTGGGCGACCACCTATCCGCAGTTTCTGATTGCGGCGCTCGGTGTCGGCATCGCAGGCGGCTCGTTCTCGGTCGGCGTCGCTTACGTGTCGCGCTGGTATCCGCCGGAGAAACAGGGCATCGCGCTCGGCATTTTCGGCGCAGGCAATGTGGGGGCCGCAGTCACCAAATTCTGCGCGCCCTTCGTGCTCGTCGCTTATGGCTGGCAGACGACCGCGCAGGTATGGGCGCTTGGAATCGCGATCATGGGGATCGTGTTCTGGCTGACGACCAGTGACGACCCCGTTCTGAAAGCGCGGCGCGCGCGCGGCGAGAAGCCGAAGAGTGCCTGGCTCGAGCTTGCGCCGCTCAAGAACATTCAGGTGTGGCGCTTCTCGCTTTACTACTTCTTCGTTTTCGGAGCTTTCGTAGCGCTCTCGCTCTGGCTGCCGCGCTATCTGATCGGGGTCTACAATCTCGATATCAAAACGGCCGGCATGTTCGCCGCCGCTTATTCCGTTCCGGCGAGTATCTTCCGCGCCTATGGCGGGCATTTGTCGGATCGTTACGGCGCGCGCCGCGTCATGTACTGGACGTTCCTCGTCTCCGTCGCGGTTGCTTTCATCCTGTCCTACCCGCCGACGACCTATACGGTCACGACGGCACACGGTCCGCTGACGTTCAATCTCGCAACCGGTCTTATCGGCTTCACCGTTCTCGTCTTCATCCTTGGCTTTTTCATGAGCCTCGGCAAGGCGGCGGTCTTCAAGCACATCCCGGTCTACTACCCGAATAACGTAGGCGCGGTCGGAGGTCTCGTCGGCATGATCGGCGGCCTCGGCGGTTTCGTGCTGCCGGTCGTGTTCGGACTGTTGAACGATCTCACCGGCATCTGGACGAGCTGTTTCATGCTCATGTTCGTGCTTTCGGCGGGTTCGCTGCTTTGGATGCATCCTGCCATCCGGCACATGGAAACCAGCGTCCCGGTCGCACAACGCAAAGCGTTGCCGCAGTTCGCAGAATTGCAGGAAGTGCATCAGCCGAAGCATGCGGCGATCACCAACCCGAAGCTGATCGAGAACTGGGAGCCGGAAGACGCTTCGTTCTGGAAGAAGTCGGGTAGGGCGATCGCGCGGCGCAATCTCTGGATTTCGATCCCGGCACTCCTGCTTTCGTTTGCGGTCTGGATGGTGTGGTCGATCGTGGTCGCCAAGCTTCCGGCGGTCGGGTTCAAGTTTACGACCGATCAGCTGTTCTGGTTGGCGGCGCTGCCGGGGCTTTCGGGTGCCACGCTACGCATCTTTTATTCTTTCATGCCGCCGATCTTCGGCGGGCGGCTGTGGACTACGCTTGCGACCTGGTCGCTGATCATTCCGGCGCTCGGCATCGGCTTTGCCGTGCGCAGTCCGGAGACGCCGTATTTTGTGTTCCTCGGTCTCGCGCTTCTATGCGGCTTCGGCGGCGGAAACTTCGCTTCGTCGATGTCGAACATCAGCTTCTTCTTCCCAAAGTCGGAGAAGGGGAACGCGCTCGCGCTCAACGCCGGTCTCGGCAATCTCGGCGTCAGCGTCGCGCAGTTCGTGATCCCGCTCGTGATCGTTTACGGAGTGTTCGGCTGGCTCGGCGGCGATCCGCAAACCGCGACCGAAGCCGGCAAGACCACCAAGATCTTCCTGCAGAACGCGGGTTTCATCTGGGTGCCGTTCATCGTGGCTTCCGCTTTCGCCGCCTGGTTCGGCATGGACGACATCGCGTCGATGCGCGCGTCTTTCGCCGAGCAGTCGGTGATCTTCCAGCGCAAGCACAATTGGGTCATGTGCTGGCTCTATACTGGTACTTTCGGTTCCTTCATCGGCTATTCGGCGGCGTTTCCGCTGCTCACGAAGACGCAGTTCCCGGCGGTCGACGCCCTGCAACTCGCCTTCCTCGGTCCGCTGGTTGGCGCCGTGTCGCGCTCGGCAACCGGGTGGATTTCCGATCGCTTCGGCGGCGGGCGCGTCACGCTTTGGGTCTTCGCGACGATGGCAATCGGTGTCGGCGGGGTGCTCTACTTCCTCGGCATCAAGGACCAGCCGCACGCCTTCGCCGGCTTCTTCGGGAGCTTCCTGCTCCTGTTCTTCGCGAGCGGCGTCGGCAACGCGTCCACCTTCCAGATGATCCCCGCGATCATGCGCAAGGAGTTGCAGCGCCTGATGCCGCGCGCGAATGCGGCCGACCGCAACAAGCAGGTCGAGATGGAGTCGGCTGCGATCATCGGCTTCACTTCGGCGATCGCGGCCTATGGCGCCTTCTTCATTCCGAAGAGCTACGGCACTTCGATTGCGATGACCGGCGGCGTCGAA
>CAZFPR010000064.1:13850-15518 GCA_964521045.1 uncultured Hyphomicrobiales bacterium
GAAGCGGCGCTGTGGGGCTTCCTCATCTTCTACGCAAGCTGCATCGCGATCACGTGGTTCTTCTACACGCGCCGCGGCGGGCTTCTCTATGACGTCGAAAGAAACGCCAAGACTTCGCTCGCAATCGCAGGAGCTTCGAAATGAGTCATTTTCTCGACCGGTTGACATTCTTTCGGCGCGCAGGCGAATCCTTCGCGGACGGACACGGCATCACGACATCGGAAGACCGCCGCTGGGAAGACGGCTACCGCAAGCGCTGGCAGCACGACAAGATCGTGCGCTCGACGCACGGTGCGAACTGCACCGGCTCCTGCTCGTGGAAGATTTACGTTAAGGGCGGGATCGTCACGTGGGAGACGCAGCAGACGGATTATCCGCGAACGCGGCCTGATCTTCCGAACCACGAGCCGCGCGGCTGCTCGCGCGGTGCGAGCTACTCTTGGTATCTCTATTCAGGCAATCGCGTTAAATATCCGCTGGTGCGTTCGCGGCTGTTGCGTCTGTGGCGTGAAGCGCGCGTGATGCGTACGCCGGTCGCGGCATGGGCTTCGATCGTCGAAGATCCGAAGAAGCGCGAGGCTTATACGTCCAAGCGCGGACTCGGCGGCTTCGTGCGCGGGAAATGGGACGAAGTTACCGAGATCATCGCCGCGGCGAACGCTTATACGATCCGCAAACATGGACCCGACCGCATTATCGGCTTCTCGCCGATCCCGGCGATGTCGATGGTGTCTTACGCCGCGGGCTCGCGATATCTTTCGCTGATCGGCGGCGTCTGCATGTCGTTCTACGATTGGTATTGCGACTTGCCGCCGTCCTCGCCGCAAACCTGGGGCGAGCAGACCGACGTTCCGGAAAGTGCTGACTGGTACAATTCCGGCTTTCTGCTGCTCTGGGGTTCGAACGTTCCGCAGACGCGCACGCCCGACGCACACTTCTATACTGAAGCGCGTTATCGCGGCGCGAAGAGTGTTGTGATCTGTCCGGATTATTCGGAGGCGTCGAAGTTCGCCGATCTCTGGATTTCGGTGAAGCAGGGCACCGATGCCGCGCTCGCGATGGCGATGGGTCACGTCATCCTGCGCGAATTCTATCTCGACCGGCAGGCGAAATATTTCGAAGACTATGTCCGCCAGTACACCGATATGCCGATGCTGGTGAAACTCGTCTCGCAGAACGGCCGGCTCGTGCCCGACCGGCTGATCCGTGCGTCGGATTTTGCGGACAACCTTGGCGAGACGAACAATCCGGAATGGAAGACGGTCGCTTTCGACGAAACCTCGGAGAGCATCGTCGTGCCGCGCGGTTCGGTAGGCTTCCGCTGGGGCGAGAAGGGCAAGTGGAATCTCGAAGAGAAGGATTCCGACGGCCGCGACACCAACCTGCGGCTTTCGCTCGCGATGGCGAAGGATCAGTTCGCCGATGTCGGCTTTCCGTATTTCGGCAATCGCGAACACGATCATTTCCAGGGCACCGATCATCCGGATGTGCTGATGCGCAAGGTGCCTGCCAAGCGCGTGCAACTGAAAGACGGTGAGACGCTGGCCGCGACCGTGTTCGATCTTTTCGTGGCGAACTACGGGCTCGAGCGCGGCTTCGGCGATCCGAATGTCGCGAAGTCTTACGACGACATGGCGCCCTATACGCCGGCCTGGGCTGAGAAGATCA
>CAZFPR010000065.1:0-2800 GCA_964521045.1 uncultured Hyphomicrobiales bacterium
CTGATCGAGAGCGCGAGCTATCTCTTCGCCGAGCGGCCGCTGCACATCGACGAGAAAGCCGCAGCGCTCTTGGGGGCCGACGGGCGCGAAACTCTCCGTAAAGCCGTGCCCGTGCTCGAACAGGCCGAGCCCTGGTCCGCCGAGACCACCGAGGCCGCGGTTCGGGAGCTTGCCGAGAAGCTCGGCATGAAGCTCGGCGCCGTCGCGCAACCGCTGCGCGCAGCGCTAACGGGTAAATCCACCTCTCCCGGCATCTTCGATGTGCTGAGCGTGCTCGGGAAAGAGGAGAGCCTCGCGCGGCTGCGCGATCAGGCACAGAAACCCGCGTAAAAAGCCGATAAACGACGCACATACCGTCACTCGCTCCGCTTGTCGCGGCGCAGCGGAGGGTCTAGTTTCGCACAAATCGGCCGGGTCGCCTGCCCGGCCCCCATGTTCCCCGGCATGGCTCGCAGCCCCAAGGGCTCAGGAGCCAATCCGCAATAAAAATAGGAGATCCGGATGGACGCCAAGAACACGGCCAAATCCGCTGCGCTTGCCGTAGGCGATAAGAAACTCGATCTGCCGGTGAAGCCCGGCACCATCGGCCCCTCGGTTGTCGATATCGGCAAGCTGTATGGCCAGACCGGGATGTTCACCTACGACCCCGGCTTCACCTCGACTGCAAGCTGCGACAGCAAAATCACTTATATCGACGGCGACGAAGGCGTCCTGCTCTACCGCGGTTATCCGATCGAGCAGATCGCCGAAAGCGGCGATTACCTCGAAACGTGCTACCTGCTGCTGTACGGCGAACTGCCGACCGCAGCCCAGAAGGCGGATTTCGATTTCCGCGTAAACCGGCACACGATGGTGCACGAACAGATGCACCGCTTCTTCCAGGGCTTCCGCCGCG
This sequence comes from uncultured Hyphomicrobiales bacterium, assembly GCA_964521045.1. Taxonomy (GTDB): domain Bacteria; phylum Pseudomonadota; class Alphaproteobacteria; order Rhizobiales; family Xanthobacteraceae. Next base: position 896 of record CAZFPR010000065.1, read on the forward strand.
ACGCGCATCCGATGGCCGTCATGGTCGGTTCGGTCGGCGCGCTTTCCGCCTTCTATCACGACAGCACTGACATTTCGGATCCGACCCAGCGTATGATCGCGTCGATCCGTATGATCGCGAAGATGCCGACGCTGGCCGCAATGGCCTTCAAGTATTCGATCGGCCAGCCGTTCATCTATCCGCGCAACGATCTCGACCTATCGTCGAACTTCCTGCGCATGTGCTTCGCGGTCCCCGCCGAGGAATACAAAGTGAACCCGGTGCTGTCGCGCGCGATGGACCGGATTTTCATTCTGCATGCCGACCACGAGCAGAATGCCTCGACCTCGACCGTGCGTCTTGCCGGCTCCTCGGGCGCCAATCCGTTCGCCTGTATCGCCGCCGGCATCGCCTGTCTGTGGGGACCGGCGCATGGCGGCGCCAACGAGGCCGCGCTCAAGATGCTCACGGAAATCGGCAGCGTCGACAAGATCCCCGAGTTCGTGCGGCGCGCAAAGGACAAGAACGATCCGTTCCGCCTCATGGGCTTCGGTCATCGCGTCTATAAAAACTACGATCCGCGCGCGAAGATCATGCAGAAGACCTGCCACGAGGTGCTGAACGAACTCGGCATCAAGGACGACCCGCTCCTCGACGTCGCGATGGAGCTCGAAAAAGTCGCCCTACAGGACGAGTACTTCATCGAGAAGAAGCTCTACCCGAACATCGACTTCTATTCAGGCATCACGCTGAAGGCGATGGGCTTCCCCACTACCATGTTCACGGTGCTGTTCGCGCTCGCCCGCACGGTCGGCTGGATCGCGCAGTGGAAGGAAATGATCGAGGATCCGGGCCAGAAGATCGGCCGCCCGCGCCAGCTCTACACCGGCGCACCGCGGCGCGACTATCTGCCGATCTCACGCAGAAAATAAGCGTAGCGAAATCCAGAAATACGAAAGGCGGCTTGTTCAAGCCGCCTTTTTCGTTGCGCCGTCGTAGGCCCATTTGAGATAGGCGCCCGCCCAGGTGAAGCCGCCTCCGAAAGCAGCCAACATCAGGCGATCGCCTTCCTTCAGTCTGCTCTCGTAATCCCAGAGCGAAAGCGGAATCGTCGCCGCGGTGGTGTTGCCATATTTGTGGATCGTCATCATCACGCGCTCCATCGGGAGCTGCATTCGCTCCGCGGTCGCCTGAATGATGCGGCGGTTGGCCTGATGCGGAACCAGCCAGTCGATGTCGTCGCCGTTCAGTTCGTTGCGCTCCATGAGCGTGCGGACAACTTCTGCCATGTTGTGCACGGCGAACTTGTAAACCTGTGCGCCTTCCTGGTGCACATAGTGCAGGCGCTTATCGACCGTTTCTTTGGTCGGCGGCATTCGGCTGCCGCCCGCTTTCTGATGCAGGTGCACCCAGCCCGAACCGTCTGAGCCGAGTTCCGTATCGATGATACCGGTGCCGTTTTCCGAGCGCTGGACCAGAACTGCGCCCGCGCCGTCGCCGAACAGCACGCAGGTCGCGCGGTCCTTGTAATCGATGATGGACGACATCTTGTCCGCGCCGACAACGACCGCGCATTTCGCCGTGCCGTTCTCGATGAACTGCTTCGCAATCGTCAGGGCATAGACGAAACCCGAGCACGCGGCCTGAATGTCGAAACTCGCGATCCCCTTGATGCCGACCATATCGCAGACGAGGTTCGCCGTTGACGGGAAAACCATGTCAGGCGTCGTCGTCGCGCAGATCAGAAGATCGACCTCGGCCGGTAACGTACCCGTCTTTTCGAGCAGGCCGAACACCGCCTTCGCCGCCATATGCGATGTACCCAGGCCTTCGCCTTTGAGAACGTGCCGCGTCTTGATGCCGGTGCGTTCGACGATCCACTCGTCCGTGGTGTCGACCAGTTCAGCAAGCTCGGCGTTCGTCAGT
>CAZFPR010000065.1:2810-15439 GCA_964521045.1 uncultured Hyphomicrobiales bacterium
CAGTACGTCCGGCGGAACGTATCCGCAGACGCCAGCGATCGCTGCGCGGCCGGTTCTCATGAGAAGGGCATCCCCAGACTGCCGGCGCATCTGCCAGCAAGAAGAATCCTTATGAACTCTAGCGGCCAGATGGTTAATCAGTCATTGCCGAAATGCCAGCGCTATCTTGCGGCTCTTTTCGCAATGATTTCGAGCACAATGGCCGCAGCCCGCTCGCTCGGAGGTTCCGGGGTTGCAAGCACCGCGTCGATCCGCTGGAAGGCATCGATCTGCCGGGTGCGGGCGTCACCACGTTCGAAAAGCGGCGCCGCAGCAGCGGCTATTTTTTGAGCGGTACAATCCTGCTGCAAGAGCTCCGCTACAATACGTTCGTTCAAGAGGATATTCGGCAGGAGCGCCATCTTCACCTTGACCAGCAAACGCGCAATCGCCGCTTCCCACCAGCGAACCCGGTAAGCTCCGACATGCGGAACCTGCGCCAGTGCCAGTTCCAGCGTTGCGGTACCGGAGGAAGCCAGGGCGACTCGAGCCTTTCGCATGGCCTTGAATTTTGCCTCGTCGGCGACGACGACTTCCGGCGCAATCCGCCACGAACGCGCCGCTTCCCGAACTTCAGCTTCGATAAACGGCAGCGTGGGAAGTACGACTTCCAGCGGCCCATGAGATGCCGAAAGTATCGATACGGCCTCACCGAACGCCGCCATCAGCGACCGCAGTTCCGACCTTCGGCTCCCTGGCATGACCACGAGAACCGGCGGCTTCTTTTCCCTGCGCGCAAGGTCGTCGGGGCCCGGCCGCAACTTCGCGAGTTCTTCCAGCAGCGGATGGCCCACATACGTGCATGGCGGCCCGCCGAGCGTCCGGTGTATTTCCGGCTCGAACGGAAACAGCGCGAGGGTATGATCGAAAAATGGACGCATCGCGCGGGCACGTCCCTGCCGCCATACCCAGACCTGGGGTGCCACGTATTTGATGATCGGAATTTCAGGCGCCCGCGCCCGCACCCGCTTCGCCACCTGAAAACTGAAACCGAAACTGTCGATCAGGACGACCGCAGCAGGCTTGTCTGCAACGATCGCATCCGCGGTTTCATCGATGCGACGCTTGATACGGGAATAATTCCGGATCACGTCGGCAAAGCCGAACGCCGCAAGCTCGCTCATGGGATACTGGCTCGCCAGTCCCTGTGCGGCCATGGCATCGCCGCCGACCCCGGAAAACTTCACGAAAGGATGCTTGCGCTTCAGCGCAACCATCAGGCTCGCGCCGAGCTTGTCGCCCGATGCTTCCGCGGCCGTAAGATAGATTTCCATTATTCGGGAGCCAGTGGGGTCGCAGGCAAGGCAATCACGAACAGCCCGGCCGCATCAGCCGTCTCGACGAACTGCTGTGCGTCGAGCACGAGCGAACCGCCCGCTTCGACTGCGATACCGGCAAGACCTGCTTCCTTGGCCTGCAAGATCGTGTCGGTCCCGATTGCCGGAAGATCGATACGCCGATCCTGCGAAGGTTTCGGCAGTTTCACCAGTACGCCCTCGCGCTCCGCAAGCTTAAGGCGGTCGCTCCGGCGCATCTCGGCCACCCGCGCGAGCAGGCCCGCAGTGCCTTCCGCACCTTCAATCGCGACAATGCGTTTTCCCGCGACCACGACCGCCTGTCCGACATCGAAGCTGTCGAGCGCATGCAGGAGCTTGCTCCCGATCTCGATATCGCCGCGCTCGCGATCTGTCGGCTCGATCCTGGTCGCCAGCCCCGCCGGCATCAGGAGTTCCGGAGCGAATTCGTGCGCTCCACGCAACTTCAGCCCGTGTTCCTCGAATATCCTTGCAAGGCCGCTGAGCAGGCTGTTGTCGCCGCCGAGAAACAGTTTCGCGATCTGCGGCAGATACGAGAGCGACTTCCAGTCGAAGCCGATCTGCGAAAGCTGCGGACGCACGACGCTGCCGATCACAACTAACTCGCGCGCGCCGTGACTATGGCGCGCGTTCATGTATTTCGAAGCCGAGCCGAGCTTGATCCATTCGTGCGGGTATCGCTGAAGGGCGGGGTCCGCATAGCCCTTGAGCAGGAAAAGATGCACGGAACGTCCACGCTTCGTAACCGCGTCGGCGACGGCCGCCGGAAACGCTCCGCCGCCGCAGATGATCGCAATGGGTGATTTGTCCGCGGAATTCTGCGGCGCGCCCGGATATGCGCCGGTCGCGGGCAAATTCAATCTTCCTGCTGGCGCGCGGCCGGCGTACTTACACCGCGCTTGCCCGCGGCGCGGATAAACGAAATGATTTTCTGCACTGCGGGTACATCGGCGTATGCGGCAGCGACGTTCTCAACACGAACCGCAAATGTGCCGCTGCCGAAGAAAAGATCCTGATAGGCTTCGCGTATCGTATGAACATCCGTCCGGGTGAAGCCCCGGCGCTTTAGACCGATGAGATTTAGCCCGTCCAGCTTTCCGGTCTCGCCGGTCAAACCAAATGGAATAATATCGCGGCGGATTGCTGCGCAGCCGCCAATCATGGTTTGCTCGCCAACTTTTCCGAATTGAATCACGGCGGCAAGGCCGCCGATGAAAGTGAAATCGCCGATTTCCACGTGGCCGCCGAGCGTCGCGCAGTTCGCAAAAATCACGTTGTTTCCGACGATGCAGTCGTGGCCGACATGCGCACCGGTCATCAACATACAATTGTCGCCGACACGCGTTTCCATCCGTCCGCCCGCGGTACCGGTGTTCATGGTAACGCCTTCGCGAATGTCGCAATTCTTGCCGACGATAAGCCTCGACGCCTCGCCTTTGTAATGTGTCGATTGCGGCGGACTGCCGAGCGAAGCGAACGGCAGGATTTTCGCGCCTGCGCCGATCTGCGTGACGCCCTGAATTGAAACATGCGAGACGAGCTGACTGCCGTCGCCGATCGTTACTTCTGGACCGATGACGCAATAGGGGCCGACAAAAACGTCGGCGCCGAGCTTCGCGCCGTCTGCAACTCGAGCGGTCGGATCAATCTTGGCCACAGGTATACGCTCAGTCTTCCAGGATCATCGCGCCGACTTCGGCCTCGCACACGGTCGTGCCGCGTACCTTGGCCTCGCCCTTGAACCACCACATGGTCTTGCGCTGCTGGATCTTCTTCATGTGATATTCGATGGTGTCGCCGGGGAAGACGGGCTTGCGGAACTTCGCCTTGTCCACGGTGAGGAAGAACACGTTCGGCGGATTCCCGCCATGACCCGCGTGCTTCGAGCAGATCGCCCCCGCCGTCTGCGCCATCGCCTCGATCATCAGCACGCCCGGCATCACGGGGCGGTTTGGAAAGTGCCCCGGAAAAAACGGCTCGTTGAACGTCACGTTCTTGATGCCGATGCAGGAGTCGTCGGCATTCACCTCGATGATCCGGTCCACCAGCAGAAACGGGTAGCGATGCGGCAGCAGCTTCAGAAGCTCTGCCGGTTCGATGATGTTCGATTTGCTTTCGGCGTTCATTCCAATAATCCGCAGACTTACTTGCCCGATTTATCGCCTTCGTCCTTACCACCTTTTCCGGAGAGGCGCTGCAACGCGACCTGCTCGCGGAAGAACTCGCGCAGAGGCTTGGCAGGCGCCCCGCCCCAGCGTGCGCCCGCCGGTACATCATGCATGACCCCGGAGAGCGCAATCAGTTGCGCGCGGTCGCCGATCTTGCGGTGATCGGCAATTCCGACCTTGCCGCCCAGCATCACACCGTCGCCGAGCGTCACGCTGCCCGACAGGCCGACATGACCCGCGATAATGCAATGCCGCCCGATGGAAACGTTGTGCGCGACCTGCACCAGATTGTCGATCTTGGTGCCTTCGCCGATCATCGTGTCCCGTCCGCCGCCGCGGTCGACCGTCGTTCCGGCGCCGATCTCGACATCGTCCTGGATGATGACGCGCCCGAGCTGCGGCACCTTGAGATGTCCCTTGCCGGGAATGTAACCGAAGCCGTCCTGACCGATGCGAACGCCGGCATGCACGATGACGCGATCGCCGAGCAAGGCATGTGTGATGCTGGCACCGGGACCGATGCTGCAATCGCGGCCGATCCGGACATTGGGTCCGATCACGACGTTTGCACAGACGATGGTGCCAGCGCCGATCTCGGCATCGGGTCCGATCACCGCGCCCGGATCGACGATCACGCCGTCCTCGAGCCGTGCATCCTCGTGTACCGACGCCTCAGGATCGATGCCGCGCGTCCCGACGATCGAAAGCGGGCGCAGATCGTCGGCAAACAGCGCGCGTGCCGTCCGCACGAATGCGGCATAGGGCTTCGGCGTGACTAAGCGCACGATGTGAGCGGGCACCGACGACGCGAGTTTCTCGGTAACGAAACATGCGCCGGCGTCCGATATGGACAGCTGTTCCGCGTAGTCGGCATCTTCGTAGAAGGTGATATCCGCCGGACCTGCGATGTCGAGCGGCGCCGCGCCAACGACAGTATTGCCGGCTTTGTCTTCCGGCACGACAGCGCCGGTAAGTTCGCCGATGGCTGCAAGCGCAAGCGGCCCGCGGGAGCGAAAGAATATCGGATCGGTCATGCGAAAACCGTCGGAGCCGGGCCCGGGCGGGTCCGGCTCGGGAAATCAGAACTTGGCGCCGCCACCGAAGCGGAAGACCTGCGTGCGGTCGTACGGGGACTTCTGGAGCGGAGTTGCAAGGTCGAAACGCAGAGGTCCGAAGGGCGACTGCCAGATCAAGCTTACGCCGGCCGAAGCACGGATCGAGGCGTCATCGAACAGACAGACGGCAGTTCCGCAGGTCGATGCCGTTACGAGCGGCGGATTGAGGTTGCCGTCATAGTTCCACAGCGAACCGACGTCGACGAAGAACGCGGTCTTGATGCCCACTTCCTTCGGCATGAACGACAGCGGGAACTGCAACTCTGCGGTCGCCGCCCAGTACGTCGTGCCGCCAAGGCTCGCGGAGCCGTTGGTCAGATTTCCGTTGATATCCCGCGCGCCGAAGCCCTGGGTCGCGAAACCGCGAATGAGCGAATGACCGTTGTTGAAGTGGTCGAGGAAGCGAAGCGTGTCGTCGCCCCACGCGAAGACATGACCCGCAGAACCTTTCACCATGACCACGAAGTCGCCGGTCAGCGGTTTGTACATGCGCGCTTCCGCGGCGGTCTTCACGTACTTGGAATCGCCGCCGATACCGGCGATGTCCTGTGAGAACGACGCGTGCAAGCCGTTCGTCGGGTCCTTGGTGTTGTCGAGCGAGTTATAGGTCAGCGAATAGCCGATCTGCGACGTCAGAATGGTCGAGGTCAGCGACTCCAGGATCGCGTTCGAGGCGACGAAGGTGGTGCCCGAAGTGAGGCTGCGTTCGAATGCGCTGTAACGCACCTGAACCGTGATTTCCTCGTTCAGGCGCGCGCTCGCGCGGATCGTGCCGCCGACCGTGTTGACGCCGTAAGTCACGAACTCCGACGGCTCGGTCTTCCTGTAGAAGACGTCGAAACCGACCGCGAGCCGGTAGTCCATGAAATAGGGCTCGGTGAAGGAGAACTCGATGCCCTTCACGCGCTCGCCGTACTGCAACGAGGTGCGGACATACTGGCCGCGGCCGAGGAAGTTGCGTTCGCCGATGGTGAATTCGCCGAGAACACCGTCCGCGGTCGAATAGCCAGCCGCGACCGAGAATTCGCCGGTGAGCTGTTCCTCTACGTTGACGTTCAGGATGATGCGGTCGGGCGCTGAGCCCGGCTCGTTCGTGATCTTCACGTTCTTGAAGTAGCCGAGGTTCTTCAGGCGGCGCTCGGCGCGGTCGACCATGACGCGGTTGTACGGGTCGCCTTCGACGATATCGAGTTCGCGGCGCACCACGTATTCGCGCGTGCGGGTGTTGGAGCGGATATTGATCCGCTCGACATACACGCGGGCACCCTCGTCGATAACGTAGATGACGTTGATGAGCCGGCCCTGGAAGTCACGGTCGCCGCGCGGACGCACCTGCGCGAAAGCATAGCCGCGGTTGGCAAGCTCGATGGTGATCAGTTCGACGGTCTTCTCGACCAGTTCGGCGTTATAGACTTCGCCCGAGCGGCCGCGGATCAGGTCGCGGACGCGGGTAATGTCGAGGTCGCGCACGTTCGAGAGCACGTCGACGTTGCCGTAACGGTACTGCTGGCCTTCGTCCACGACGAAGTTCAGCACGAAGCCCTTGTTTTCGCGGTCGAGATCGACCGTCGCCGAAAGAATGCGGAAGTCCGCATAGCCGTTCTTCAGGTAGAAACGGCGCAGCAGTTCCTGGTCGGCGTTGACGCGATCCGGATCGTAGACGTCGGTGCTGCGCAGCCAGCTCAGCCAGTTCGCCTGCGTCGTGTTGATCACGTCGCGCAGCCGCGCGCTGGAATAGACCTTGTTGCCGGTGAAGTTGATCGTACGGATCGTCGTCTTGTCGCCTTCATCGACCTTGTAGATCAGATCGACGCGGTTGTTCGGACGATCGATGATCTGCGGTTCGACGCTGACGTTGTAGCGGCCGCTGCGGCGATAGACTTCGATGATGCGCTGAACGTCTGCCTGCACGGTCGAGCGCGAGAGCGCGCCGCGCGACTTCGACTGAATTTCAGCGTTGAGTACCTCGTCCTTGATCTTCCGGTTGCCCTCGAAGACGACGCGGTTGATGACCTGCGCTTCGCGCACGGTGACGACGAGACGCGAACCCGACATGCGGATATTCACGTCCTCAAACAGACCGATCGCGTAGAGCGTGCGGAGCGCTTCGTCGATGCGTTGCGCATCGGCGCGCTCGCCCGGACGGATTCTCACATAGCTGCGGATGGTGTCGGCATCGACGCGCTGGTTGCCGACGACATCAACGGCAGTAACCGTCTGCGCGGACGCCGCCGTCGAAGCGGCAACCGAGACTGCTGCAACGCCACAAAAGAGGGCCATGGCGAGCGCGAACGCTACGCCCAACTTACGAATGACCCGTACCCCACCGAATTCCATCAACCGCAATTCCAAAAAAGCGGTCGGACAGACCGCTCCCCCATCCGCCTAGGTTCCCAGGCGGAATCGACCTTCACTCGCGTCCGGTTTTACAGACTTTCCAGAGGCTTGCAAACGAAGTGGGCAGTTTTTGCCGGGCTTTTCCGGCCCGCGTTGCCCAACAGACACGCGACCCATTGACCCGCAACGCCCCATACTCAGATACCACTGACTCACCCCTGCACGAGACTGCGAGAGGACCCCACCACCAGAGCCGAAATATGGCCGCGAGGGCGTTACCGGGCCATTACCGGGACCCGGCCGAACGGTATCAGGATGCCTGAGCGCGCAGGAACAGCGAGAATATATCGTTCCAGGTCGCCACGATCATCAGGAGCATCACGAAAGCGAGCCCGATCCGGAAGCCGTATTCCTGCGCCCTGTCGCTGAGTGGCCGCCCGCGCATCGCCTCGATGGCGTAGAACAGAAGGTGACCGCCGTCGAGCAGCGGGATCGGAAACAGGTTCAGGAGCCCGATGCTGACCGAGAGCACCGCGGTCAGGCGCAGGAGGTCGTAGAAGCTCTGCGCGGCGACTTCGCCCGCCACCTGCCCGATCCGGATCGGCCCGCCGAGCTGGTCGATGGATTCCTTGCCGACGATGATCCCGCCCACATAGGCCATGGTGCGTTCGATCACGAACCAGGTTTCGGAGAAGCCGAGACCGATCGAGGCGAACACGCCGAAGCGCTTGCGGAAACTGTCTTCGGGTTTCGCAGGGTTCTCGATGCCGAGGACACCCGCCTTCGGATTGTTCGGATGCGGCTTCGGGGTCGCGAATACCGTGAGGCGCTGCGTGCCGCGCTGAACCGTGACTTCCAGTTTCTTGCCGAGTGCGGCCGAAACGATGCGCGGCAGATCCTCGAACGCTTCGACCGGCTTGCCGTCGATCGCGACGATCAGGTCGCCGGGTTTCATGCCGGCTTCCATCGCAGCGCTGCCCGGACGGATCGCGCTCGCGCGTGCGGGCCAGCGCGAAGTGCCGATGTCGCCGATGCGATGCGTGGAGCCGAAGTTGTCCTTGATCTCGCGGAGCGCCGGCGTAACGGTGACGGCGACGTCCTTGCCTTTGCGCTCGACCACGAAGGCGAGCTTCTCGCCCGCAGCCAGGCTGGTCACGCGGATGATGTCTTCGTAGCCGTCGATTTCCTTGCCGTTGATGCTGATGACACGGTCGCCGGCCACGAGACCGGCGGCTTGCGCGGGGCTGCCCGCGCGCACCACTTCGAGCACCGGCGTCGTCATGGTGCGGCCGATGGCGAAGACCACGGCGGCGAAGATCACGACAGCAAGGATGAAATTCGCGATCGGTCCCGCGGCGACGATCGCCGCGCGATTCCGGAGCGGCTGATGGAAGAAGGAAACGCGCTTCTCAGCCGCGCTCATCTTCTCGAGTTTCTGGAGATCGGGCGTGCTCGCCGCGGAATCGTCGCCGTGGAAACGAACATAGCCGCCGAGCGGAATGGCAGCGAAACGCCAGCGCGTTCCGTGCCTGTCGTTGAAGCCGAACAGTTCGGGGCCGAAGCCCACCGAGAAGGCGTCGATCTTCACGCCGCAGCGCCGCGCGACCCAGAAGTGCCCAAGCTCGTGAAAGAACACGACGACGGTCAGCACGAATAGAAACGGAATGACGTAACCAAGGATCCAGCCGCCCTTGGCACCCAATACGCTCAACAGTTCCATTTCTCGCCGCCCTTTCTAAACTCTTATCCGGTTAGGATGCCTTTGCGGCGAATTGAGGCAAGAGGGTCGCGGCAAAACTTCTCGCGATATGGTCAACGCCGAGCGCGTCGTTAACCGTCCCGGGCTCGCGCATAACGCCTTCTTTCTCGGCCATTTCAAGCACCCCTTCGACGAGCGCCGCAATTCCCGGAAACGACAGTGCCCGCTTGCGGAAAGCCTCGACCGCGACCTCGTTCGCAGCATTCATGACGTTGGGTGCCGCGCCGCCTTGCAGGAGCGCATTCCGGGCGAGTTGAAGCGCCGGAAAACGCTCGTAATCGGGCGCCTCGAAATGCAGCGCGCCCAGTTTCGCCAGATCGAGCTTCGGGGCGTTCCATTCCATCCGCTCCGGCCAGGCGAGGCAGAACCCGATCGGAATCCGCATGTCGGGATGCGCCATCTGCACCACGATAGAACCGTCGTGAAATTCGACCAGCGCGTGCGCCACCGACTGCGGGTGAACCAGCACATCGAGCTGCGACGGTGCGAGATCGAACAGGTAATGCGCCTCGATCAGTTCGAGGCCCTTGTTCATCAGCGTCGCGGAGTCGATGGAAATCTTTGCGCCCATCGACCAGTTTGGATGCCGCACCGCTTCCTCGGGCGTGACATAGGCCAGACGCTCGCGGCTCATGGTGCGGAACGGCCCGCCAGACGCGGTCAGCGTGACATTGCTGACGGCATCCCGCTTTCCGCAGGCAAAGGCCTGAAACACTGCGTTGTGCTCGGAGTCGACCGGGAGAACGATTGCACCTTTCGCCTGTGCCTCGCGCATGAACAACGCGCCTGCGGTGACGAGACATTCCTTGTTCGCGAGCGCAATTTTCCGGCCCTTCGCAAATCCGGCCATCGTCGGCTCGAGGCCCGCGGCACCGACGATCGCCGAAAGCAAAATATCGGATTGCGCGCTCGCAGCTTCCGCCATGCCGCTCGGCCCCGCGAGCGCTTTTGTCCTTGTGCCTGCCAGCGCCGATTTCAATTCGCCATAGAGCTGTTCATTGGAGATTGCTGCGACATCCGCGTCGAACTCCCTCGCAAGCTCAGCAAGCTTCTGCACATCGCGGTTTGCGCTCAGCGCGACCACGCGAAAGTTTCCGCTACGAACGAGATCGAGCGTGCTCGCGCCGATCGAGCCGGTCGCGCCAAGAATGCTGACGGTCGTCACCATTGCAGCAAGCCCGTTGCAGGCGCGATCACGCCGCCATGCAGAAGGCCTATCAGGAGCGCGATGGCTGCGGCTGTAATAAATCCGTCGATACGATCCATCACGCCGCCGTGGCCGGGCAGGATTCCGGACGCGTCCTTCTTTCCGAACTTGCGCTTCACGAAAGATTCGAAAATATCGCCTGCCTGCGAGACCACCGACACGACGAGCGCGATCACGATCGACATCACCGCGAAACGTGCATTCGCAACCGACGCGGCGGCAACTCCGCCGAGCACGCCGAACAGCGTACCGCCGGCCGCGCCCGACCATGTCTTCTTGGGGCTCAGGACCGGGGCAAGCTTCGGCCCTCCGATGAACCGGCCGAAGAAATAGGCCGCGATGTCGGTGAGCCACACCACCGCATAAAGCCAGATGATCGCCGTGAAGCCGAACTTCGGATCTTCGCGCAGCATCACGGCCGGAACGAAGACGAGACCCGCGTACAAGAGCCCGCCGCCGCTCCATGCACGCGCTTCCTGATTGCCCTTTGCCAGAAAGGCGCAGATTCCGGAGCCGGCCAGCACGGCGCCAAACGACGCAAGCGGAAGATTGAATCCGAGCAGAATGGCCGCGAGTGAAATCGTGATCGCGCCGGCCGCCATCACATTCGTCCGCGGTTCGGCGCGCACGATAGTCGTCCATTCGTACCAGACGATTAGCGCGGCAATCGTCCAGAACAGGAGGAACGGCAGGCCGCCATACCAGGTCACGGCGAGCGCGAGGACGATCATCGCTATCGCCGAAGGCACGCGGCGCTTCAGATCGCTCGCCATCGAGGAAGATGCTGTCTCGCTCACGTTACGCCCTCGCCTTCGCGCTCAAGCCGCCGAAGCGCCGTTCGCGTTTGCCGAACTCTTCTATCGCTGCTTCGAGCGCGGCCTTGTCGAAATCCGGCCAATGCGTCGGCACGAATACGAACTCGGAATAAGCCGCCTGCCACAAGAGGAAATTCGAAAGCCGCTGCTCGCCGCTGGTTCTGATGATCAACTCGGGATCGGGAATATCGTGGGTCTGGAGATTGGCGGCGATCTTTCCGGCGTCGATCTGATCGGGCGAAAGTTCGCCGCGTGCAACCTGTTCTGCGAGCTTTCGCGCGGCTTCCACGATCTCCTGCTGCGCCCCGTAATTGAACGCGACAACGAGCGTCGGCCCTTTGTTGTTTGCCGTGAGTTCTTCCGCCTCATCGAGCAGCGCGCGAATGTCCGGCTTCAGGTTTTTCCGCTCGCCGATGATCCGGACACGCACGTCGTTCTTGTGCAGGTCGGCGAGATCGTTGCGCACGAAGCGCTTCAGAAGACCCATCAGGTCTTCGATTTCGTCCGCGGGACGCGACCAGTTCTCGGCGCTGAAGCTGTAGATGGTGAGATACCGGATGCCGAGTTCGCCCGCCGCCTTCACGATGTTGCGAAGCGCCTCGACCCCGCGCCGGTGACCCTCGCGGCGCGGCAGACCGCGCGCAGCCGCCCAGCGGCCGTTGCCGTCCATGATGATCGCGACATGAACCGGAGGCGCAGCTACGCCGGCGTCTTCGGATGGCGCGGCGTCAGGCATCGGCATTCCGGGCTCCCCGTCAGACCGACAGGATTTCCTTTTCCTTGTGCGCAAGCATCTGATCGACTTCGGCGATTGCCGCATCGGTCGCTTTCTGCACGTCGGTTTCGAGGCGTTTGGTGTCGTCCTCGGAAACGTGGCCGTCCTTCTGGGACTTTTTCAGAAGGTCGATACCGTCGCGGCGCACGTGACGGATCGCGACCTTCGCGGCTTCCGCGTATTTGTGCGCGACCTTCACCAGTTCCTTGCGGCGGTCTTCGTTGAGGTCGGGGATGCGAAGACGAATGACCTGGCCTTCGGTGTTCGGATTAAGCCCGAGATTGGAGTCGCGGATCGCTTTCTCGACGGCGCTCACCACCGACTTGTCCCAGACCTGAATCGAAATCAGCCGCGGCTCGGGAATGGCGACGGTCGCGACCTGTGAAAGCGGCATGTTGGAACCATAGGCTTCGACCGTGATCGGCTCCACGAGCGAAGGCGTCGCGCGGCCCGTGCGCAGGCCGGAAAGCTCGCCTTTTAAAACGCCGGAAGCGCCGGTCATCCGGCGCTTGATGTCTGCGATATCGAACGCTGCCATGGTCTTGCTCTCGGTTCTTGAGGCCGCGAGGGGCCGGAATTGATTGCGATCAGGCCGTAACGATCGTGCCGCGCGAAGGATCGGCGATCGCCGCAGAAATCGCGCCTGCGGTTTTGATCGAAAACACGATTATCGGCAGCTTGGCGTCTCTAGCAAGGGCGAAGGCCGCCGCGTCCATGACCTTGAGATTCCTCGACAAAGCCTCGCTCGCGGTCAGCGTCTTGAAGCGCTTTGCCTTGGGGTTCTTGTGCGGGTCAGCGTCGTAAATTCCGTCCACGTCGGTCGCCTTGAAGATCGCCTGACAGCTCAGCTCGGCGGCGCGCAGCGCCGCAGCGGTGTCCGTCGTGAAGTACGGGTTGCCGGTTCCGCCTGCGAGCACGACGATACGCCCCTCGGAGAGATCCTTGATCGCGGGCTGCCGCGCGTAAGGCTGGCACACGGTCGGCATATCGAGCGCGGAGAAAGCGCGGGCCGGCGCGCCGGCCGCTTCGATCGCACGCTCGAGCGCGAGCGCGTTGATTACGGTAGCCAACATGCCCATCTGGCCGGCGGTCGCGCGG
>CAZFPR010000066.1:0-676 GCA_964521045.1 uncultured Hyphomicrobiales bacterium
CCCGCCGCATCGCGTTCGTGCTGGACCGCGCGACCTTGCAGGACTTCAGCCAGGGCCCGTTGCAGCGGACCAATGCGCCGCTCGATATCGCGATCGACGGCCCCGGCTTCTTCACAATCCAGACGCCGAACGGCGAACGCTACACGCGCGCCGGCAACTTCCATCTCAATCCGCAGGGGCAGCTGGTCACGAACAACGGCCAGGCTGTGCTCGGCGCCGGCGGCCCGATCACTTTGGAGCCAACCGACACGAACATTGCGATCGCGGCGGACGGCACCGTTTCCGCAACCGACGTTGCCGGCCAGACCGGCGAACGCGGCAAGCTCCGGCTCGTGACCTTCGCAAACCCGGCGCAGCTCAGCGCGCAGGGCGAGGGCTTGTGGATGGCACCGCAATCGCTGACGCCGCAGGCCGCCACCGGAACCACGCGCGCCGTGCAGGGCGCACTTGAAAAATCGAACGTGTCTGCGGTTCGCGAGATGAACCGCATGCTCGAGGTTACCCGCACCTACACCAGCATTTCGAACATGCAGCAGCGCACCGACGAGCTTCGCCGCAGGGCGATCGAACGGCTCGCCGAGGTCTGACGGAACAGAGGAGAATAGACAATGCGCGCTCTTTACACCGCAGCCACCGGCATGATGTGACCACACGAATGAATGGGAATTAATAGTCG
>CAZFPR010000066.1:686-1386 GCA_964521045.1 uncultured Hyphomicrobiales bacterium
CCGGCATGATGGCGCAGGAACTGAACGTCGAAGTCATTTCGAACAACATCGCGAACATGCGCACGACCGGCTTCAAGAAGCAGCGGGCGGAGTTCCAGGACCTGATGTACCAGAACCTGCGCCGGGTCGGCACGACGACATCGGATCAGGGCACGCGCCTGCCCGCCGGCCTCGACATCGGCGGCGGCGTCAAGGTGGTGTCCACGCCGCGCGTGATGAACCAGGGCAACATCTCGATGACCGAGAAGGATCTCGATCTCGCGATCCGCGGCGAAGGCTTCTTCCGCGTGACGCTGCCGGACGGCCGCACCGCCTACACGCGCGCAGGCTCGTTCGAACGCGACGATCAGGGACGCATCGTGACGCCGGAAGGCTATCTGCTCGATCCGCAGCTTACGATTCCCGCAAACGCAACCGGCGTGACCATCAACCAGTCCGGCCAGGTCTCGGTGACGATCTTCGGACAGACGCAGCCGACCGAGCTCGGGCAGATCCAGCTCTCGCGTTTCGTCAATAAGAACGGCCTCCAGCCGATCGGCGACAACCTCTATCTCGAGACGGCTTCGAGCGGCACGCCGCAGCTCGCGAACCCCGGCACCGACGGCGCCCTTGCCCTCGCCCTTGTCATAGGCGCCGACGGTGCGGCCCTGGGCGGTGTAGGTCCCGCTGGCGGACAGCGGCTTGTGCAGCTCGACCTTCT
>CAZFPR010000066.1:1396-5263 GCA_964521045.1 uncultured Hyphomicrobiales bacterium
TCTTCGACGGCGCCGGCAACCTGCTGCAACGGCAACTCGAAACCGCGAACGTCAACGCGGTGACCGAAATCTCGGATCTGATCGCCGCCCAGCGCGCCTATTCGATGAACGCGAAAGTCGTCTCCGCGGCGGACGAAATGCTCCAATCCACCGCGAACATGCTGCGCTAACGGAGAAGCAAGATGAAACGCATCGCACTCTTCGCTCTCGCGCACATTGCGCTCGTCGCGATCCTCCCGCTTGCGGCACGCGCACAAAGCGCGGCACCGACGCTGAAGGCGGAAGCCGTCGTGAGCGGCGATCTCGTCCGCATCGGCGACATCCTCGAGAATGCCGGCGCCAAAGCGAACCTGCCGGTTTTCAAGTCGCCCGAACTGGGCGGACACGGCACGATCCAGGTCCATCGCGTGATGGAAGCGCTCCGCGCGCACGGAATTCTCATCCTGGACACAAGGGATCTCACGGAAGTGCTCGTCTCTCGTGCGAGCCGGAGCGTGACGTTGAGCGATCTCGGGCGGGCCGTCGCAGAAGCGGCAGCCAAGCGCTACGAGATCGCCAACGCCTCTGATCTGTCGGTCACTTTCGACCGGCACATGTCTGCATTGCAGGTCGAACCCGACATTGCTGACGCACCGCGCGTCGTGAGCATCGCCGTCGATCAGCGCAACAACCGCTTCGAAGCCGTCATCGACATCCCGGGCTCGATCACGCTGCGCCGTGCGCCCGTCCGGTTTACCGGCACGCTCGTCGAAACTGCGGAAGTCGTGACGCTCGCGCGTCCGATCCAGCGCGGCGAGCCCATTCGCGAAAGCGATATCGTGGTCGAACGTTTGCCGCGCGCCGACGTCGTCTCGGAGGCGATCTCGAAGCCGGAATTCGTCGTCAACATGGCTGCGCGCCGCGCCCTGCGCACGGGCCAGACGTTGCGCGCCGCCGACCTGATGAAGCCGCAGATCGTCAGCCGCGACGACGCCGTCACCATCGTCTTCAAGACGCGTGCGGTCACCCTCACCTTGCGCGGCAAGGCCATGGGCAACGGCGCGGAGGGCGAAACGATCACCGTTCTCAATCCGCAATCCAAGCGGCAAGTCCAGGCCACCATCACCGCCCCCGGCGTCGTGACGGTCACCGAAGCCGGCCCGGTTACCACCGCATCCGTCAACGAGAGCCGCTAAGGCGCGAATAGAGTTTGAAAGAGGCAGTAATGATCATGTCAAAAGTACTCGTCCGCGCCGGCGCGATTGCGCTTGCAGCAAGTCTGCTCGGCGGTTGCGCGGCAATCGACAAGATTTCCACCATCACCCATGCGCCGCCGCTCTCGCCGGTGAACAACCCGACCTCGATGCCGAACTATCGTCCGGTCTCGATGCCGATGCCGGAGCCGGTGCCGGTCGCCTACTCGCCGAATTCGCTCTGGCGTAACGGCAGCCGCGCCTTCTTCAAGGATCAGCGCGCGCATCAGATCGGCGACATTCTCACGATCAAGGTGAAGATCGCCGACAAAGCGCAGCTCGACAACGAAACCAAGCGCAACCGTACCACCGCCGACGATTCCGGCATCACCAACCTGTTCGGCCTGACCAAGATCCCGTTCACGAAACAGGGAATCCCGAACCGCCTCCTGACCACGGATTCGACGACGAACAGCGAAGGCAAGGGCAACGTCAACCGGCAGGAAATTCTGCAAACGAATGTCGCCGCGGTCGTCACGCAGGTGCTTCAGAACGGCAACCTCGTGATCGAAGGCAAGCAGGAGGTGCGCGTGAACTTCGAAATGCGCGAACTGATCGTCGCCGGCATCGTACGGCCCGAGGACATCGAAGCCGACAACACGCTGGACTCGCAGAAGATCGCACAGGCCCGCATCGCCTATGGCGGCCGCGGCCAGATCACCGACATCCAGCAGCCGCGGTGGGGTCAGCAACTCTTCGATCACCTCCTGCCCTTCTAACCAATCCGTTTCGCGCGAGCCTTCTCCCCCAACCAAGGCGCGCGAAGCGTAAGCCGGCCGAAGCTCCCCCTCTCGGCCGGTTGTGTAACGGCCCCCGCAGCTCCCCCGCGGGGGCCGTATCTTTTTGCGTCCATGCATCGGCGATTGCGTTATGCTCGGACAACGCAGGGGGAAGACCGTCATGAATATGAGGAAACGATCCGCTGCCGCCGCAGCCGTCGCCGTCGCCGCGCTTATTCTTTCGATAACGCCGGCCTTCGCTGCACTTGCACCGCACTATCAACGGCTGAGGGAGCTTCGCGCCCTTATCGATAACAGCCGCATCATCAGCGCTTTCGGCGGAAGATCGATCGACCGCATCGAATATATCTCGCTGGATCTTTATCGCTTGACCGGCGGCGGCTGCCACCTCGATGCGAAGATCGTCGATCAACCTTTGCCAGACGGAATGGTGGGCGCGCGGCGCTTCACCATTGAAATTGGTCCGCTGAATTGCCCCTGACGCGGCCGGAATGTTCCGGAGCGCGAATATTGCTACAGCAACGCTCTGTTTACCCGGAACGTGGAGTCTGCCCCGAGAGTACCAGTTGCGTAAGGGGCGGCCTCATGAAGGACAAAGACGACAACGCGGACTATCTGTTCCGCTTTCTCGACCACCGCGATCATCTCCTGAAATCGAAAACCGAAGCCTGCCTCGATGACGCCGACGCGAACACGCGCGGCAAGAACCATCGCGGCGCGTTTCGCGCGATCGAAGTCTGGAAAGACGAGCGTTTCCTCGGCCGCTGGGAAAAGGCCGATAACTGAGTTTCCACCGGCCGGCCTGAAGCATCGCGGCAAGCTTCTCGCTCGGCCGTGCGCAGTTTGACAATCCGGAAGCCACGGCGCCCAATTCGCGCGGTGGGAACCCGGAGAGTCTCATGACCAACAATGAATGGCGCCGCGAACAGTCCCCCGCAGGGCACCGCGGCCCCGGTTTTCTTTCCGCCTTCCTCGGCAAGACCATCCTGCTCGCGCTGACGATCATGATCGTCTGGCTGTTGTACGGCTATCTCTTCGCCTTCCAGCTCGACTTCCTGGGCTGGAGCTACACCAAGCTGCAACCGCTCACGAATGCCCTTTACGCGATCGTCGATGGCTACTTTCCGGACAGCGTGCGGTATAAGTTCCGCGCCGCCATCACGGACGACCTCGGCCAGCGCGCATTGTTTCTGCTGATCCTGACCGCAATCGTCGAACTCGCGCTGTTCACGATCTTCCGATTCGTCAAATTTATGTTCGGAGGTGCGCGATGAACCAAGAAAAAATTCCGGCGCACCGCATCGCCGCAGGATTTATCGCGGGGGCTATCGTAGCGATCGGTATTTACGAGTGGCTGCTGTGGCCGCCTTCTGTGCTGGTGGCGGTAATCGGCGGTGGAATTGCCGCCATTCTCATTCCTTTGATTGCGGTCCCGATACTCATCAAACTGCGCAGGAAAGAAATGCTGAGCATCTATGCAGCAGCGCTGCTGGGCGGCGCATTGACGCTGCTGCCCGCGCTAATGCTGGGCTTCTTCAATCTGTTCAACTCACCAGAGGTTTATCAAAGCCAGCCGGAAACAGGCTTGTTGTTTCTATTGCAGTACTTCTTCCTGCCGGGCGCGATTGGCGGCGCATTTGGATGGCTCGTGGCCGCGGGCTTTCGCACACGCGCAGCGTGAGCGGCTAATTCCAGCGCGGCTGAACAATCGAAGATGAACAGCAGCCGGAACGACATCACGCCGAATCCGGATATGAACTGAAAGCAGAGACTATGAGGGAAAAAATTACAAAGCATAAGTCTGCTTTCGGGTGGAGAGAAGGCCTTGACTGCCATTGCGCTTATCTTCGGCGTATTTAAGGTAAAACCGAGCCCCTTCTGCATACTTGATGAAA
>CAZFPR010000066.1:5273-15082 GCA_964521045.1 uncultured Hyphomicrobiales bacterium
AAGCAGAGACTAGAACGAAATCGTTCCGGTCATCAGCAGCAATGCGATCGCCGCCGGAAATGCGTAGCCGACGAGAAGAGTCAGAGCCAGAACCGCAAGTTCGCGCCGAAAAAGGAACAGCGCGCCCAAAAGATCGCTGCAAAGCACGCAGAAAATCAGAAACCACGCGACCAGAGCGCTCGACGAAAGCGCGCCGGAACTGACGCCGGAAAAGAAGAAGAATGCAAAGACTACTGCGAAGATCGCTTCGATTGCGAAAAGCAGCCAGAAAGGCATTCTATTCGTCCCGGTAGACCTTCTCGCGCCGCTCGTGACGCTCCTGCGCCTCGATCGAAAGCGTTGCGATAGGCCGCGCCTCGAGGCGCTTCAGCGAGATCGGGTCGCCCGTTTCGACGCAATAACCGTAGGTGCCTTCCTCGATGCGCTCGAGCGCTGCGTCGATTTTTGCGATCAGCTTGCGCTGGCGGTCGCGCGCGCGCAGTTCGATCGCGCGGTCGGTCTCCGAGGACGCACGATCCGCGAGATCCGGGTGATTGACGTTCTCTTCCTGCAAGTGCTGAAGCGTCTGCTTGGCTTCGCGAAGGATGTCGTCCCGCCAGCGCATAAGCTTCTGGCGGAAGTATTCCTTCTGCTTCTCGTTCATGAACGGTTCGTCTTCGGTCGGACGGTAGTTGTCGAGCAACGCAACCATGCAACGATTCCCTGACGCGCTTTCCCTGGCACTTCCGGCGGGGCTTGTGGCCGCCCCCTCGAATTGGGCCGGGCTTATAGCGAGGTACCCCGCCGGCTTCAATGGGCGGTCGCAAGGCGCTTAGGTACCGATCGTGACGTGGAAATAACGGAAAGGGCGTATTCCGCCGCTTAGGCGGCTTTCGGCGTGCGTTTTGCCAGTTCGACGGCCACGCGAAGCTCGATTTCGCCAAGAACCACGTCGAGACCGGGAGTTCCGCTCTTTTCTGTGAGTTCTGCGAGCGTCCCCTGAAGCCGGCTCAAGGTCTCGCGGCGGAGGTCGGCGGCCAGAAGTTCCGCCTTCAGTTCGTCGAGCAGGTCTAGCGCGGACTTGCACCTGCGCGCGAAGCGCTTGCGCCGCTCGCCCGCATCTTCGACGGCCTGAAGCGCCAACAGCGAGTCGAGCCCGCCGACGCCGGATGCCGCCGCGGCCGATTGCGGCTTCGCAGTTCCTGTCGAGCCCTCAAGCGTGAAGGAGCCGGATTGCGCCGCCCGGCGTGGTGCCGAAGCTGCCCCGGTGCCGTTGGTCTGGTTCGGGCCGTAGATGCGCATGCCCGCACAGTCGGGCGCTTATGGTTAACGCGGGGTTAAGCACCCGGCAGTTCTTGCCGCATCGGGCGGAGTTCTTTGCCGCGCGGAAATCCCTCGCCTGCGTATCGATTCAAAAACATGAGTCGGATCAGGCACTTGTCCGTCCGGCGCATGTGGCACGCCCTTCGCAAAGGCTTTGACGGTTTCAACCATCGACCCGCTGGGGAGCCCTGTCGATGAATAAGACGATCCGTTTCTTAGCCGGCGCGCTGCTCGCGACCCTCGTCGCGGGTCAGGCCAGTGCCGCCTCGCGCCTCAAGGATCTCATCGACGTCGAAGGCGTCCGCGAGAACCAGTTGATCGGCTACGGCCTCGTGGTCGGCCTGAACAACACGGGCGACAGCCTCAACAACTCGCCTTTCACCAAGCAGAGCCTTCAGGCGATGCTGGAGCGCCTCGGCGTGAATATCCGCGGCGCGCAGCTTCGCACCGGCAATGTCGCCGCGGTCATGGTGACGGCCAATCTCCGCGCTTTCGCGACCCAGGGCACACGGCTCGACGTGGTCGTCTCCGCGCTCGGCGATGCAAAGAGTCTTCAGGGCGGCACGCTTCTGGTGACCCCGCTTTTGGGCGCCGACGGCAATGTCTACGCCGTCGCGCAAGGGACGGTCGCCGTCGCCGGCTTTCAGGCCGAAGGCGATGCGGCAAAGATCGTCCGCGGCGTTCCCACCGTCGGCCGCATCTCGAATGGCGCGCTGGTCGAGCGGGAAATCGACTTCGCGCTCAACCGATTGACCACTGTGCGGCTCGCGCTGCGCAATCCCGATCTGACGACTGCAAAGCGAATTGCCGGCGCGATCAACGACTTCATGGGCACGCCGGTTGCCGAACTCGTGGACCGCGGCACTGTCGCGATCACAGTGCCCCCGAAATACAAAGGCAACCTGGTCGCGCTCCTGACCGAGATCGAACCGATTGTGATCGAACCGGACCAGCCGGCGAAGGTCGTGATCGACGAGCGCTCCGGCATCATCGTCATGGGCCGCGACGTGCGCGTCTCGACGGTCGCGGTCGCACAGGGAAACCTGACGGTCACGATTACCGAACAGCCGCAGGTGAGCCAGCCAAATCCCTTCTCCCGCGGCCAAACCAAGGTCGTGCCGCGCACCAACATTCAGGTGCAGGAGGACGGCCGCAAATTCGGTCTCGTCAATGAAGGCGTGTCGCTGAAGGAACTTGTCGATGGTCTGAACGCACTCGGCGTCGGCCCGCGCGACCTGATCGCAATCCTTCAGGCGATCAAGGCTTCCGGCGCGATCCAGGCAGAAATCGAGGTGATGTGATGGTAGCCCCCGTAATGGCCGCTTTGACTGCCGCGAGCGCGGTGGCGGAAGCCGCCGAAAAGCTCTCGCCGTCGGCGCTGAAGAAGACGAAAGACGCCGCCCAGCAGTTCGAGAGCGTTTTCTTAACCAACATGTTCGAAGAAATGTTCGCCGGCATCCAGGAAGAGGAAGGCCCGCTTGGAACCGGACAGGCTCAGGGCGCGTGGCGCTCGATGCTGACGGAAGAATACGCGAACACCATCGCCAAGGCGGGCGGTGTCGGTGTCGCAGAGCAAGTCCAGCGCGAACTCATAGCCTTGCAGGAGCGTAGCCGATGAACGACGAAGTGAAACGGATTTCCCAGGCGATCAAGAGCCGCGACGAAGCCGAAATGCTGCTGCGCCGCATCGGCGACAGCATGGTTAAGCTGGTGCAGATCTTCGAAAAGGAAACGAAGCTCGTGGAAGCGGGCCAGATTTCCCGGGCAGCCCAGCTGACCCAGGAAAAAACCGATCTCGCCGCCATGTACCTGCGCGAAATCGAGCTGCTCAAGAGCAATGCGGGTTTTATCGGCCAGACCGTACCGGTGCTGGTGGACGAACTTCGCCGTGCCCACCAGACCTTCCGCGAGATTCTGAGCCACAACCTGCGCGTGGTCGCAACCGCCCAGTCGGTCGCCGAAGGCATCATGCGCGGCGCTTCCGAAGAGGCGGCCCGCAAATCCTCGCCCCAGGGCTATGGGTCGAACGGCAAGGTTGCCGCCCCTGCCCGCGGCGGACGCCCCGTCATGGTGAGCCGCGCCAGCTAGCGGCCCTTATCCCTAATCGAACCTGAATCAGAAACGCCGGCGTTAACGCCGGCGTTTCTCTTTTTTAATGTCTCGTTAACCATCTAAGCCGTTGCGCTGCGGGGCGGTTCAGTAACCCGGCGTTAGCACACGTGATGGCACAAAGTTCCTCGAGACCACCAGAACGGCGGTCCCGACGACCTCACTTGTGTAACTCCTAGGAAGGACAATTCAATGGCTAGCGATATCACCCTTTCCAAGGGCGTACGGTCGAACCTGCTTTCGTTGCAGTCGACCGCTGAGCTCTTGGGCCGTACGCAGGAGCGCCTGTCGACCGGTAAGAAGGTCAACTCCGCTCTCGACAACCCGATCAACTTCTTCACGTCTGCCGGCCTCTCGTCCCGCGCCAACGATCTCTCGCGCCTGCTCGACTCCGTCGGCAACGGCGTGCAGACGATCAATGCTGCGGACAAGGGCATCACGGCGATCAAGAAACTGATCGAATCCGCACAGGCGACCGCTCGTCAGGCTCTGACGGCTGCGGAAAGCGTCACCACCTATGCTCTCGGCCAGACCGGCAACGTTGCCGTGACTGCCGACACTGCGGCAGTGACGGGCTCGACTACTGCGGGCAACTACAACGCTGACGTTGCGCAGGTTCGTACGTCTTCGGCCTTCTCCGACGTCAACGACGTCACTGCGGCTGGCGAACTCGATGCCGGCGACACCATCACGATCGACTTTGGCAACGGCAATACCTTTACGACGCTCGCTGTTGCGGCCAACGACTCGATCGCTGACGTGGCGACGCTCATCAACAACGCTTCTGACGCAGCCGGCTTCGGCGATTGGGTCACGGCGTCGGTCGAAGTGGGCGGCGGTACCGACCAGCTCGTTCTGACGGCCAACGACTCGGCCAAGACCTTCACCATGAGCGTGAACGGCGGCGGCTCGGTGACGAACGCGCAGACGACCGCGGCGGTGAACCTGCTCACGCAGACACCGGCGCTCGACGGCTCAACCCTGACCGTTACGGTTGGCAGCAACGCCACCACGACGATCACGTTCGGCAACGACGAAGACGAAGTCGGTTCTATCGCCGAACTCGTCGCTGCGTTGCAGACCAACGATCCGGCCGGCTCGACCACCACGGTCGCGGCTGACGGCTCGATCCAGGTCACGGCCAACAACAACACTGACAGCATTGTCATCGGTGGCACCTCGACCTCTCTCGCCACCTTCGGCCTTGCTCAGGGTACGACGGGTCCGACGAACGCGCAGATCGCCGGCTTCACCGGTCAGATGACCATTCAGGTCGGCTCCGGTGCCGCTGAGACTCTCCAGTTCGGCAACGGCGCCACGGGCGAAATCACCACCCGCGCCGGTCTCGTTTCTCGTCTTGCGGCGATCTCTTCGTCGCTCGACGACGTGACGATTTCGGTGAACAACAACAACTTCCTGAACATTGCTTCGACGAACTCCGCCAACGTTACGATCGGCGGTTCGGCGGCGGCTTCGTTCGGCGTTGCGGCTGGCACCTATACGCCGACCGCGACGGTTACCGACAACGCGACCCGCGCGTCGCTGCAGTCGGACTTCAACACGCTGCTCTCGCAGATCACGACGCTGGCTGGCGACGCTTCCTACAACGGCGTCAACCTGCTCGATGGCGATGACCTCTCCGTCATCTTCAACGAAGACGGTTCGAGCTCGCTCTCGATCCAGGGCGTTGATTTCTCGTCGACCGGACTCGGCCTCACCAACGTCTCCGGTGCTGGCTTCCAGTCCAACGCGAACATCAACACTTCGCTCGCGCAGCTCGACACCGCGACGGCAACTCTCCGTACGCAGGCGTCGCGCTTCGGTTCGAACCTCTCGATCGTGCAGACCCGTCAGGACTTCACCAAGAACCTGATCTCGGTGCTGCAGACCGGCGCGGACAACCTCGTCCTCGCCGACACGAACGAAGAAGGCGCGAACATGCTGGCCCTGCAGACCCGTCAGCAGCTGTCCTCGGTGGCGCTGTCGATGGCCTCGCAGGCCGACCAGAACGTGCTCCGCCTCTTCTAAGAGACGGCAAAGCAAAGACGGAAACGGCGGGCTTCGGCCCGCCGTTTTCTTTTGGGCCGACTCCATTGGGGCTAGAATCTGATTCGCGCGGGCTGGCCGCGCAGTTCCAGGAGGAACACCATGGGTCTCAAGGTCGAACTGAAGCCGGGCGAACGCATCATCCTCGGCGAGAGCGTCGTCACCAACGGCGACCAGCGCACGCGGCTCGTGATCGAAGGAGAGGCTCCGATCCTGCGGGAGAAGGACATCATGACCCCGGAGACTGCCGATACCCCCTGCAAGCGGGTCTATCTGATCGTCCAGCTCATGTATCTGAGCCGCGATCCCAGCCAGCACCACGATACCTACTTCCGGCTGGTCAAGGAAATTATCGCTGCTGCGCCAAGCACTTCCGGGTACTTCGACCGCATTAATAATCAGATATTAACCGGAAATAACTATAAGGCTCTGAAAGAAGCCCAATCCCTTATCGAGTACGAGAAGGACCTGCTCGCGAATGCATAACGCGGCCAACACCTACGCCAAGAACGCCCAGTCGACAGGCAATCCCCGCGAGCTCGAAGCGCAGCTCCTGATGCGCGCGGCCTCCAAGCTCCAGGCGGTCCACGACCGCTCCACCACCAGCGAAGACGACGTGATCTCCGCGCTGCGCTACAACCGGCGCCTCTGGATCGTTTTCGGCGGCGCGCTCGGCCGGCCCGAAAACCAGCTTCCCAAGGAAATCAAGCAGAACCTCGCGAACCTCGCGAACTTCATCGTGAAGCACACGATGACGCTGGAAGCGGCGCTCGAAAAGAAACCGGAGAGCGTCGGCGTTCTCATCAACATCAACCGCGAGATCGCAGCAGGCCTTCGCACCACGCAGCAGGCCGCCTGAGCGAACCAGACCCGAATAGAAAACGCCGCGACGGATATCCGCCGCGGCGTTTTTCTTTGTTCAGCCGGATCAGATGAAGTTGACGAGCGAAAGCTGCGAAAGCATCGACGTCACCTGCAACGAAGCCTGCATCCGGGTGTTCAGCGCCAAGAGCTTCACGCTGATTTCCTCGTTCGATACGTTTTCAACTTCGTCGATCATGTCTTGCAGCACCGGAGACCGTTCGGCGAGACGCTTCTTGGCGGCCTGCGCCGAAACATTGGCACCCGCGATCTCGGTCTGGATCGCCTCGACCTGCTGCACTCCTGTCGGAACGTCCATCGCCGATCCAACGCGGCCGGCAAGCGCGTAATAAGCCTCGCGCGCGTTCGTATCGGTCGAGGAGAAGCTCACCGCCGCGAATACGGCTTCGTTCTGCACGATCCAGCGGATGCCTTCTTCGTTCGCGCGCGCGCCGTAGTTGACGGTGATGGCATCGTCGACGCGGGCGACCGATGTCGCGCGGGCGTTGTCGGTCGCGTTGTCGCCGAGATACCAGGAAATCGTGTTGGACGTTGTGCCGTTGGCCATTTCCGTCGCGGTCGCAAACGGAGGACCTGCAACGCGCTGCGGCGGATTGGAGGCATCGGTCGCGAAGAAATCTTCGCCGGCCTGCATCGCGGATGCCGCGACCAGTTC
This sequence comes from uncultured Hyphomicrobiales bacterium, assembly GCA_964521045.1. Taxonomy (GTDB): domain Bacteria; phylum Pseudomonadota; class Alphaproteobacteria; order Rhizobiales; family Xanthobacteraceae. Next base: position 12,268 of record CAZFPR010000066.1, read on the forward strand.
GGTGCTGCCTAGACGCAAAAATTCGCTGCTGATCGCCGAAGTGATATTTGCAGCGGTAGCGTCGGAGTCCGCGCCGATCAGAAACTGTTTCTCGCCCGGCGGCGCAGTTGTGGTCGCAGTGAGTTCGATCGCAGTCGACGTTCCGTCAGGCATATCCAGCGTGATCCGAACCGTACTGCCGCTTGGAGGATTGGCACCACCGAGATCTATGGAAATCGAGTGCGGCGAGGCTCCGGGCCCCGTAATCGTCGCACCGAAACTCGTCATTGTGCCGGTGATCTTGAACCCGAAAGGATGCGCGCCGTCTTCCTCGAATGAAACGACATCGCCTACGGCCGCATTGACTGTAATACGGCCGCGGGCATCCGCACCCTGATCGGCTTGCAACCGCTCCGAAATGATCTGCTTTAGTCCGGCCTGCGCGCCTTCGCCATTGAGAATGCGCGACATGGTGTCCGTCGCCGGCTTGTCGCTGGCGCGGCCCGAAAATAGATAGCGTCCGCCCGCATCGCCGTTGAGCAGGCTGAGCATTTCGCCGAGCCGGCCAAGCGCCGAGCGCTGCGCGGCAGTCTGTCCATCCTGCACCAGTGCATAGTCGAACGGTGAAGTGAGATCCGCGCGCGTTTCTTCGCGAGCGCTGCGAATGCGCTCGAGCGACATATTCATCAGCTTGACGCGGGTCTCGACATTGACCGAGTTCGACTGGAACACGCCGGTGTTCGAGAGCTGCGCACGCAAATTCAGCACGAGCCCGCTGCCAAGGCCGAGCCCGCCATAGGTATCCGATGCTTTTCCGGTGCCCAGCTGACGCTGCAACACCGAAAGCTGATCGCGCATCTGCGAGATCGTGCGCGCCGCCATTGTCGTCGACAGACTGGTTCCGGTGATCGACGTTGCCATGCGTTACACTCTCATCAGCAGTTCGAAGAGTTCCTTGACCGCGGTCATCACGCGGGCGTTCGCGGCATAGGCGTTCTGCAATTGCAGCAGCCGCGACATTTCCGAGTCGATGTTGACGCCTGTGCCTTCCGCCATGCGATCCTGAATCGAATTCAGGACGACATCCTGGCCGTCCTTCAGCCGGAGCGCGTTTTCCGTGGCGGTGCTTTGGTAGGTGATGATCTGCTGCGTGAAATTCACGACCGAGCCGGAAAATGGCTGCCCCACCCCGCCGATGCCGGTGCTCGGAGAGAACATCTGATTGGTCGCGGTCAGGCGCTGCCAAAGGAAATCCGGCCGCGTGGAATCGCCGGCCAGCGTGTTCGCATCTATGTTGATGAGGCCGGAAGCATCCGCAAGCAACGAGGAGTTGACCGCGATGCGCGCGGCGAAACCAACCTTCTGCTGACGGCCGCCATTGATGATGTTGCTGTACAGCGTGGTCCCGCTGCCATCGACGAAGAAGGGCAGCGTGCCATCGCCCGACTGAATTGAATCGGTGGTAACGGCCGCGCTTAGCGCATCGATGTCGACGAGATCCGGCGCGCCGTCGTCGAGCACGCGCAGGATCGAGCCGCTCGGATTGTCGAACTGGACGTTCGGGCCGAGCGCCGTATTCAGCGCCGCCAGCGCGCCGGCGACGCCACCGGAAAAATTGATGCCGATGACGGTGTCGCCGGGATCTGCGGTCAGCGTATTGGAAAGCGGCAGCGACGACGGGTCGTCGACACGCACGATGGTCACGCGGCTCGTGGTCGGGCCTGCGTTGATCGTATAGGTCAGCGAGATCGAGTTACCCGGCTGTAAATCCGCAAGATCGATCTGAAAGCCGGATTGCGCACCCGAAGTTGCGGTAGCGCTGTCCACGGTCCTACTGGAAAGCGAAGTCGCGAGCGCGTGGGCGATTTCGTCGAGCTGCGCCTGCGCCTTGACCAGAATGTCGTCGCGCAATTCGAGCAGCCCGGCGATCTTACCTGACCGCATCGAGCGATCCGCAATAAGATCGAGGGAAAAACCATTCGGCGAGACGAGGTTGATCGTTCCCGCACCGGATAGCGACGGATCGGAGTTCCAGAGCGACTGCGCGCTTAAGGGCTTCTCGTTGAAGGTAAGTTGCGAGGCCTGCAAGTCGAACAGGCTGACGCCGGAGTTCGTGAATATCGAAATCTGGTTAGTGCCGTTGTTCGTCACCTGGATATCGATCAGGCCGGCAAGTTCGTTGATGGCATGGTCGCGCTGATCCATGAGCGCGCCGAGTTCGACCGATTGCGAGGATAGCGAGACGATCTGCGTTTGCACCTCTTCGATCGTCTTCAGCAGACCGTTGACGCGCTCGACCGCATCGCCGATCGCGGTTTCGGCCTGGTTGCGCATCATGGTCACGTCGCTGGACAGGCTGTTCAACTTCTGCGCCATGACTTGCGCCGCGTTCAGCACCGCCTGCCGTGTCGAGACCGATTGCGGATCGGCGGAGAGCGCCTGGAGCGACGTCGTGAACCCGTTGACGATGGTATCGAGCGCGCTTGCGGAGCCCGGCTCGCCGTACATGCGGTCGATCTGCTGGCGCACCTTCGCGATGGTGTCGATATAGTTCGAACCGGCAAGCTCGATGCGAAGCTGCCGCTGCACATAGATATCGAGTTCGCGATTGACGCTCGCAACCCGGACGCCGATGCCGGAGCCGCCGGCGAGCGCGGTTTCGAGCGCTTCCATGCGTTCAAGCGCAGTGAGCATGCGGGTGAAGCGCGGATCGCGCACCGGCTTCTGCTTCTTGCCAAAGAAGGGGATGAATGGGCCGCCTATGCCATTGGCCGCTTCACGGGCCAGCTGCGCGGGGTTGAGGCCAAATTGGCGAATGGCACTTTCCGCCTTTTTT
>CAZFPR010000067.1:0-8039 GCA_964521045.1 uncultured Hyphomicrobiales bacterium
CAGCGCCGCCTGATGTATCGCCGCGCGTTTACGCCGCGCTGAACTTGAGCAGTTTGATCGCGTCGAAGTCCTGCACGCCGCCGCCGACGCGTTTGGTCACATAGAACAGCACGTAAGGCTTCGACGAATAAGGATCGCGCAGCACGCGCACGCCCTGGCGGTCGATCACGAGATAGCCGCGGCGGAAATCGCCGAAAGCGATCGAGTAGGAGTCTTCCGCCATGTTCGGCATGTCCTCGGCTTCCGCGATGGGGAAACCCATCAGGCTCGCTGGCGCGCCCGCCTGCGCGGGCGGCGTCCAGAGATAGTGTCCGTTCTCGTCTTTGAGCTTGCGGATCTCGCCTTGCGTGCGGCGGTTCATCACGAAGGTGCCGTTCTGGCGGTAGCCCGCTTTCAGCGAGTAGACGAGATCGACCAGCGGGTCGGACGGATTGTCTTCCGGGAATTCGCCGTCGGCGCCGGAGATCACGAAGCCGAGTTTGTTCCATTCCCAGGAGCCTTCCGCGACCTTGTCGTAGTTGAGAAAGCCGCGCGGCTTGTTGGTGCCGTCGCCGTTGACGAAGGCGGCACCTTCCTGCTCGGCGAAGACCGTATCGACTTCGGCCGCCAGCCACTCGTCGATGTTGACGGCGCTGTCGTCCAGGAGCGTCTGCGTTGCGGCCGGCATTGCGTAGAGCTCGACCGTCGGAAACGCGAGTTCGGCAAGCGTAGGCGAAGTCGTCGGCGTCGAGCGCGCGGTGGTTTCGCCGACCCAGCCGGTCGCAGCACCCGAGATCAGGAACGGCTTGCGGTAGACGTTCGAAGAAACCTGACGATAGCCTGCGATCGCGCGGATCGGCGAGATGTTCGCAAGCCGCCTCCCGATCTCGCGCTCGGTTTCTTCCGGCACGAGATAGCCGCCATCGGCACCCGAATTGGTCGAAACCGCGAGCGCCTTGCCTTCGAGACGCTTGAGCCCGGAGGATTCGCCGTTGCGCACATACGTGTCGAAGGCCGAATGATGTTCGAGTTCGGCCCCGGTCGGAAAATGTTTCACGCCGCCAACAGACTGGCCGAGCGACGGGCGGCGCCCGCGCAGCACCAGTTCGTCGAGCACGCGCTTCTGTTCGGTCAGCGCCGAATTGATGCGATCGACCTTATGCTCGGAGAGCACATCGGCGGAGCGGCGTTCGATGTTGTCGAGCCGGGCGTCGTTCTCGGATTTGAAGGTTTCGAACGAACGCATGAAGTCGTCGAAGGCGGCGGCGACTTCGCCGCCGGCGGATTTGATTTCAGGAGAAGGATTGAGGAGCTGTTCCATGTTTACCTCGTGGACGGATGAACGAAATCCGCCGCACGGCGGATGGTGGTAGAGACGAAGCGCGGTAACGCTGCTAAGCTCGGAGCCGCAGGAGAAAAACGTGACCGGCCTAAGATTCATCGGTGTGCTGGCGGCAATCGTTGCGGCCTGCGGCGGCGCGTTTGCCGCGAGCAAACAGGATCTCGACGACTGCAATAAAGGCTTCGGCGATAAGGGCGCCGCCGCATGCGGCCGTGTAATCGAGGACGCGAACGAAAGCGTCTCCAACCGCGCGAACGCCTATTTCAATCGCGGCACCTGGCATGACGCGCGGGGGCAGCTCGACGAAGCGATCCGCGATTACAGTGAGGCGATCCGGCTCGAGCCGAAGAATGGCGACCGTTACTACATCCGCGCGCACGCCTATCGTCAGAAAGGCGACACCGAAAAGGAACTGGCCGACCATAACGACGCGATCCGGCTTTCGCCGCGCGCCCTGCATTTTATCGGCCGTGCCTATACCTACATGCGCAAAGGCGACTTCGAACGCGCCATCGCCGATTTCAGCACGGCGATCAAAACCGACCCGAAATGGACGAATACCTGGTATCAACGCGCCAAGGCCTACACGGCCATGGGCGACCGTCAGCGCGCGATTGCCGATTACAGGATGATTCTCAAACTCGATCCATCGTCCATCGCTTCGCGCGAGGAAATCAAAAGGCTCGGCGGCACGCCCTGACTATACGTGCCGCATCGTCTCCGCCGCACGGCGGATGGCGGCAGCAAGATTTGCCGTGCCGATTGCATCACGTTTGAACGCCGCGACACGCGCGCCGGGATGCATCGGAAAAGTGACGACCGAGATTTCCCAGAGATCGATCTTGGAGAGCCGCCGGATGCCGGTCTTCGGGCTGGTGCGGCCTTCGACCGTGCGAAAGCCGATGGAAAGTCCGTCGATCGCGCCCGCGCGCATCAATGCGAGCACCTCCCGCCCGCGCGCGATTTCGGAAAGCAGTCTTCCGCGCACGAACAGCCCGCGCGTGTCCTCGCGCAGCTCCAGCCAGGTGCCGATGGGCTCGGCGGGATCGTGCTGGAAAAGCATCCGCACGCCGGGAGCCCCGCGTTGCGCGATGCTCTCGGCGAACGCGCCCGGCAGAATGAGATCGCGGCCGAGATCGGCGGTGTTGAAACGCGCCGCGTATCCGGTGAAGACGCCGCTCGCATCCAGCGACTTGCAGTCGAAGCGCAGCATGCTGGAATCGTTTGTCGGGAACAGCATTCAGCGCTTCCTTGCTTTGCGCGGCTTCGCCTTCGCGCGCGTGCGCTTGGCTTTCTCGGATTTCTTCGGGGCCGGCGCGTGCAGCCGCTCGAGTTCGCGAACGAAGTCGCGAAACACCAGCGGCGCCTCGGCTCCTACAGAGCGGATGCGTGGGGTCATTCTCTATTTTCCTAAAGGCCCCCACCCGCTCGCAGCGTCGCCGCTCGCTTCCCTCCCCCGCTTGCGGGGGAGGGATTCAGGGTGGGGGTGCGTTTACTTCTTGATCCGCCTGTTAAACCGCGCCAGCTCCCGCACAAATGCATCGAAACGTGCATTGGCTGCAAAGAGCTCACGCAGCGTCAGCAGCAACAGCGCCGACGAGCCCGACGCCCATAGAAACAGCGCCAGATGCGCGAGATCGCCGCGCTCCGTGAAGGTGCGAATGAGATCATTCAAGGGTCTGCCTTTCGCCTCGCCCACGCGCTTCCACAGCGCCTCGCGTGCGATGGAAAGTGCTGACACCTCGTCGAGATCGGGTGCGAGACGCAAATTTCCGCCGAAGGATTCACCGAGCCAATGGCCGAGCGCGCTTGCAATCCTTGTCACCAGCGGCACCACGGTCTGGCAATAGAACGCGCGGTTCGCCTCGGCGTAATTCGAGTAAGTGTTGCAACCGGACTACTAGCTATCTTCTCCGCGCTCCATCGCATCGCGAATTAGAGAGAAGAAAACGCGATGGCCGCCATAACTGAAATTGTAACTCGGCGCGGCGCTGTTCCATACTTCCTCAAGTTGAGCGTCGGAATATTGCCCACTCAACAAATCGTCAAGATAGGGCTTGATGACCGCTTTCTGATTTTTACTGCGGTGAGATTTCACGACGGATTCGACCCACTCCTCAAGCGTATCTATTCCATCTCTGCTCCCCGCGTAGAAGCATCCAATGAGTTGGTCCAGTTCAAATGGGATTTTCATAAACCTATCTCAATCTCAACGATTCACCGGATATGCCGTGTGCACCCTGTAGCCTCGCGGGCTACTTGGGTCGCGCTTGATAATTATATAGACGCCATACGTAGGACGAACATAGGGCTCTGAATCACCATTGGGACGAAAGGCCTCTCGCCCTGTTGGATATCCAAGTCTCTGGTGAAATCGTGCCTCGTCAAGTCGGCCGGTTGCAACCAAATCTACGAGATCTTTGTTTCTTTGTAGCGCTTGGTTCACCACATCATTGGCTTCCAGCAGAGAGTTAAAACTTCCCTCAGCCTCTTGGAAAACTGTTACTTCGAGATTTGGAGTGTAGCGTCTTATCCAATCTTTTCGAAGAACCTCCAGAAGTTGCTCATCTGTTTTACCAACATGTTTTTCTTCGCCGTGTCCGCCGCGTTTATCCTCCTCTTCTAAATTAATCGAGTATCGCTTGTCAGGATCGCTGTAACCCTGCGCATACTGCGCTCCCGGAATCCACTCATCCGGGTTCGCATCCGACAGGACGCGGCGGTCATCGCCTGTGCTGTCCCCATATCCGCCACCCCCATCCGTCCATTGCCCGCCTTCGCGGACGCCGGCCGGCACGCGCGGCTGGTTGGGGTCGTACTTGGCCCGCAACGTCGCGAGCGATGGAGCGGGTAACGGTTCGTATCCCGCCGCCTGGCGCTTCTCGTCGTCGGTGAGAAACGAGGCTTCGCCCACGCGCTTCCACAGCGCCTCGCGCTCGATGGAAAGTGCTGGCACTTCGTCGAGATCGGGCGCGAGACGAAGGTTTCCGCCGAAGCTCCCGCCGAGCCAGTGCCCGAGCGCGGTAGCGAGGCGAGATCGCCTCGCTCCGAGAAAGTGCGGATGAGGGGGGACTACTATATAAATTTCAGCTTGGGGCCGCCGAGACGCTCTGGGATCGGATCAGGAAATGTATCACGAGTTAGATCCTTGTTCGAAATCCATTCAATACTTGTCGGCAGCACGTCGCCGTTGGTTTCGATGAATTCCTTTACGGCCTTCCATGCTTCTTCGAACGGAATATACAGCCAGGCCGGACGAATGTCGCCACGCATCGTTTGCGTATAGAGACCAAGTTTTGAAAAGTCGCCCTTCGATGTGAAAGAAAAACTCCCGGGCGCGCCACGCTTCGAATAAATCAATAGCACTCCTAGTTTCGCACTAGCCCACATCTCCAAGTAAATATCAGATCGCCCGCTCCAAGGAAGCAGTTGGCTCGTTCCATCGACACCTTCATCGATCAAGAAGGCTTCATCGTTTGGTCTATCTAACCAAGTTTTTTCAAAAGGCTCAAAAAAATATGGCCTTACCTGTTCCGCTGTAGGCCATCCTTCACCCGAAAACTTTCCGAAACTCATTCTTTTACGCATTAGCGAATCTCCCAAGCACCGTTGCGCAGAATGAAGACCCTTCCAGACGGATCGCGAAATCTAATAGTGGGATTTCCTAGTTCTCGCGCCAATAATGGCAGGACAGTATTGCAACTCGAACAAAGCTCGTTGTTTACATAGATATCGATGAATCTTCCAGTCAACTGTCCGCCGTTTAAACGAGCGGCACGAAGTAAAAGCGTGGTCTCCGCATGAAAAAGCGAGTCGTTCGGGACCCATCCCGAATTGGCGGACCTTAGCGTATCGGGGTAATGACTAATCAAAATACCGCGCAACTCCCTCGCGTCGGATAAATCTCTAGAGTCATATCCGGGTGCGCCCGAATTAATGCCATATACTACGTTGCCGTTGAATTCTGTTACAGCAACTGTGTTGCGTGTTTTGTCCCATTCATCGCGATTAAACAGATCCGGCTGTCTGTATACTGCTCTATAAAGCTCTATGTGAGCCGGGCCATCGAACGTACGGGGAGGCAGATACGTGCCAACGCTAGCACTTGGTGGCGTTATCGATGGACTGAAGTTTCCCCCAATCCCGCTGCGCAATACATTTAACTGCGCTTGCGCCTCTTGCGTGATCGCATTTACGGTTCTTATTTGGCTTTCGATCGTAACTGGCGTGCTGGTAGCGCTTGTTTGTGGACGCCAGTGCGGATCGTACTGTTGTACTTGCTGAACCACATCGCGTAGCCGGGCTTCCGCATTCGCGAGCTCAAGGCGTTGTTCCGACGTGCCCCTTGGACGGTTAGGCGGACGTCCCCTATTTGCATACTGCTCTCCAAGTATCAGTTCATCCCGGTTCGCATCCGACAAGATGCGGCGGTCATCGCCTGTGCTGCCACCATATCCACCACCCGCATCCGTCCACTGTCCGCCATCTGAATTTCCCGCCGGCACGCGCGGCTGGCTGGGATCGTATTTGGCGCGTAACGTCGCGAGCGACGAAGGCGCGAACGATGCCGGCAGCGGTTCGTATCCCGCAGCCTCCCGCTTCTCGTCATCCGTGAGAAACGAAGCCTCGCCCACGCGCTTCCACAGCGCCTCGCGCTCGATCGAAAGCGCTGGCACCTCGTCGAGATCGGGCGCGAGCCGCAAACCGCCGCCGAAGCTCTCGCCGAGCCAATGCCCGAGCGCGCTCGCAATCCGCGAGATTAACGGCACCACGGTCTGGCGATAGAACGCGCGGTTCGCCTCGGCGTAATTCGAATAGGTATTGTCGCCGGGAATGCCCAAGAGCATCGGCGGCACGCCGAACGAAAGCGCGATCTCACGCGCGGCGATGTGTTTGGCCTCGACGAAGTCCATGTCCTTCGGAGACAGACTCAGACCTTTCCAGTCGAGCCCGCCTTCGAGAAGCAGCGGGCGGCCGGCGTTCGCAGCGCCCTGATAATGAGCCTCCAGTTCGTTCTTCAGCCGCTCGAACTGTTCGTCGGAGAGATTCCCGCCGGCCGCGGAATAGACCAGCGCGCCGGAAGGGCGCGCCGCGTTGTCGAGCAACGCCTTGTTCCAGGCGCTCGCCGCGTTGTGCACGTCGAGCGAAGCCTGCGCCGCCTCGAGCGGCGACATGCCGTAGTGATCGTCGAGCGGATTGAACAGCGTGAGATGCAGGATCGGCGCGGGCGTCTCGCTCATCGCGAAGCGCACGGCAGAACTGCCGGCCCGATACTCGTAAGCCTCCGCCCAGCCTTCGGCGCCCGCGATCACCTTCATGCGGTCGGGGCGCAGCGCATGCAGCTCGCGCGCCTCGTCGAGCACGGAGACACGTTCCAAGTAGGCGTTGCCGGAGACGAGCAGATAGCCCGCGAGCTGTTCGATCAGATCCGCGCCAGTCTGGCGCGGGTTCGGACGCGAAAGCAGCGCGAGCAGCGGATGCTCGTCATGCTCGCGTGCGCCTTCATAGAGCAGCAGCGGCACGTTGGCTGCCGCTTCCGCGATCATCCGCACCGAACGAAACGCGATCGGGTTCTTCGCATAGCCTTCGCGCGCCAGCGACTGGTAGTCGCGCGGCGTCCAGCGCGGGCGATTGCCCGATAACAGCGCCACCAGCGCGCCGGTGCGGCTCGCCTTCTCGTCGAGGCGCGCGGGTTCGCGCCGCGAGAAGAATTCACGGAAGGGAAGTTGCATTTGCGTTCCTTTCCCTCCCCCTTGCGGGGAGGGTCGCCGAGCAAAGCGAGGCGGGGTGGGCGTAGTCCCAACGCTCAATTTGCGCTGTCACCCCACCCGGCTCGCGCTGACGCGCTCGCCACCCTCCCCGTCAAGGGGAGGGATTAGAGTGAGCGCATCCGCGGTGTGGCTTCGCGCGGCATCAGCACCAAAGACGTGATCGCCCAGACCAGCGCATCGAGACGGTCGGGCGAGCGCCCGTTGCTCAGGCCGTCCGCGCCGAAATCCGCCATCTCGTCTTCGAGCAGAGGAAAGCCGCCGACATGCGAAACGCGGCCCTGTTCGTAGAGCGCGGCGACGGGCTCCGCGCGCAGCACCTTGCCGCGCGTCGCGCGCACTTCGGAAACCGGCACGCTCGCGTCGGTCTCGCTCAACACCGCGCGGGCCATCTCTCCGCCCTGATTGACTTCAACCACGATGCGGTCGGCCTGAAGACGCCGATAGAGCGCGACGGCGCGGCTCGCCCAGGCGAGCGGCGACAGCCCGCTTTCGCTTTCGTCCGCCAGCACGAAAATTCTTCCGTCGTCATCGACACCTGCTGCAACGATGCCGCAGGCATCCGCACCTTCGCGCGACGACACCGGCGGATCCACCGCAACCACGATCCGCGCAAGCGGCGGATGATCGTCGATCCTCGCCCGCTCGATGCGGCTTCGCGGAAAGAGCGAGTCCGCCCGCGCCTCGATCACTTCGCCGTCGAGTTCCTGCCGCCCGAGCCTTGTCCCCGCATAACGCGCGAGCATCTGCTCAAGAAACTGCGGCGCGAGCTGAAAGGCATTCGCTTTCGTCGCTGCGCGCGAGACTACGGTCGAAGGATCGGCAAGCAATCGTTTCAGCAGCGGCAACGGCCGCGGTGTCGTCGTAATCGTGCTGCGCGGGTTCGCGCCGAGACGGAGCCCGAATTGCAGCATGTCGAAAGCCGCGTCTCCGCGCCGCCATTTGCAAAG
>CAZFPR010000067.1:8049-11801 GCA_964521045.1 uncultured Hyphomicrobiales bacterium
AAAGTTCGTCGCACCAGGCGGCGTCGAATTGCGGCCCGCGCAGGCTCTCCGGATCGTCGGCGGAGAAAGCATAGGCCACCGCGCCGTTTCGCCATTCCAGTCTTCGCCGCGACGGCTCCCATTGCGGCCGCTCCGCGCGCGCGTGAACCGCGAGCAGCCCGGAGACGCCCTCGATCATCACCTCGCGCACATCCGCAAGCGATTCACCGACGAGCGCAATCTGCCGCGCACTTTCGCCGAATCGTTTCCGCGCGAGCGCGACACCCCGCACCCACTCCGCTCCGGCGCGCGTTTTGCCAGCACCACGCCCGCCGAGAATCAACCAGTTGCGCCAGCCGCCTTCAGGCGGCAGTTGATCCGGGCGCGCCCAGATCTCCCAATCCTTGAGTAAAGCTTCGCGCGAGCGCGCGCTGCTTCCCGCGATCAGTTCATTCAACGCTCCGGCTGCGTCGCAGTCGATCAAGCCGCTCCGCAAGTTCTGTGCGGAATTCCTCGATGTCGCGGAATTCGTCTTCGCTGCCTTCACCTTTTTCGTCTTCCGGCTTTTCATCGCGCTGGAGTGCCGCGACCTCGCGCAGGGTTTTGACCAGCGTCGCCAGCGTACGCGCTGCGCGCTCGGCGTCGGCGGAGCGAAGACGCGCGCCTTCGACGCGAGAGAGCACCGCTTCGATGGCAACAATTTCGCGCTCCACCGCCGAACGCACGCGGTCGATCAGGGTTTCCTTCTCGATCGTCGCTACTTCGGGTGCAGCGAGCGCAATCATCTCTTGCAGCGGTATCCCCGCCTTCGTCGCGGCATCGAGCCTGCGCAGGTGAGCGTTCCGCGGAATCCACCCCCACTTTTTAATTCTGCGAACAAGGGTGGAGCGGTCTATCCCGAGCAGTTTGGCAATGTCGCGAAGCGGTATGTCCGTTCCTTCATAGAGCGCCCGGGCGCGCGCAATTTCCTCTGGGGGAATGGTAATGAACTTCATCATCGCCCCCGAAACGCAAAACAGCGGCCGGAAATTCCGCCGCCGTTTTTTGATTGGCGCGAATGAGGTGAACCTCAAGCCCGCTGATGCATTTGTGGAGTATGCCCAAACACTATCCCGGCAGCGTCACGCTGTCAAGGCTTTTTTTCCTATTCTCGCAATTCCGGGGCAGCCCGCGCCCGACCCGGAATGACGATCAGTCAATTTCCTTCATCATGAAGCGGCTGAATGGATTTTCCACATAACCGGCAAACGGGCCGCAATAGCGGAAGCCGGCGCTTTCGTAGAGCGCTAGCGCAGGTGCGAAGCCTGGCGACGACCCGGTCTCGAGCCACAGCGTTTTCATTCCGGATTCGCGCGCCATGGCCGTCACATGATCGAGCAGCGCGCGGCCGCAGCCTTTGCCGAGAAAGCGGTCGTCCACGCGCATCGACTTGATCTCGCCGTTCTCTCCGTCGATCCGCTTCAGCGCGGCCATACCGGCGAGCACATCGCCTTCCCACGCCGACCAGAGCATCACGCCGGGCTGGAGCAGTCCGTCGATGTCGAGCGCGAAACAGGTGCCGGGCGGCGAATTGTCGGCCATCCCTTGCAGATGACGCGCGACCAGCGCGCGGATTTCCGCGCCGGAAAGATCGTCTTCGCGGAAGGAGAGCTTGACCGGCGGCGCCATCACGCTTTCTTGGCCCGCGGCTTTTTCTTTTTCGGCTTCGGTTTTGAATTTTCGAGGAGCGGCCACCGCACCAGATACTGATCGTAATCGCGCACGCGGACTTTTCCCTCGATCGCGCCGATGCGCCCGCGCACGGAAATGCCGGCCTCATGCACCGTCTCGGGATTGCCCGAGACGAGCGGATGCCACCATTCCAGATCCTTGCCTTCGGCAACGCGGCGATAGGCGCAGGTTTTCGGCAGCCAGAAGAACTGCTCCTCGGGCGTGATCTTCACGCAATCCTTCACGCGGCTCATGCGGTTCTCGTAATCCGAGCAGCGGCAGGCTTCGCAATCGAGCAGGCGGCAGGCAACGTTCGTGTAGTAAATCTTGCCGGTGTCCTCGTCCTCGAGCTTCTCGAGGCAGCAGCGCGCACAGCCGTCGCACAGGCTTTCCCACTCGGCGGTGGTCATTTCTTTGAGCGTTTTCCGCTGCCAGAAGGGCTTGGACATGCGCTCTCTTACGTCGGGAGGACGCCGTTAACAATGTAACGCTGCTCTGATCGCGCGTCTTTCCCCCGCTGCTATAATTCCGGCCTGCCGCACCCCTCCCAGCCGTCCGCGAGTTCCGCTTGGCCGATTCATCCGCCCCGCTTCCGCCCGTTGACGGCCCGCGATCGCCGCTGCGCGTGCGCGGGCTATACCGGCTCGCGGTTGAGGGCCTTTCGGAAGCCGTGACGCTCAGTGCTGCTTCAGCAGTGCTCGCGCTTGCGCTTGCGGTCCCCGCCTTCCGCGAAACCGCGGACGAAGACTGGCTGAAGAAGAGCGAGCTCGCTGTCACCTTCCTCGACCGCTACGGCAACAGGATCGGCGAGCGCGGCATCCGCCACAACGACTCGGTGCCGGTCGAAGCCCTGCCGGATCATCTGATCAAGGCGGTGCTCGCCACCGAAGACCGCCGCTTCTACGAACATTTCGGCCTCGATCTTTCCGGCACGCTGCGCGCGCTCACGGCGAACTGGCGCGCCGGCGGCGTCGTGCAGGGCGGATCCTCGATCACGCAGCAACTCGCGAAGAACCTGTTTCTTTCGAGCGAGCGCACCTTCGAGCGCAAGATCAAGGAAGCGTTTCTGGCAGTCTGGCTGGAATCGCGGCTCTCGAAGAACGGGATCCTCAAGCTCTATCTCGACCGCGCCTATCTCGGCGGCGGCGCCTACGGCATCGATGCCGCGGCCCGCTTCTACTTCGCGAAATCCGCGCGCGACGTGAACCTCGCGGAAGCGGCGATGCTCGCGGGCCTGTTCAAGGCGCCCGCCCGTTTCGCGCCGCATGTGAATCTCCCGGCGGCGCGCCTGCGCGCGGCCGTCGTGCTCGACAATCTGGTCGATGCCGGATTCATGGCCGAAGGCCAGGTGCTCGGCGCGCGGCAGAGCCCCGCCCGCGCGGTGGACCGGCGGGACGAGCAGACGCCGAACTATTATCTCGATTACGCCTTCCGCGAAGTGCAGCAGATCGCAGCAAAGCTGCCCGCTTCGGTTGCCGGGCGCGCGCTGGTGGTGCGCACCGCGTTCGACCCTGCGATTCAGAAGGCCGCCGACGAGGCGCTCGAATCCTCGTTGCGTCAGTCGGGCCAAGACTACAACGTGGAGCAAGGCGCAATCGTCGTGATGGAAATCGACGGCGCGCTGCGCGCCATGGTCGGCGGCCGCGATTACGGCGAGAGCCAGTTCAATCGCGCGACCGACGCGCTCAGGCAACCCGGCTCGGCCTTCAAGCCCTTCGTCTATGCCACCGCATTCATGAACGGCATGAACGCGGACACCATCGTGCAGGACGAGCCGATCTGCATGGGTTCATGGTGTCCGCTGAATTATTCGCGTTCCTATCTCGGCGCCATTCCCATTTCGCAGGCGCTGAGCCTTTCCCTGAACACGCCCGTTGTGCGGATCGCAAACACCATCGGCAGGGACAGGATCGTCGAAACCGCACGCAGGATGGGGCTTTCGACCGAACTTCGCATCACCCCATCGCTCCCGCTCGGTGCCGCGGAAGTCACGGTCTTCGACATGGCGCAGGCCTACGCAACCCTCGCCGCGAACGGAAAGCGCGTACGCGGCCACGCCGCCC
>CAZFPR010000067.1:11811-13656 GCA_964521045.1 uncultured Hyphomicrobiales bacterium
AGCTTCAGCGGCGAACTGCTCTGGAAAGATCCAACGGATCTGCCGCGCGCGGAGCAGGCACTTCCCGTATCGGTCGTCCATGAAATCAATCCGATCCTCGTGAATGTCGTCGAGAACGGAACAGCGCGCCGCGCGGCGCTGGACGGCATTACCGCCGGCGGCAAAACCGGAACCACGAACGGATTTCGCGATGCATGGTTCGTTGGCTTCACCGGAAACTTCGTGACCGCGGTCTGGTACGGCAACGACGACTATCAGCCGCTGCACAACATGACCGGCGGCTCCCTGCCGGCCACGACATGGCACAAAGTCATGACCTTCGCGCATCAGGGCGTGAAGCCGGTTCAGCTCCCCGGCGTGAAGCGCAACATGCCGAACATCGTTTCCGCGCAAGGAAACCCGATCCGCAGCCGGAATGGCGCGCTGCCGCCGCGCGCCGTCGAGCAACTCCTGAAGCTCGAACGTGCGCTACGCGATGTCCGCAGCAACGCTGCTTCCGCACTCTGAAAAACTGTTCTGAGAGCCGGGTCTCGCGCGCGGCCCGTCCGGGCCGGCACGCTAGTCCTTGAAGAACTGCGGGCCGCTCGTCGGATAATATGCGGTGGTGGTGCTCAGGACCGGAATACGCGCGAGACGCTCGTCATAGCCGCGCAACGCGCGCTCGGCATCGGCGGCCGCAGGCGCCGGCGTCTTCAGGAACAGGCGCTCGAGCGCGTATTTATAGCCCCGGCTTCGTTCGCCGAGACGGCGATAGACCCAGCCGATCAGCATCCGGTTCTCCGCAACCCGCGCCATCGCGATCTCGCGCTCCTCTGGCGTCAGCCGCGATGCGCCGGCAAGACTGCGTTCGCGCGCGGTATCCATATCGACCACGCGCCTCGCCGCGCTGAAGAACGGCGTCACGCGCAGGCTGTCGGCGCGAATATCGTCGATCAGCCGGGAATAGCGCGCGGTCGCCGAACGATAAGGCTTGTCGATCAGCGTGCCTGCATAGGCCTCCACGTCGAACTCCGGCACCGTATTCGCGAGCACCCTCGACTGTTTGAGATCGGTGATCGTCAGAAACCACTTCTGCTTCGTCATCGGCGGCGCGATGATCGCATAGGCAAGATCGCGAAGCATGCGCTCGTCATCGGTGAGCTGCGCGCGGGAAACCGGCTCGCTGCGGCTCGCGGCCACGTAGGAACCCGCGACCGGGAGGATCTCGTCGTGAAAATAGGAAGGCACCGGGCGCTCGAAATCGCCGATGCGCGCGCATGCGCCCGCAAGCACGGCAAGCAGCAGCGCAGGAAAAATCCGTATCAAGGAAGAGAACTGCACCTCAGGCCGGGCGCTTTGTGCGCCTGCGCGGCCTGCCACTGTTCTTCGCGCGCGGCTTCGCTTGCGATTCCTTGCGCGCCTGCTTCGCGACACGTTCGATCCGGATCACCGGCAGCACGAGAATTGACGCACTGCCGCCGCTATTGACGGCGGGCGGGATGGCCCGCGCACGTTCCAGCGGAAATCTGACCAACAAACCCATTCCGGCCTCCTCGGGCCAACGCCGGCAACGTCCGGCTTTTCCCAAGTAACAATCGGTTAGGGTTAACAGGCTGTTAACGGCGCGAACGCCGTCTAGCCCGGAGCCAAGTTCAGGAAATTCCGCCCGGCCCGGTCCTCGACCTCGACCAGCCAGAGGTCGGGGTCGAACTTCTGTTCGCGCGCGATCTTCGCCTCGACATCGGCCTCGGGCACGAACCCCGGCGGAAAAAGACTGGAAAAGAGATGCTCGACCGGCCGCGCGGCGTCGAAAGCGCTCTGCGGCGCCGGGCCGAACAAGGCGGCGGTACCGTCCAGTTTCGCGAT
>CAZFPR010000067.1:13666-14920 GCA_964521045.1 uncultured Hyphomicrobiales bacterium
CCCGCCTCTTCCGCGCCGCGGCGGCGGACTACGGCGAAGCTGCCTTCATTGTTGCAGCGGCGGACATAGGCCGCCACCCAGATCGAACTCTTCAGACGCACGAATGCAGTCTAGTCGATCGGAGCGCCGTTTACAGCCGCAAGTTTCGTGAAAAGATTGTCCGACATCAGTCCGGTCACCGGCATCATCCAGTCGCGCTCGAAACGCTCGATGGCGTCCTTGGTATCGGGCGTGAAAGTGCCGCTCATCTTGAGCGGGCCGTAACCGAGCCGCGCCAGCGCGCGCTGCAAGGAAAGCACCCGCAGCGATTTGCGTTCGCCTTCGAGCGGGCCGTTGATCGAGCCGGTAACGTCGCCCTTCACGGGCGTCCGCTTGATCTGGTTGAGAAGGTCGTTGCTCGGCTCGAGCGCGTTCTGGCCCTTGCCCTTCTGGAAATCACGGATCGCCTGTTCGGTGCGCGGACCCGGCACACCATCGACCGCCCCGTTATAGTAGCCGCGGGCCGACAGCTCGCGCTGAATGTTCTGGATCAGATCGGTCATGTTCTTTGGCGCTTCGCTGGGGCGCGGCTGCGGGTTCGGCACATCCCGGGAGAGCAGACTGTCCAGCGTGGAGCGCGGCGACTCCTGAAAGGCGACCGCGTTCACGACCACCGAAAGAGCGGCTGCGGTCGCGATCGCAAGCGCTACCGTATCCGAAATCCTGCGCGGAAATACCGCCGAGAAGATGCGGCGGATGAGCGAACGGCGCTTCGGCGCGCGCTCGTGCGGATAGTCATCCTCGTAATCGCCGCGCACGCGGCGCGGGTTGCTGATGCGCTTAGGCACTTTTCCTGACCTTCAATCCGTCACGGCCGGCAGCCGTACGCTGTGGAAACTTCGTAATCTGACCGTTGGCTGCGGGCCTGGCGACCGGCTGGCAATCGAAAGGCAGGCACACGATCACCTTGGTGCCTTTTCGCAGCCTGCTTTCGATCTCGACCGAACCGCCGTGCAGTTTCACCAAACCCATGACGACCGAGAGGCCGAGGCCGACCCCTTGTCCGTTCTTCTTCGTTGTGTAGAACGGCTCGAACACGCGATCGAGCACGTCGGCCGGGATGCCGCACCCGCGATCGGCCACCCGCAGCTCGACCCAGCGCTGCCCGCCGCCGTCGACGCCCTGGGTGTCGATGGTGATCTCGAGCGGCGCATCGAGCTCCTGCTCGGCGCGCTCTTCGAGGGCGTCGCGCGCGTTAATGGTCAGGTTCAGCAC
>CAZFPR010000068.1:0-12871 GCA_964521045.1 uncultured Hyphomicrobiales bacterium
TTTTTCGCGTTCGAGACCACAAGTTCTTCAGGCTCGACCGACTTTGCCTTCACGGCGTCGAGCGCGCCGAGTTTTGCGAGCGCACGGGTTGCGTTCGGGGAGAGCTGGATGCCGGCGCCGGAAACATCCGGCACCGGGTCGCGCTCGAATACGAGTGTGCGGAAGCCGGCGTTGGCAAGCGCGATCGACGCGGCGAGACCGCCGATCCCGGCGCCTGCAACCAGAACCGTGCGCGGGCGCGTCACGGTGGCGGAGGACTAAGCGGCTGCGGGCGCGCGGTAGGCGCACTCGGGCGGATTGGACTGGTCCGCTTTCAGCTTCGGATTGTAGCGATAGAGCGTCGAGCAATAGGGGCAGACGATCTCGTGATCCGAGCCCATGTCGAGATAGACATGCGGGTGGTCGTAGGGCGGGTTCGCGCCGACGCATTTGAATTCGTGCGCGCCGATTTCGATCACGGGGATTCCCGCGTCGTTATGGAAGTGCGGAACGACGGAAGCGGCCATGGCAGTGCCCTTGATTTGCGTGCGGACCATAGCGGCATAATGCTTATGCAGACAAGCGAGAGCCCGACCGGAGGATCAAAATGCCGCGCGTAGTCTACGAAAAAGACGGGCGCATCGCCCGCGTCACCCTGAACCGCCCGGACGCCATGAACGCGATCGACATGGAATTGCCGGGTGAGCTTGCGGCGGCAATCGAGAAGGCGAACGCCGACCCGAAGGTGCACGTGATCGTGCTTGCGGGAGCGGGCAAGGCATTCTGCGCGGGCTACGACCTTTCGCTGTTCGCGGAGGCCGGTGGCAACAATCCCGGCGTGCAGGAAATGCCCTGGGACCCGATGAAGGACTACCAGCTGATGATGGGCTTCACCGAGAAGTTCATGGCGATCTTCCGTTCGTACCGGCCGGTCATCTGCAAGGTGCACGGCTTTGCGGTCGCAGGCGGCTCCGACATCGCGCTCTGCTCGGACTTCGTCATCATGAGCGAGGACGCGCAGATCGGCTACATGCCGGCGCGCGTCTGGGGCTGCCCGACGACGGCGATGTGGGTGTACCGGCTCGGCATGGAGCGCGCGAAGCGGATGCTGCTGACCGGCGACAAGATCGACGGGCGGGAAGCGGAGCGGCTCGGGCTCGTGCTGAAGGCGGTGCCGGCCGCGGAACTCGACCGCGAGGTCGATCAGTTCGCGGAGCGCATGGCGTCGGTGCCGGTGAACCAGCTCATGATGCAGAAGCTCATGATCAACCAGGCCTACGAGAACATGGGCCTCAAGACGACACAGATGTTCGCGACCATCTTCGACGGCATCACCCGGCACTCGCCGGAGGGCATGGCCTTCAAGCGGCGGGCGGAATCGGTCGGCTGGAAGCAGGCGGTGCGCGAGCGGGACCTCGGCACCTACGACTGGACCGCGGACAAGCCGATTAACCGTGCGGACTGACGTTCCCTCGCTTTGCCGCAATCGCACCCCATGTATGGCGGCATGAAAGGGTTGCTCATTCGTTTGGCTGTCGTCGCCGCGCTCGCGGCGGGCGTGGCCGTTACGCTGCCCGAAGCCTGGCGCGGGATGGAACTCGCCGTCGCCGCGGAGAAAGACCCGGCGAAGTTCGCCGACATGCGGCTCAAGGGATTTAACGCCGAGGCCGCGACCCGCGAAATCGAAGCGGCGCTGAAAGCGGGTGACGCGGAACTTGCCGCGAGCTTCGTTGCGCTCGCGGGCGACCGTGCGATTGCGCTGTCTCCGGAGTTGCTCGCGAAGGTCGAGCAGGCCAATTCGGCGAGCGAGGCCGCCAAGCGCGGCATCTACAATTTTGCGCACGGGTTCATCACCGGCGAGCCGAACGACGTTTCCGGCTTCGCGGGAGCCGCGACGGGCGACCTGCTTGTCTTCGGCGACATCCGCGACATCGTGCGCGAAGGTTCGCGCTGGTTCCGCGGCATGGAAAGCGACCCGCTGATCGTGGGTCTTGCCGCGGCGGGGCTTGCCGTTACCGGCGCGACCTATTTCACTTGGGGCTCGGCGGCGCCCGCGCGGATCGGCTCGACGCTTGTCAAAGTCGCGCGGCGCACCGGCAAGTTGTCCGCGAAGCTTGCGGACGATGTCGTGGTGTTGCTCAAGGCGCGAAAGACCGGCCGCGTGTCGGCGGCGCTCACGGATGTCGCGCAGATCCAGCGCCGCGCCGGCACGCGCGTGGCATTGGAGAGCATGCGTCACGCCGATAACGTCGGCGATCTCGCGAAAGCCGGTGTGCTTGCCGAGAAGAAGGGCAAGTCCACGCTCGCGATTTTCAAGACGCTCGGCCGCGGCGCGCTTGCGGTCGGCGCAGGCGCGCTTGCGATCGCGGGCTGGGTCGTGGGTGCAGCGAGCAGCCTCCTGTTCTTCTCGATCGCAGCTTTCAGCTTCGTCGCGGCCTTGTTGCGCTGGCTGTGGCCGTCCCGCTGGGCAGAACCCAATGCGCGGCGCAGCGGCTGGTTCGTGCGCGCCGCACGGTGGATGACCGAGCCGTTCCGGGCGTACCCGGCTTCCGTCTCGCGCTGAGCAATCGCAGAAATTCGATAGCGCGTCGTAGCGTCATGCCGTCCGCGCATGGGATTTGCGCTGGCGAATCCCGCTCCGCGTGGCTAGACCATCGGCGCGATGAAGACATTCACCCATAACGGCACCACGATTTCCTATCTCGACGAGGGTGCGGGCGATCCCGTCGTGCTCGTGCACGGCTTTGCGTCGAACAAGGAAACCAACTGGGTGAACCCGGGCTGGATCAAGCCGCTGAAGGACGCCGGCTACCGCGTGATCGCACTCGACAACCGCGGCCACGGCGCGTCCACCAAATATTACGAGACGGAGCGCTATCACATTCCGGAAATGACGAAGGATGTGATTGCGTTGTTGGATCATCTCAAGATCGAACGTGCGGACCTCGTCGGCTACTCGATGGGCGCGCGCATCTCGGCCTATGCGGCCGCGCATTATCCGTCGCGCGTGCGTTCGGCGGCGCTCGGCGGCATGGGCATCAATCTTACCCAGAGCGTTTCCAGCGGAAATCTTGTCGCGAAAGCGCTCGAAGCGGAAAGTGCCGAAGAGGTTTCCGATCCCATCGGTCTGTCGTTCCGTAAGTTCGCCGAGCAGACCAGGAGCGACCTCAAGGCGCTTGCAGCGCTTTCCTATTCGCATCAGCGCATCGTGCCGCGCGAAGATGCAGCGCGCATTCGCGTGCCTGTTCTCGTCGTGGTCGGCACCAAGGACGACATCGCGGGCTCCGGCGAGGAGCTTGCCGAACTGATCCCCGGCGCGAAATTCGTCCCGCTGCCCGACCGCGATCACATGCGCACGGTCGGCGATGCGAAATTCAAGAATGCCGTAATCGATTTTCTGATGGAGCGGCCCTGATGCTCGATAACGCCCCGCGTACGGAAACTTTCACGGGATCGTCGGGCAACAAGCTCGTGGGCGATCTCCACGGCAAGGGCGCGCGCTCCGTGATCCTGCTGCACGGCGGCGGACAGACGCGCCATGCTTTCGCGGGCACCGCGCAGGAACTGGCGAAAGCCGGATGGACCGCGCTCGTGCTGGACCAGCGCGGGCACGGCGACTCCGCATGGGTGACGGACGGCGCCTATACCGCGCTCGACTTCGCGAACGATGCGGCTGCGGTCGCGGCGCAATTGAAAGAACGCTTCGGCAATCCGCCGGTTCTGGTCGGCGCGTCGCTCGGCGGCATGGCCGGCATGCTCGCCGAAGGCATCGCATTCAAGGAAAAGCTCGCGCCGAATTTCTCGGCCCTCATTCTCGTCGACGTTACGCCGCGCTTCGATATCGGAGGGGCGGCGAAAATTCTCGGCTTTATGGGCGAGCGCGTTCGCGAAGGCTTTGCCTCGATCGAGGAAGCAGCCGATGCTGTCGCGAGATACTTGCCGCATCGCCCGCGGCCTTCGTCAAACGAGGGCCTGCGCAAGAATCTCCGCGAGCGTGACGGACGATGGTACTGGCACTGGGACCCCGGATTTTTTAGCGGGCCGAAGCCGGTCAGCAGCGACCGCCAACATTACGAGAGCGAGCGGGTCGAAGCTGTGCGCAACCTGCGCATCCCGGCGCTCTTGGTGCGAGGCGGCTCGTCCGAACTCGTCAAGGAGGAGCATGTGAAGGAGTTTCTCGCGCTCGCGCCGCACGCGAAGTTCGTGGACGTCGCCGGCGCGCGGCACATGGTGGCGGGCGACAGGAACGACGTGTTTTCGGCTGCGATCGTGGATTTTCTGACGGGGTTGCCTGAGTGATTTTCTTGTCGTCCCGGCCAAGCGAGCGATTGCGAGCGCGAGCCGGGATCCATAATCCCTGTCTCAGTTCATCACGAAAACCGGGATTATGGGTCCCCGCCTTCGCGGGGACGACGCGTATTGAAATATTCGTGTCTTTTGAATCGCTTATGGCCTGACGCTGAAGGCGCACTTCCAAGTGAAGCGGTTCCTCTTCAGATTCAGATTCACTTCAAGTTGAGAATCCGATTCCGCAGAAAGCCGAGTCTTTCCGGGCCTTTCCTGCTTCAAGCTATGATTCAGGCGCGGCAACGGCTCCAGATGAGATTCAGCCGCGTTTTGTTCCTCATTCGCCCCTGAACTGCGCTTTCCGCTTCTCCAGAAACGCGCTGCGGCCTTCGCGGTAGTCGGCGCTGTCGAAGCAGCGGTCGGCGGCGTCTTTCACGGCTTTCTCACCGCCTGCGAATTCGTAGCCGCTCGCATGGTTGATCGCGAGCTTGCCGGCTTTCAGCGAAAGCGGCGCGTTCTGTGCGATCTCGTTCGCGAGCTTCTCGACTTCCGGTTCCAGCGCATCTTCCGAAACCAGACGGTTGATGAGACCGAGCTTTTCGGCTTCCGGCGCTTTCACGCGGCGCGCGGTGTAAAGCATATCCTTCGCGTTCGAAGGCCCGATGGCGGCCACGATGTAGCGGATCGCAGACGGCGGATAGGCGAGGCCGAGCTTGCCCGGCGGGATCGCGAACTCCGCACTCTCGCTTGCGATGCGAAGATCGCAGGCAGCGGCGAGACCCATGCCGCCGCCTATGCAGAAGCTCCTGATCATCGCGATCGTCGGCAACGGGCAGGCGGCGATTGCATTGAAGGCGACGACGTTCGCGTCCTCGTAGGCCCGCGCACCTTCCGCGTTCGCGCGCACCGTTTCGAACTCCGAAATGTCGGCGCCCGAACAGAACGGCAAATCGCCAGCGCCGCGCAGCACCACAACGCGAAGGCTCCGGTTCGCGCCCATCTCGTTCACGAGCCGCGCGGCTTCCTTCCACATCTCGAAGGAGAGTGCGTTCTTGCGCTCGGGCCGGTCAAGGATCAGGTAACCAACCGGGCCTTTGATTTCGGCGCGGACTTGGGTGTGCACGGGTTGCGGAGAATGCATGGCTGGAACAACCAGATTTGCTAACGGTTTTCAGGGTATCACCCTGTCATAGAATTTGTGCTAGAAATGGCCAACCCCATTCACGACAAACTAGACCGGAGCAGCGCTCATGGCCCTGCATAAGAAACTTCCTCAAGGCGTCCAGGCAATCGACCCGGTGTGGTCGCGCGTGCGCGAGGAAGCCGAGGAATGCGCGCGGCGCGAGCCGGCGCTGGCGTCTTTCATCTTCACGACGGTTCTGAACCACGACAGCCTCGAGCACGCGATCGCGCATCGCGTGGCGGCGCGCCTCGGCTCGGCGGATGTATCGAGCGAGCTGATCGTGCAGGCGTTCCGCGAGGCGATCGAGGCGGAGCAGATCATCGGCACCGCCATGCGGGCCGATATCGTCGCGGTCGCGGAGCGCGATCCGGCGACCACCCGCTATCTCGAGCCCGTGCTCTATTACAAAGGCTTCCACGCGTTGCAGGCGCATCGTCTCGCGCACTATCTCTGGAATCGCGGCCGCAAGGACTTCGCGCTCTATCTCCAGAGCCAGTCGTCTTCCGTGTTCGGCGTCGACATCAATCCGAACACGAAGGTCGGCAAGGGCATCTTCATCGATCACGCGACCGGGGTCGTGGTCGGGCAGACCGCGGTGATCGACGACGACGTCTCGATCCTGCAAGGCGTCACGCTCGGCGGCACCGGCAAGGAGCAGGGCGACCGTCACCCGAAAATCCGCCGCGGCGTGCTGCTCTCGGCGGGTGCGAAAGTGCTCGGCAACATCGAAGTCGGCTCCTGCGCGCGTGTCGCGGCAGGTTCCGTGGTGCTGAAGCCGGTTCCCGCGAACGTGACGGTCGCAGGCGTGCCTGCGCGCGTCGTCGGTGACGCGGGTTGCAGGGACTCCGAGCCCGCGCGCTCCATGAACCAGATGTTCGACATGCCCTTCATGGGCGAGTCGATCTGATCTTCATTCCGGCTTGCCGGATCAGTCCGGGCGCGGGTAGGTTGCCCGCGTCCTTTTTGTTTCCGGAGATTCTCGTGGACCGCGACGAACTCGACCGCCTTCAGAGCTATTTGCAGCGGATGCTGAATCCCGAAATCGGTCTTGCCGCGCGGGCGCGGGTCGAGAACATGGCCGAGGTCATTCTCGGCGACCAGCCGATCGGGCGCGTGACGGTGGACGACGAGGACGGGGACCGCTCCTACAACGTCACCGTGCCGATCGAGATGCCGTCTGCCAATCCGAACCTGAACGAGGCCGTGCGCAGCAAATTCGGCAACGAGAAGCTGCGCGTGGTGCCGCGCCCCAAGAAAACGGATTCTTCGGAGATCTATCTCGAGGACGAATATATCGCGGTGCTGTTCCGCGACGACGCCTCCGGCCGCTCGTGGACTTTCGAGATGGCCGTGCTCGACTTCGATCTCGATCCGGAAGATTGAAGAATCTCCCTCCCCTTGAGGGGGAGGGTCGTTCGCGAACGAAGTGAGTGAGCGGGGTGGGGTGACAGCGCAGATAATTTTCGCTGACCCCCACCCGGCTCGCTCCGCTCGCCACCCTCCCCACAAGGGGGAGGGATTAGTTCGCGCATTTTCCGCTCGCCAATTAACGTTGATCCGGGATCGCGCTTGCGCTCAGCGTTAAGACTTCATTAACCTCGCCGCCAATGGGCCTTCGGCCCTTTTGTAGGTGGCGTTCGCGTGGTGTCTCAGGAAGCGTTGCAGTCGTTCTATGCGCTGGCGTTCGGCTTCGCCTTCGCCGGGATGCTGTGTTCCGGCTATCAGGTCTTCGCCGAGCGGCCCGCGAGCTTTTCGCTCCTGAACGCGACGCGGCTCCGCGCGCTTTCCGCCATTCCGTTCCTCGTCTTCGCGGCACCCTTCATCATTCTGCGCAACACCGTCCGCGGCCGCATCCACGAAGACCGCAACATCGCCTTCGTCGCGCTTGCCACGATCATCGCGGGCCTGTGGAGCCTGTTTGCGGGCACTGCCGCGATCGAGGCGCTGCGTTTCGCCGCGGGACTGAACGGCTAACTCGCGTTTTTTGCCCGTCTATGGCATTCCAATTCGCCTCATCCTTCGAGACGCGGGCTTTCGCCCGCTCCTCAGGATGAGGCGTTTTATTTTATCCTCGTCCTGAGGAGGCGGCGAAGCCGCCGTCTCGAAGGACGAGCGGAGATCGCAATGCCTCTCTATGAATTCGAAGGAATCCGCCCGGAGCTTCCGGCCAGCGGCAAATACTGGATCGCGCCGGACGCGACCCTGATCGGCAAGGTGCGGTTGCTGGAAGAAGCGAGCGTCTGGTTCTACGCCGTGCTGCGCGGCGACAACGAATGGATCGAGGTCGGCGCTCGCTCGAACATCCAGGACGGCTGCGTGCTGCACACCGATCCCGGCTTCCCGATGAAGATCGGCGAGGGCTGCACCATCGGGCATAAAGCAATTCTGCACGGCTGCACGGTCGGCGATAATTCGCTGATCGGCATGGGGGCGACGGTCCTGAACGGCGCGAAGATCGGCAGGAACTCCATCGTCGGCGCGAATGCGCTCGTCACCGAAGGCAAGGAATTTCCGGACAATTCGCTGATCGTCGGCGCGCCCGCGAAGGTGGTGCGCACGCTCGACGAGAAGGCGGAAAACGGATTGAAGCTGGCGGCAGCGAGCTACTATCTGCGCTGGCCGAAATACGCGCAGAGCTTTAAATTGATAGGCTAGCTTTCGATAAGTTCCTTAACGCGCTCCAGCTTGCTTGCGGGAATTGCTGCGCTATTGCTAAGCAGAATTTCCGAGTAGCTCCAGACTGCATCGAGGTGTGCTTCATCCGCTGAAATTGCCTTTAGCGCCTTGGTTGCTTTGGCAGCAGTGGGGACGACTCTTCGTAAGGATTTCAATAGATCATTGATGAGCTTAGCTCCTGCCGGGCCATGCTGGCCAAGTCGAGCTTGGAGATAGTGTTCAATAATTTCGATTTCTCTATCCAGTGACAATTTATTGCGATGGGAGATGTATGTCAGGATTTTCAGGCCAAGAAGGCAGTTCTCTTTCATTTTTGTGCGCTGGTTCTTAAACAGGCGCTTTAATTGAATGTCTCCATCCGAAATATCTGCTAATGGAAGAAAATAGTTTGCTGGATTTGAGATTGCTGTGTCTGTTGATAGTTCTACTAGATCGAAAATATTCTCAATGACGAATTGATGGAGGTAGCCGCACTTCCCGCACATTCCACTTAGAAAAATTGTTTCGGACGAAGTCCAGCACCGCCAGCACAATAAATGATATTCTAGGATTCTGCGGTCACTGGTTCGATAATGAAAGCGGACTTGCAGTCCTTCGACGTTCGCAGGGTCTCGAACAAAGGTGCGAACGTGCACAATTTCGCCAGTGTCGGCATTCGTGGCGCGAGCGGTCTGGCCCGTGAATAGTTCTCGCCAATTCCTGTCCATGCTCGTGTCTGAAAAAGCAAAATTGAAAACGTGTCAACGATACAAAAAAGCCGGCTTCTTGCGAAGCCGGCTTTTGCTTTCGTTCGGGTGCGATTAGCGGAACAGCGAGAAGACTCCGACCGAGCGCGTGTCGTACTGCCGTGGACCTGCGGTATCGACCGGCGGCGGGTTGATATAGCCGCGCGCCTGCGCGGTCTTCGCGTCACCAAAGTTCCGGTAGGTCGCAGCCTCCAGATAGATGAAGAACTTCGCCTGCTGCGGGGTCCACCAGCGTGCGAGCTTCGCCTGATATTTGCTCAGGCGAACGCAGCCGAGGCTGACCGGTGCGCCGAAAGTGCCGCCGGAGTCGAGGCCGCCTGCGATCTGGTGAATGCCGTTCGCGCGCTCGCCGACATAACCCTTGTCCGGCAGGAAGTGCATGAAGTTCGGCATCTCGATCGGGCTGCCGCCGTTCTCGAACATCGCGATATGCGAGCGGCCGCCGCCCATGCGCTTGTCGCGCTTGGCGTCCGCAGGCGTATAGCGGCGATCCGAACTCCAGTTGCGGGTCGAGATCACGTTGATCGGCGCGTAGTATTTGTTCTCGGGGCGCTGCTGCCAGCGGCTCGACGAGGTGATAAAGCGGTAGATCAGCTTCGGCTTGCCGTTCTGAATCTCGCAGAAGTTCAGCGTCTGGCCGACGCAATAGCCGTTATAGACGCGCGCCTTGACGATGTGGTCGGTCTCGAAGCGCTGAACCTGATCGAGGTAGTTCCTGAGGTCGTCGAGTTCGAACGCCAGCGCCTCGAACTCGTCGAGCGATTCTTCGGCCTTGGTCATGGTCGCGACGTTTTCCTTCACGAGCGACGTGAACTCGATCTTGCGCTCGGCGGCGATCTTGCGAAGCCGCGGAAATTCGGAAAGCTGGTCGAGGCGGGTGAGGTATTCCTTCACGCCCTTGCACATGCCGCTCTCGTCCGCGGAGTTGAAGTCGCCGACGATGTAGCGGCCGCGCAGGTAGGCGGGCAGCTTGTCGTTCTCGTTGATCGCGGCCGACACCGGGAACGGCTCGCCGGTCTTCATATCCTTCAGTTTCTCGAAGGGAATCCGGCAGGGCGCGTCGATGTCGTCGATCTTGCCCGCCGACATGGACGTGATGGTGGTCTGCGCCAAGGCCGGCGACGCGATGATGCAAAGGGCTGCGAGGCCCGGAACGATTGCGCGCATAAAACCCCCCATGGGCATGCAAAGAATCTTCCGAACATTGATCTTCGCGCCCCGGCTTGGCAAGGCGTTGCGTAGGGGAAACCCCTCACAATTCCGTTTGCGATTTTGCTGCTTCATTTTTGACGTTTCTGCAAAAAAGTGAGGCCGGCTTCGGGGGGACGAAGCCGGCCTCCGCATGTCCGGTCAGGGGACGGGGAGGGGTGGGGATGTGACCGGGCCTGCGTTTCCTGTGTTTCTTTCCGTTACCGGGCCGCCACGAACGGTGTCGGGCGGTCATCGCCGAGCGAGACCCAGAGGTTCGGGTCGTGCTGGGCCTGCCGCTTGATGTAGCGGTAGCCCGTCGAGGCCCAGGGCAGGACTTCCTCGACCTGGTTGTCGAGAATGAACTCGCCCTTGTCGGTGCGAACCGTGAGCACCGAATGGCCTTCGCCCTTCTTGTCGCGGACGACGGTGATGAGGAGTGCGGAGCGCGGCCAGCCGAGCTGCATCAGCATGCGGCGCTTCAGGAGGACGTAGTCCTCGCAGTCGCCGTAGCCGTCCTCGGGGTAGGTCCACTTTTCGACCACGCCGTAATGTTCGAGATCGGTGAGCGGCTTGATGCGCTCGTTCACGAAGCGGTTGACGCGCTCAAGCTCGCGCCTGGCCTGTGCGGTGAACTGCACGTCGCGCGGCTCCATGCGCTCGACCTTGCATTCCCACGGGCGCGCTTCGCAGAACTGCACCCAGCCGATCGGCGGACGGGAAGTTTCACCCACCGCCACATAAAGCATTTTCTTCTGCGCATACGCGGAAATGTTTCCGGTGCACGCAATCGCGGCGAATGCAGCCAGCACTGCGGCGGCACGCACGCCCATACTCTGATACGCAACCATACGACGCCCCAAACCCTGTTCTTGTTATTGAGGCGATGATGACAGACACGTTTTGAGACTCGTCTAATTTGCGCCGCGAAACTCCGGGCGTTGTTTCAGAAAACTGTTTTCGAGTTTTCTGATTGTTTGAATCGCATTTGTCTAAAATTGAAATCATTCCGGATACGCGGCCGCATGCAGAAACAAAAAGGCCGCCCCTAAGGGCGGCCTTTGCGTCGTCACCGGTTGCGTCCGGATCAGGTATTCTCGTCCACCGAGATATTGTCTTCGAGCATATCCGCGGTCTGGACGCGGGCGAATTCGATGGCAAAGCCGGTTTCCAGGTGGCGCACGACGCGGCCGGGAGTGCGGCCGAGCGTGAGCGGCGTGCCGAGCGGCGGCTTGTCCCGCGCCTGCACGGCGGCGCCCGAAAGCGAGACGTCGAGCACGCGCACCGGAATCTGTTCTCCGGTGGCGAAGGTGAGCAGCGAGCGCGGGTTCTTCAGCGTGTAGCGCTCGTGGCGGCGGTCTTCCGGCAGGCCCAGCGTGTTACGGTTTGCAAACCATGTCAGCTGATCGGCGAGCTTGTCGCGCTTGCGCAGCGTGCCCTGCACCGTCATCGCGAACCCGTTCTCGAACAGGCGGACGCAGTGGCCCTCGAGACGGCCGAGATGATCGATATAGGCCACCACCGGCTCGCCCGGACGCGGCTGCGCCGGCGCGATCAGCGAGACGCCGCCCGGAGACATATCGAGCGTGCGGCAGGAGAACTCGCGGCGGTCGGCAAGCATGTAGCGACCGGTAAGGTCGATCTTTACACGCTGGCTGCGGCGACGCTCCTGATTGAGAGGAACCGTCATCGCTCTGTTCAATTGACGCATGATGTTGGCCGATTTTCGCGCGAGAATTCACGAAAATCTACGGGATGCGTGGTTAACGGCTCGTATCGCTCCGAAGTTGTACTCGGCGCGTGGTTAACTCAGGCCCCCTTGCACGACGCGCAGCCGCGCAGAACCCGGCTGCCGGATCGTTGTCCCGCTGTCGGTGCCGCGGTCGGCGGGGTAGATCATGCGCAGCGTCTTGATCCGCAGCCGCGCGAGCGGCTCCGTTCCGGTCCAATATGGGACATCGAGCGGAACGATGGAACCGAGCATCCGCGCATGCGTGCGCCCACGATGGCGCAGCGGCAGAAGAAGCATCTCCAGATCGACCGAGCGTCCTTCATCGGTCTCGCCGAGCAGGCTCGCGACCGCCGGGATCTGCCCGTCCGCCACCGCCTCCATAAGCCCGAACAGGGTCGCCCGGTCTTCGGCGGCGAAGAACGCACCGAAGCCGCGCCCGCGCAATTCGTGGCCGATCAAGGCGCAAAGGCGGGTTCCCGCGAGCCGCACCGCATGGCGCGGGTTCTCGCTGTTCTCGAGCAGGAAGACATCGCCGAGCAGGCGCCCGATTTCCGCGGGATCGATTTCGGCACGCTCCGGCGCCGCGCGGCCTTTGCGCAGGCGGTCCCAGTAAGCGAGCAGCGCGCGCGCTGACGGATGTTTCATTCGACTGTTCCCCAATGGCAGCGATCCGCCCGTAGCAACTTGGGACGGTGCCACGGTTACGGAGCAGGGGCTGTGCCGTTCGCAGCGCGATCAACAGGGCGCGGCAGGTAGGGTTAACCGGCGCTTTCGCTTTCCTGTCCGAGTGGAACCGCTATGGTGGGAATGGCTCAAGGCTCCTTCGAATTCGCGGGCCGGCCGGCGAAACTCCTCCGGGAGGACGGCGGTCAACAAAGCGGACCCGCGCAGACTTACAGGACGGAATTGGGGATGTGACCGGCCCGCGAAATGGGGATTTCGCGGGCCTTTTCTTTTCTGCATTCCGGCAATCCGCGCAGAACCTTGCCCGTGCGAACGGTGGCCTCTAAGGGGGTGCGGTGAATTACGCGAATTTCCCTATCGAAGCGCAGACACGCCGCAGGCCGGTGTTGAATCTTC
>CAZFPR010000068.1:12881-14767 GCA_964521045.1 uncultured Hyphomicrobiales bacterium
CGCGGTCCACGTGTTGCGGCAGTTTCTCTCGAACGAAACCGATCAGAATGTCCTGTTCTGGACAGCGTTTCTTCCGGCACGCTACGGCAACATACCGGTCCTCAGCAGTATCCTGCCCGGAGGTTGGTTCGCGGATATCTGGACCTTCGTGACCTATGCCTTTCTTCATGGCGATGCGGTCCATCTCGGCGTCAACCTGATCTGGTTCGTGGCCTTTGGAAGCGCAGTGGCGTGGCGGTTCGGTACGATCCGTTTTCTCGCGTTCTACGCGGTGACGGCGGCGGCGGGTGCTGCCGCTCATCTTGTCTCGCACTACGGCGACATCGCGCCTCTGGTCGGTGCGTCGGCCTCGATCTCGGGCGCGATGGCGGCGGCACTTCGCTTCGCCTTCGAAGCGGGCGGGCCTTTGGGGGCGTGGCGCAATTCCGGCCCGGAGGCGTTCCGCGTCCCGGCTTCGCCGCTACTTACGTCGCTGCGGAATCCGCAGGTCCTCGTATTTCTAGGGGTCTGGTTTCTGCTCAATCTGCTGTTCGGGGCGTCCAGTTCAATCTCGGGCTATGCCGAGGGCACCGTCGCCTGGCAGGCGCATATCGGCGGCTTCCTCGCGGGGCTGCTTCTCTTTCCGCTGTTCGATCCGGTGCGCCGCCCGACGCTGCACTAAAAAATTGTCGTTGCACCGCAGCTTGCGACGAAACCAAAACCTGCCAATCTTGGTTGTCTATCGGTCCCGCATTTCCGGAGGATTCGATGACCGTTCGCAAGATATTGAATCTCAAAGGCTCCGACGTCCTGACCATCGCGCCGGACAGGAAGCTGCTCGAAGCGATCGCGCTGCTTACGAAACACAGGATCGGCGCGCTGGTCGTGACCGGCGGCAGCCGCGACGTGGTCGGCATCATTTCCGAGCGCGACATCGTCCGGCTGCTTTCGAACGCCGACAACAACCGTTTCGAGAACACGGTGGCTTCGGCCATGACGAAAGAAGTGAAGACCTGCAAGCCGGAAGACACCATCCAGCGTGTCATGCAGGTGATGACCGCGGGCCGCTTCCGTCACATGCCGGTCGTGGAGAACGGCAAGCTCGTCGGCGTCATTTCCATCGGCGACGTCGTAAAGCTGCGGCTTGAAGAGATGGAACGCGAAAGCGAACACCTCAAAGAGTATATCGCGTCGGCGTAACGCTTCCCTCATCGCCGGGCTTGACCCGGCGATCCAGTATTCCTGGTCTTATTCCTGGCTCTGGATGCGCGGATCAAGTCCGCGCATGAGGGGTGTGATCAGGCGCTCAGCGCCGCGATCGCTTCCGCGATACCGGCAAGCGCACGCTCGGCGGCTTCTTCGCCGGCCCGGATCGACTCTTCCGCGCGATAAAATTCGAACAGCCCGACATGATTGAGCCGCGGCGAGATCATCACGTCCGGCGGATCGCCGGCGAGGCGCGAGCGCGAGATGCGGTCCTGCGTGATGTTGAAGGCGTCCATCATGACCGATGAAATGCCGCGCGGCCCGTCGGCCGGTGTCTGCACGCGGCTTCGCGGTAGGCCGAAGACGTTGCCGAACAGATTGCGTGGTGCTGCCGGAGCCGGCACTTCCTCGTCGTGCGGGCCGCTGTCCTGAATGACCGTGCCTTTGCCGAATACGTCCGAATGCAGGTTGATGGCGATCACGACGCGCGCACCCAGCGCGCGGGCCGCCGAAACCGGGATCGGGTTCACGAGCGCTCCGTCCACGAGCCAGCGCCCACCGGCGCGGATCGGCGTGAAGATGCCCGGCAGCGCGTAGCTTGCGCGCATGGACTGGATCAGGCTGCCGCGCGTGAGCCAGATTTCGTGCCCGGAAGAAAGCTCGGTCGCGATCGCGGCATACTTGACCGGCAATTCCTCGAT
>CAZFPR010000069.1:0-11957 GCA_964521045.1 uncultured Hyphomicrobiales bacterium
GCGATGAGGTGAGAGATTGTTAAGCGGCGTTAGGCATTAGTAATCGCATGGACACCGCCCTCGTCGGCGCCGTCATGGCGTCGAAGACCGCACAGCTTCAGACCGCCATCGCCGCGCGCATCATGAAGATGAACGCAGGCAACGAGCAGTCGTTCGTGCAGCTGATCGAAGCGGCGAGCCAGAACGCAGCGAAGCTCGCGAATGCCGCGAGCGGTCTCGGCCAGAACCTCGATATTCAGGTTTAGATTTGTTTCGCGTGGTTCGAGACGCGCAGCTTCGCTGCGCTCCTCACCACGAGGACGAGATAAAAAGGTACAGCCTCATCCTGAGAAGCGCGAACGTAGTTCGCGCGTCTCGAAGGATGAGCGTCAGTTCCCTGCAATCGCCGCCCTTATCAGCGCGAGCGCATCTTCGCTCGCCCATTCCGCCGGACCCGGCAGGAAGCCGAGTTCGCAGCCCTGCCGGTCGACGAGGATGGTCGATGGCAATCCCGGCGCGCGGCCGGCCATTCTCAGTTTCTGAAACACGTTCGTGCTCGGGTCTTCGTAATAGAGCAGGTGCTTCGCCTTGATCTCTTCCAGAAACTTCTTCGGCTTGTCGCCGCCGCGCTGATCGAGATTGATCGCAAGCACGGCGAAGTCCTTGCCGCCGAGCTTGCCTTCCAGTTCGTCCAGCGCAGGCATTTCCTTGCGGCAGGGCACGCACCACGTCGCCCAGAGATTGATGAGCACGACCCGGCCCTTGAAGTCGTCGAGGCTCAACGTCCGCCCGGTGCCGTCCTTGAAGGCGATCGGGGTCGCCCGGCGCGGGGTGCTGTTCGGCGCGAATGCCGCGACCTCGCCTCTGGAAAGCGGCATTAACCGTTTGGCGGTGAGGCCCGCGCTAATACAGGACGCATCGGAAACACCCGCGTTGCGTTGCAGGCCGCCGGTCAAGTATACCCCCGCGAACCCCGCAATCGTGCCGAGCAAAGCCGCAAGCAATAGATAACGCGAGCGGCGAAGCCAGTTCACGCGAGCGGCCGTTTCGGGGTTTGGAGCGGTCATCGTTCAGGCCGTCAGGGTTCGAGACAACAGAGTTCGAGACATGAGCAACAGGATGTGGGGCGGAAGGTTCGCGGCGGGCCCCGACGCGATCCTCGAAGAGATCAACGCCTCGATCGACTTCGACCGGCACTTGTTCGCACAGGACATCGCCGGCTCCAAGGCGCATGCCTCGATGCTTGCGGCCCAAGGCATCATTACGGCAGCGGACGCGGACAAAATCGCGCAGGGCCTCGACACCATTCTCGCCGAGATCGAAAGCGGCAAGTTCAAATTCTCGCGAGCGCTCGAAGACATTCATATGAACGTCGAGAGCAGGCTTGCCGAACTGATAGGTCCCTCCGCCGGACGCCTGCATACCGCGCGCTCCCGGAACGATCAGGTTGCAACCGATTTCAAGCTCTACATCCGCGACACCATCGACGGGCTCGACAGGTCGCTCGCCGATCTCCAGCTCGCGCTCGCCGAGAAGGCTTTGCAATACGCCGAGAGCGTGATGCCGGGCTTCACGCACCTGCAAACCGCGCAGCCTGTGACCTTCGGCCACCACCTGCTCGCCTATGTCGAGATGCTGTCGCGCGACCGGGGACGGCTTGCCGACGCCCGCAAGCGCATGAACGAAAATCCGCTCGGCTCCGCCGCGCTCGCGGGAACGTCGTTCCCGATCGACCGCGACATGACCTCGAAGGCGCTCGGTTTCGACCGCCCGACCGCGAACAGCCTGGACGCCGTCTCGGATCGCGACTTCGTGCTGGAGACGCTTTCGGCGGCCTCGATCTGCGCGATGCATCTGTCGCGCTTCGCCGAAGAAATCGTGATCTGGACCACGCCGGCCTTCGGCTTCATCGCGCTCTCCGACAAGTTCACGACCGGCTCCTCGATCATGCCGCAGAAACGCAACCCCGACGCCGCCGAACTCGTGCGTGCGAAGGCAGGCAAGATCATCGGCGCGCTCGTGCAACTGCTCGTCGTCATGAAAGGTCTTCCGCTCGCCTATGCCAAGGACATGCAGGAAGACAAGGACGGCACCATCCGCGCGCTCTCGGATTTCTCGATCGTGATCGCCGCGACCGCGGGCATGACCCGCGATCTCGTGGCGGACGAAAAGCGCATGAAGTCGATGGCCGGCGACGGCTATTCGACCGCGACCGATCTTGCCGACTGGCTGGTGCGGGAGCTCAACATCCCGTTCCGGGAAGCGCATCACATCACGGGCGCGATCGTCGCGAAGGCCTCCGGCGCGAACCTGCCGCTGCACAGATTATCGCTTGCCGACATGCAGGCGGTGGAGCCGCGCATCACCGACGACGTCTTCTCGGTGCTCTCGGTTTCGAAGTCGGTTGCCTCCCGCACCAGCTACGGCGGCACCGCGCCGAAAAACGTGCGGGTGCAGGCAAAGCGTTGGTTAAAGAAACTGGGGCAGGATCCGAAGTAGTACGGAATCCGTGGCCTCGCTTTGGCCCATCTTTTCCGATAGTTGAGACCCGCCTGTGGGGAGAAATCCGTGACCGACCGTTCCACCCGAAAGCTGCCGATCGCCGTGCTTGTCGGCACCCTTGTGCTCGCCGGCTGCGGCGTGAAGGGCCCGCTGGAGCCGCCGCTGGGCGCGGAGAACGTCGCCTCCCCGAATCCGCTGCAAACCACAATCACGTCCGACGCTCCGGGCGCGTCGGTGACCTCGACCCCGACCCAGACGGCGACCTCGAAGACGTTATCGCCGCTCGGCAAGCAGGAAGACGGCAAGAAGAAACGGTTCCGCCAGGGCGGCGTACCGCTCACGAGCGAGCCGGTAAAACCGGATCAGCCGTTCCTGCTCGACAAGCTCCTCTGATACATTCTTCCATATGCATCACTTCGCCTACCGCAACGGCGTCATGCACGCCGAGGACGTTGACCTGACCGCGCTCGCCCGCGAAGTCGGCACGCCGTTCTATTGCTACTCCACCGCGACCCTCGAGCGTCACTATCGCGTGTTCGCGGAAGCCTTCGCGGACGTTCCGTCGCTCGTCTGTTTCGCGCTGAAAGCGAACTCCAATCAGGCCGTGATCGCGACACTCGCGAAGCTCGGCGCCGGCGCCGACATCGTCTCCGGCGGAGAACTCTCGCGCGCACTCGCCGCCGGCGTGCCCGCGAACAAGATCGTGTTCTCCGGTATCGGAAAGACGCGCGAAGAAATGTCCGCGGCACTGAAGGCGGGAATCTACTGCTTCAATGTCGAAAGCGAGCCGGAGTTGTTCGCGCTTTCCGAAGTCGCGCAATCGCTGGGCGTGAAGGCGCCGGTTTCCATCCGCGTGAACCCGGATGTCGATGCAAAAACGCACGCGAAGATCGCGACCGGTAAGAGCGAGAACAAGTTCGGCATTCCGATTTCGCGCGCGCGGGAAGTTTACGCCGAAGCCGCTTCTTTGCCCGGCCTGCGCGTGGCCGGCGTCGATATGCATATCGGAAGCCAGATCACCGAACTCTCGCCGTTCGAGAACGCCGCGGCGCTGATCGCGGAGCTTGCGCGCGACCTGCGCGCGGCAGGCCATACCATCGATCATCTCGATCTCGGCGGCGGCCTCGGCATCCCTTATAGAAACGACAACACGCCGCCGCCTTCGCCCGTGGAATACGCCGAAGCGATCAAGAAGCACACCAAGGGTCTTGGCGCGAAGCTCGTCTTCGAAGTGGGCCGCATGATCGTCGGCAATGCCGGTATTCTGGTTTCGCGCGTCATCTACTGGAAGCAGGGCGAGGCGAAGAATTTCCTGATCGTCGATGCCGCGATGAACGACCTCATCCGTCCGACGCTCTACGAGGCCTATCACGAGATCCTGCCGGTGATTGAACCCGCGGCTAACGCGCCCTGGTCGGTCGCGGATGTCGTCGGGCCGGTCTGCGAATCGGGCGACTATCTGGCGCTCGACCGCCGCCTTCCACAGATGAGGGAAGGCGACCTCGTCGCGGTGATGACCGCAGGCGCCTACGGCGCGGTGCAGGCGTCGACCTACAATACCCGCGCACTCATCCCGGAAGTGCTTGTCCGCGATGGCGAATATGCGCTCGTGCGCCCGCGTTTCGACGCGGCCGCAATCATCGGCATGGACCGCATGGCGCCCTGGCAGCGCTGAAATACTGCAATGCCGCATTTGTCATTGGCTGCTGCCTTAATCGCCCGGTAGAGTTCTTGCCGGGCATGGGGCGACCCGCAAGGAACCGGCCATTTGAGCGGCGCACCTGAGAAACAGGAAAACGAACTCCCTTCGGGCGTGGTGCGCGAAGCGCTGGCCGCGCTTTCCATTGCGCTCACGCGGGCGCGGCATGCGCTTCTGTGGGAAAGCGTCTGGCCGATCGGCGTCTCGCTGCTTTCCGCGCTCGGAATTTTCCTGACGCTGTCCTGGGCCGGCCTCTGGATCTCGCTGCCGCCTTACGCGCGCATCATCGGCGTCGCGCTGTTCGCGCTGCTCTTGATCGCGGCCCTCGTCCCCGCGATCCGCATTCGCATCCCGGGCCTGCGCGACGCGGTCGCAAGGCTCGACCGCGCGAACCTTGCCGCGCACCGCCCTGCAACCGCGCTCACGGACAAACTCGCGACCAAGGCCGAAGATCCGATGGCGGCGGCACTGTGGCGCGCGCACCTCCAGCGCACG
This sequence comes from uncultured Hyphomicrobiales bacterium, assembly GCA_964521045.1. Lineage (GTDB taxonomy): Bacteria > Pseudomonadota > Alphaproteobacteria > Rhizobiales > Xanthobacteraceae. The sequence continues at coordinate 4,676 of CAZFPR010000069.1, forward strand.
GCGGATGCCGCAAAAAATCTTCGCGCGGGATTGCCGCAGCCGAAGCTCGCGCTGCGCGATCCGTTTGCCCTTCGCGCGCTCATATTGCTCGGCGTGGTCGCGACCTTCTTCATCGCGGACAGCGACCGCTACCGCCGCGTGATTGCCGCCTTCGACTGGACCGGCGCGCTGACGCCGCGCCTCTACCGGGTCGATGCATGGATCACGCCGCCGGCTTACACCGGGCGCGCTCCGGTCCTGCTCGCAGGCATTCGCCATGACGAGCCCGCACCGGGAGAAGTCGCGCTGGTTTCCGTGCCCGCCGGAAGCATGCTCATCGTGCGCGGCACCAATCTTTCGGCACTCGATCTCGCGATCGAAGGCAATCTCAAGGAAGAAACGAACGCCAATCCCGATGCCGCCAAGACCGGTATCGAACGGCACTTCAGGATCACCGAAGACGCTCGGCTCACCGTGAAGGGCCTGCCGGTCGGCGAGGCCAAATGGTCGTTCCGCGCGATCGCCGACCGCGCGCCGGTGATCGAACTCTCGAAGAACCCGGAGATCAGCGGACGCAACGCGCTGACGCTCTCCTACCGCATCGAGGACGACTACGGCGTCGTGAAAGCCGAAGCGCAGTTCGAGCGCATGGTGCCTGCGGTCAAGAATGCGTTGCCGCCGCGCCCGCTGGTGGATGCACCGAACTTTGCGCTGTCCCTGCCGCAGGCGCGTACCAAGAGCGGCGCGGCGCAGACCGCAAAAGACCTGACCGAACATCCCTGGGCCGGCGCAACCGTCCGCCTCACGCTCACGGCCCGGGACGAAGCCGGCAACGAAGGCAGAAGCGAGCCGCGCGAGACCCGCATTCCGCAGCGCTCGTTCCAGAAGCCGCTCGCGCGCGTGCTGATCGAGCAGCGCCGCGAACTCGCCTTCGACGCCAACGCCCGCGGCCGTGTGCAGCACGCACTCGACGCGCTGATGATCGCGCCCGAGCGCTTCACGCCGGAGCCCTCCATCTTTCTCGGCCTGCGCACCGCGAGCACGCGTCTGAAAATCGCGCGTACCGACGACGATCTGCGCGGCGTGATCGGCTATCTCTGGGAAATCGCGGTGCTGATCGAAGACGGCACGCTCTCCGATGTCGAGCGCGAACTGCGCGCCGCCGAGAATGCGCTCCGGCAGGCGCTCGAACGTGACGCCACGCCGGAAGAAATCAAGCAGCTGATGGATCGCCTTCGCGCGGCACTCGATCGTTACCTTCAGGCTCTCGCCGAGCAGCAACGCCGCGACAACAACAATCCCGACCTGCAACGTCCGGATTCAAATACGCGTGTGGTGCGGCCGCAGGATCTCAAGAACATGCTCGATCAGATCGAGCGCATGGCGAAGAACGGCGACCGGCAATCCGCGCAGAAGCTCCTCGATCAGCTGCAATCGCTGATGGAGAACCTGCAAAAGAACCGCAGGCAGGCAGGCCCGCCGCAGAATCAGGATAATCCGCTCGACCAGCTCGGCCGCATGATCCAGCAGCAACAGCGCCTACGCGACCGCACCTTCCAGGAAGGACAGCAGAACCGCCGTCAGCAACAACAGCAGGGCCAGCAGAAGAACGGCCGGAACCAGATGGGCCAGTTGCAGCAGGGCCAGGGCGATCTTCGCCAGCAACTCGAAAAAATGATCGAGCAGTTGCGCAGACAGCAGCAACAGCAGAACGGCGCAGGCGAAGGCCCCGGCAAGGATGCCGCCGACGCGCTTGGCCGCGCGGAAGAAGCGATGCGTGACGCCGAGAACTCACTCGGCAACGGTGACGCGGACGGCGCGGCCGAATCGCAAGGCCGTGCGTTGTCGCAACTGCGCCGCGGCGCGCAGGCCATGGCCGATGCCATGCAGCAGGGCGGGCCCGGCGAAGGCCCCGGCTCCCCGGAAGGACCGGAAGCCGATTCCGCCGAGCGCACCGATCCGCTCGGCCGCCCCGTGCGTAACCGCGAATTCGGCGACGACTACACTGTGAAGGTGCCCGACGAGATCGACACGCAGCGTGCGCGCCGCGTGCTCGAAGAACTGCGCCGGCGCTTGAGCGATCCCTCGCGGCCGCGGCTCGAGCTCGATTATCTCGACCGCCTGCTTCAGGACTACTGAGCAAGTATCTCGCGGATTTTCGCGCGCACGTCTTCGATCTGGAACGGCTTCAGGATCACGCCGCGGATCAGCGGATCCAACCCGCTTGCGCGTTCGCGTTGATCGGCAAAGCCCGTCATCAGCACGACCGGCAGCTTGGGCCAGTCGCGCGAGACACTGAGCGCAAGCGCGATTCCGTCCATTAAGGGCATCGAAATGTCGGTGAGCAGGAGGTCGGCTTCGCCGCCTCCCTGTAGATATTCGAGCGCTTCGGCACCGTCAGCCACGGCGTGAACGCCGTGACCGTCGAGTTCGAGCGCGCGAGACAGCAGAAGGCGCGACGCTTCCTCGTCTTCGGCGATCAGAATCCGGGCCAAGAGAACCGCCCTTTCCTGTTACGAATAGCGAAACCTATTCGTCAGCGGACGCTTGCCGTGAGATCGGCGCGCGTCAGAAAGCGGACCATGATTTCCCTGCCCTCCGCCGGGGGCGAGGCGAGCCGGCTTTTGAACGGCACGCTTTCGTGAGGATAGAGCACAGACTTCGGCAGAAGTGCGGTCCAGGAATAGATTTCTACGCCCTTTTCTCCGAGCACGGAAAGACGCACGCGCGGAAGCTCCACCGCGCGGTTCGCGACATTCCCGATCTCGCCTTCGATGGCGAGCACGGTGATGCCGTCCTGGATTTCCTGACGCGTACGAATGCTTTGAAACTCGAGACCGCGCAGATTCACCGGCAACCCTGCCGCCGCATAGAGCGTCGCGAGTTCGGGCGCGGCGCGGACGAACGATTCGCGGCTGACGATACCGAAGGAAACGATGATGGCGAGCACGGCAGCGAGCGCGCCGAGCGGGAAACTCTTCTTGCGTTTGGACGCGGCAGGCACATAGCGCGCCACGGTCTTGCGTTGCGGCGCAGGCGGTGGCGGTGGCGGCGGCGTCTCCTCCACTGGCGAAATCGCAGGAGCATCCTCGATCGTGACGACCGGGCCGCTTGTATCTACGCCGCCTGCGGCAAGTGCTGCATGCTGGGCGCGATCTTCTTCGCTGATCTGGGGAGCGGGCGCGGCAGTCGTCTCGATGGCGCCGTCTGCGAGAACCAGCGAGGGTGCTGCGGCGAACCATGTGGTCTTGCAGGCTGCGCAACGTACGGTGCGTCCGCTCGGCTCCAGCGCCGAAGGACTCACTTCAAACCCTGCCGCGCAGGACGGGCATTCGATACGCATTGCAGCCTCACTCGATACTTACCGGGCCATGATGCCGGATGACCCGTTAATGGATCGAAAACCGTAACGGCGTCCGGCCTTGTGCCGAAACGCGAGCATTTCAAGGTATTTAGATGCGCCGCCCCGAAACGGGACAGACTTTCGGCGCACTGTTTTCGGGATTGCCGGACAGGATTCCCGACGCATGCTTGCCGCAGTTCCGGATAGCATGCTCGATAGGAGCGGGATGACGAGGGGAAACGATCCGCACATGAGGCCGCTCGAGGAACCATCGCCGGTTCGCGCAAAGCGCGGGCGGAGCTTTGCCTCGATCCTGTTCTGGAGCGCAGGCGGCGGCGTGATTGCATTTCTCGCCGCGGGCTTCTTCGTCTATCTCAACGAAATTCCGGGCGATCCGCCGCTATCGATACGCGCCTCGGATGGCATTGTCGTTTTCACCGGCGCCCCGCAGCGCATGACCGCCGCAATCGATCTGCTTGCCGCCAAACGCGGCAAGCGGCTTCTCGTTTCCGGCGTCAATCCGGCGACCACGGACGAAGAACTGAAGAAGCAGTTTCCCGATTTCGCGCGGCTTTCGGAATGCTGCATCGATCTCGGCCATGAAGCGCAGAACACGCTCGGCAATGCCGTCGAAACCGCGGCCTGGGCGAAGAAGCACGGGTTCAAATCGTTGCTGGTCGTGACTTCGGCCTGGCATATGCCGCGTGCGCTCGTGCAGCTCGAGCGCGAGACGGAGGGCATCGAACTCAACCCCTACCCGGTCGTGACCGAGCGGATGCGCGAGCAAGGCTGGTGGTCGGCCCCGCAGACGGTGAGGCTTCTCGTTTTCGAATATCTGAAATATCTTGCCGCGCTCGTCCGCGCGGGCTGAAGAACGCAGCGGCACAAAAGGAAAATCACGCCGTGCAAATCTTCCGCTCGATCCTTTTCAATATCGCCTTCTATCTGAACACGTTACTCCAGATACTGTTCTATCTCCCGCTGCTGCTGCTGCCGCGGCGCTATATCTGGATTGCAGTGAAATCCTGGACGGCTGGAAATCATTTCCTGCTGAAATGGATTTGCGGCATCGAGCACGAAGTCATCGGACTCGAAAAAGTACCTGCCGGCGGCATCATCGTCGCTTCCAAGCATCAGTCGGCGTGGGAGACCTTCACGATGGCTGCGATCTTGTCCGATCCGACCTTCGTGCTGAAGCGGGAACTGCAATGGATCCCGCTGTTCGGCTGGTACACGGCAAAAGCGCGGTTGATTCCGGTGAACCGGGGCGCACGCAAAGCCGCGCTCGATCAGGTAACCGAAGTCGGTCACGAGCGAATGAAAGAGAATCGCCAGCTCATCATCTATGCTGAAGGTACGCGCCGCCCGGTCGATGCCCCGCCCAACTACAAATACGGCGTCGCGCATCTCTACGAGAAACTGAATGTGCCCTGCGTGCCGGTAGCCCTCAATTCCGGGCTTTATTGGCCGCGCCGCTCGCTCCGCTTCCAACCCGGCAAGGTGCGGCTGGAGTTTCTCGATCCGATCCAGCCCGGCATGGACAAGATGGAGTTTTTGAAGCGGCTCGAGAACGACATCGAGACCGCGACGACGCGGCTGATCGCGCTCGGCCGGGAGGAAATCGCCCGCACGGGAACTTGATCCCCATCGTTAAGTTGACATTAACGGTTGATGTTCTAGTTTTGTTCTCATGACGCGATTCGAACGAGCGAAGTACGCGGGACAGCTCGCCGCGACCAAGTTTCCGGACCTTGCAGGCCGCTTCCAGTTCTGGTGCGGCGGCTCAGGCCGCCGCTATGCCACCAGCCGCTATCTGCCGGGCCAGACGCCTGCCTATGACCTCGCGGTCTCGCTTTACGTGAAACAGACCGCCGAAGGCCCCCGGGTCATCGCGATCTCGGCGGGACAGGCCGGCGACGCCGCGCCGGGTGATGCCGACGAAGTGCACGTGCATGTGGTCGAGCGCATCGAAGCGCTTGCCTTCGCACACCGCGACCTGCGCGCGCTGCTCGAAGACGGCAATGCGCCGAGCGGCGCACCCGAGCACAACGTGATCCCGTTTACTCCGCGTCACGCGGCGTAAACGGCCGCTCGCTCTTCAGCCGCTCCGCAAGCCACTCCAGACTGCGGTCTTGTATGTCGAGCGCGTGCAGCGCCTCGACGGTCGCAAGCACATAGTCCGGATTGCTTCCCGACTTCCCGTGCCCGCGTTTTACGTATGTGAGTTGCTCCTCGGGAGTAAGCACGCCGGCATATTGTGCGTGCCCGCGGTCGACCAGATAGCAGACCGCGCTCACGCGGCCCCTGTCGCCGTCGAGCAAATCGACCAGCCGGTATTTTTCCAGATAGACGCTCGTGACCTGCTCGCGCTCGCGCAGATATCGGATCGTCTGCTCGCGCAAACCGCCCGCCACCCGGAACGCAATGCCGCGGCAGCTGCCGCCCCGGTCGAGCCCGAGCACGAGCCCGGACCGTTCGGGCGTGCCGCGGTGATAATGCGAGATCACGCAAAGCGCGCGATGCGCTCCATTGAGCCGCGCGGGACGCTTTTCCAGAAACTCGAAGCCCGGCCGCCACATCAGCGAGCCATAGCCGAACACCCAGAGATCTTCGCTCATGAGCGGAAACTAGTCGTCGCCGTAGGGGCGCACGATCGGGAAGGCGTCTTCGTGCTCGCGCTTCGTCGTGGTGACCGAGATGTGCTCCTTCTCGATCACCTTGCGGCGCGTGAGACGGCTCTTTGAAAGCGCGTCCACGAGCTTCGGGCCGTCATTCTCCTCGATCGCTTTCGCGAGCGCCGACAGGTCCTCGTTGAACTGCTTCAGCACGCCGAGGACGGCTTCCTTGTTGTTCAAGAAAATATCGCGCCACATGGTCGGGTTCGACGAGGCGATGCGCGTGAAATCGCGGAATCCGCCGGCCGAATATTTCATCACTTCCGCCTGCGTCGCTTCCTCGTGCTTGAGCCCGGTATGGAAGATCGCAAAGGCGATCAGATGCGGCAGATGGCTCGTGATGGCGAGCGCTTCGTCGTGATGCTGCACGGACATCGCTTCGACTTCGGAGCCGAGCACTTTCCAGAACGCCCGCACGGTTTCCACCGCGCCTTCATTCGCGCCGTCGAGCGGCGTCACGATGCACCAGCGGTTCTCGAAAAGATCAGCAAGTCCCGCTTCCGGTCCCGAATGTTCGGTACCCGCGAGCGGATGAGCGGGCACGAGATGCGCCGATTTAGGCAGATGCGGAAGCATGTCGCGGACCACCGCGCCCTTCACGGAGCCGACATCGGTGACGATCGCGCCCGCTTTCAGATGCGGCCCGATTTCCGCGGCCAGCGCACCGTATTGTCCGACCGGCACGCAGGCGACGATCAGATCCGCGTCCCGCACCGCTTCGGCGCCGGTCTCGACAACTTTCGCAAGCCCCAGCTCGCTCACGGTCCTACGTACCTTCGGCGAGGCGTCGGTCACGATGACTTCACGCGCGGCGCGGTTTGCCACTGCCGCGCGCGTGATCGACGAGCCGATCAGTCCCTGACCGATAATCGCAAGGCGGCTTACGACCGGCGCCATGTGACCAGCGCCGTCATTTCAGGAACTCGGCAAGCGCCGCAATCACAGCCTTGTTCTGCTCCTCGGTGCCGATGGTCATGCGCAATGCGTTCGGCAGTTTATAGGCTGCCATCTGGCGCAAAACGATGCCGCGCGAGATCAGGAAAGCATCCGCCTCTTTCGCGCCTTTGCCGGGCTTCGAAGAAAAGTGCATCAGCACGAAGTTGCCAACGCTCGGCGTAACTTCGAGACCGAGCTTTTTCAACTCGTCCGAAACCCACGGCAGCCACTTCATGTTGTGCTCGACCGCCTTCTCGACATGCGCGAGATCGGTGAGCGCTGCGGCCCCCGCCGCAATCGACGGCGCGCCCATGTTGAACGGCCCGCGCGTGCGGTTCACTGCATCCAC
>CAZFPR010000069.1:11967-14705 GCA_964521045.1 uncultured Hyphomicrobiales bacterium
CACGATCGCAGCGGGCCCGTACATCCAGCCGATGCGGAGCGCGGCCAGTCCGTGGATCTTCGAGAAGGTGCGCGTCATGACGACGTTCTCGCTGGAGCCAGCAAGCTCGATACCCGCTTCGTAATCGTTATTGCGGACATACTCCGCATAAGCGGCGTCGATCAGCAGGATCACATTGCCGGGGAGTGCCGCGTGCAGGCGGCGCACTTCCGCGATCGGCGTGTAGGTACCGGTCGGATTGTTCGGGTTCGCGAGAAACACCATGCGCGTCTTCGGCGTGACACAGGCAAGAATCGCATCCACATCGGTCGCAAAGTTCTTCTCCGGCGCGATCACGGGTGTCGCGCCCGCCGACAGCGTCACGTTGCGGTACATCAGGAAGCCGTGCGTCGTGTAGATCGCCTCGTCGCCGTCCTTCAGATAGGCGCGTGCGAGCACCGCCAGGAGTTCGTCCGAGCCCGCGCCGCAGACGATGCGGTTCGGATCGAGGCCATAGGTCTTGCCGATCATCTCGCGCAGTTCGGTCGCGCCGCCGTCGGGATAGAGCTCAAGCGTATCCGCGCCGCGCTTGTAGGCGTCGATCGCCTTCGGGCTCGCGCCCAGCGGCGTTTCGTTCGAGGAAAGCTTGATGACCTTCGCCGCGCCCGGCGCATGGCTGCGGCCCGGAATGTAGGCGTCGATTTCCATGACGCCGGCACGCGGCTGCGGACGAAGGGACTTGCCTGAAGCGCTCATTGTATTGAACCTGGTACTGAACCTGATGGAACGGAAGTTAGGATTTGGGCGGGACGGTATAGCGGGTCGCGTGGCCGCCGACGAGGGCCGACGAGCGCACCGAGGCCCCCGCTTCTTTCAGCGAAGCAAGCACCTGTTCGGCCTTGCGGCTTTGCGGCACCGAAATCAGCAATGCGGCGCTGTCGAACCCGCTATCGGGCTGCGCCACGACTTCGGCCAACGGCGCGAGCGCGCGTGCGACAGAGGTGTTCCAGCCCGCGACATGCACGCTCCAGACCTCGACTTCGCTTAGCGCCGCGTCCGCGGGCAGCGGCTTCGAGACGACGAAGAGCGGCAAGGCCGCAGGATGATCGCCGCGCTCGACGAAGGGAAGCCGCGCGATGATCTTCGGTTTGCCTTCGCCTTCGAGTGCGGTCCACCACGGCTTGCCGCCTGCGACCGCTTCCGCGCGTACGAGCCCGAGATCGCCGCGCGAACTCGCGACGGCATCGACCACAGCGCTTGCTCCGACATGCTGCACCACCGGCACGGTGTAGCCGAAATGGAAACGCACGCTGTCGCGCACCAGCGCATCGCCCGAGGAAAGATCGACGTGCACCGAATAGGCCTGCTGCACGTAGGTGAAGGTCGCGATGATGACGCGCCAGATGCTCTCCACCGTGTCGAGCGGAAGAATGCCGCGGTGCCGCTCCACGAGCGCACGCATCATGGAGGCCTCGCGCGCGGGCCGGAATGCGGAGCCGGTCTCGCCCGATTTCTTGACCGAAATCAGGGTGTCGATGATGCCGGAGCGCTCGATCAGAAGCTCGTGCATCGCCCGGTCGATCCGGTCGATTTCGGCGCGCAGGTCCGCAAGCGTGGGCTGTTGCCCCGCTGCTGGCTTCGAATTTGGCGTATTAACCATGGCGCTGCGCCGGTCTGATAGGATTGATCCCTGATAGCGCGGGTGCCGCCCCAAGCAAAGAATTCATTGACCGTTCAGGCCCCGCTGCCTACCTCCCTTGGGCCCTGCTATGCTGGCAAAGGGCGGCCGAGGACGTGATGAGTATCGTTCGCATCGAACGTGGAGATAAGGCGAGCCGCGCGGAAATCATCCGCCGCGAAGCCGACGAACCGCGTTCGCTTCTGGTCCGCTTCGGCAAGGACAAGCCCCTGAAGCTCGATGCCGGGGTCGAGCTTTCCTCCTATCAGATCGCCTACCAGACCTACGGCGAACTCAATGCCGATCGCTCCAACGCAATCCTGATCTGCCATGCGCTCACAGGCGACCAGCACGTCCATAACGTGCATCCGGTGACCGGAAAGCCGGGCTGGTGGGATTCGATGATCGGCCCGGGTCTGCCGATCGATACCGACCGCTTCTTCATCATCTGCGCGAACGTGCTTGGCGGCTGCATGGGCACGACCGGGCCCGCCTCGAAGAACGAAGCGACCGGCGAGCCCTACGGCCTCACCTTCCCTGTCGTCACGATCCGCGACATGGTGCGTACGCAGGCGGCACTCCTCGATCATCTCGGGATCGATCAATTACTCAGCGTGATCGGCGGCTCGATGGGCGGCATGCAGGTGCTGCAATGGGCGGTCACCTATCCGGAGCGCATTTTCTCCGCACTGCCGATCGCGACCGCAGCAAGGCACTCGGCGCAGAACATCGCCTTTCATGAAGTCGGCCGTCAGGCAGTGATGGCCGATCCCGACTGGCGCAACGGCAAGTATCACGCCGAAGGCACGAGCCCGCATCGCGGCCTTGCCGTCGCCCGCATGGCCGCGCACATCACCTATCTTTCCGACGCGGCGCTGCACCGGAAGTTCGGCCGCCGCCTGCAAGACCGCGAATTGCCGACCTTCGGGTTCGACGCCGACTTCCAGGTCGAAAACTATCTCCGCTATCAGGGCTCGTCCTTCGTCGAGCGCTTCGATGCGAACAGCTATCTCTACATCACGCGCGCGATGGACTACTTCGACCTCGCGGGCGAGCATGGCGACGTGCTTGCGAATGCATT
>CAZFPR010000070.1:0-2349 GCA_964521045.1 uncultured Hyphomicrobiales bacterium
CCGCACTACCGCGCGCAGAGAAACATCGCAGTTGAAAAAGCCCGTGTCATCCTCTCCCTCCTCGCAGTATCAGAGCGGGAGAAGGTGTTGGAAGAAGCGGTGAGGAATTTCCTTTCGGCGGAACAAGCGAAGGATCGAAGGGGCGATGATTATTGGGTGCCGTATTATCACGCGCTAGGGCTTCTGCGCGATGCCTTCGCCCTCCGCTCTACACCCGTACAGACGGGGGAAGAAGTGAACATTACAAAGCCGATCCTATGTGTTGATTTCGATGGCGTTCTGCACAGCTATACGAGTGGATGGAAAGGTGCGGGTACCGTTACTGACCCCCCGGTTCCCGGCGCGATTGAATGGCTCAAAGAAGCTGCGTCGCACTTTCGCGTTGCAATCTATTCTTCCCGAACGAAAGAGCCGGGCGGCATTTACGCTATGCGTACATGGTTGCTCATTCACGGAGCAGACATTGAAGATATAGAATTTCCTGAGCAGAAGCCATCCGCATTCCTAACTCTCGATGATCGCGCTGTCTGTTTCGATGGCACTTGGCCCGATCCAAAAGCACTTCTTGAGTTCAAGCCGTGGAACAAGCGCCCATGACCTACTCAGATAAAGCGAGGGAGATTGCGGACCTGCTTTGCTCTGATGAGCGCGGCAACGGCGCGGCCAGATATGAAGTTGAAATTATTCTCGCGGCCCTCTCCGAAGCCCATGCTGCGGGGCGGGAGGAAATGAAAGAAGAGGCGGAACGCATAAACAGCATCCTGTTTGCATTCGCGCTTTCTACAACCGCAGCCGTGAAAGTTCTGTTCAAAGAACTTGGCAAAGATTCCATCCCTACAAAGAAGGAAGGGTGAGAACATGAAGACGTTCTATCGGTATGTGCGCCGATATTCGTTTCGCGTGAGCAACTGGTTCGTCCGTTTGGCGCTGATTGTTTGGGCGCTTGCGGGTATCGAGTATCTTTTCCGGGTCACTCCGACCGGCTGGGGCATCGTCGCACTCGTAGCCGCATGGGGCTTCTGGATTATTGCAGAAGCTATCAAAAGCAGACCGACGCACTTCAACAACATTACAAATGCTGACTGCGTAGAAATATCAACGCAGAGCGTGAACTACGTAAAGAGCCTCCCCACCCATAAGGAAGGGTAAATGGGGCGCGCTAACGATCTCCCCTTATTCCCTAGCGAGCAGCAGATCGCCGAGCTGGTGCTTGGGCATGAGCGCGCGAAAGAATGGCCGCAGATCGTCGCCGTACTCGAGAAGCGCGGCTTCCCGCGAATCCATCCCGTGATGGGCGGGCGCAGGCTCGCCGACGTCCTGCACTTCTTCTCCAGCGAAAACGTCAGTCCACAGCCCGCCTTGCCGGGGCAGCAGCGTTCCTTCACCGTAGCCAGATACGCACCAGACGGACCCGAGAACCCCCATGCAGCACCGCCGCAGAACTCTAATCGTCGCCGGCCAAGCGATCGAGATAGACGCGCCGGGACTTGATATTCGCGAAGGTGGAACGCGGCGCGCTTATTGGGTTTGCCCGAAGCGCGGCCGTCGCGCTCGCTTCTCGCCGACCGTTCTCCGGCTGCACTATGATCTGGACAACGCCGCAGACGTCGAGCGTATGGCCGTGCAGTGCCGCCAGCTTTACACCGAAATGCTGGAATGGATTGAGTCGCCCGACGCGCAGAACCGCATCATCTACGATGGCACGCTCGGGTCGCTGTTCGATCTCTGGCAGAAAGATCCGCTCTCGCCCTGGCACGGGAATACCGAGAACACGCGATCGAGCTACGAGTACGGCATCCGCGTTCTGAGGGCGAACGAATATACAAACCGCCGCGTTGACAGGCTCACGGGGCAGGATCTGCGGCGCTGGCACAGCGAGATTTCGCAACCGAAGGGGCACGACGGCGCGCCGTTCAAGCGCAAGGCCGATGTTGCAATCCGCGACGTGCTGCGCGCGGCGCTCGTTTACGGCATGGAAGTGGGCTTGCTGGAGTGCGGCCCGCTGCTCGCGGTGCTCTCGGTAATGCGCTTCAAGGGTCCGAAGATGACCAAGGACGAGCGCGCGATCGTCAGGAAGCCGAAGCTGCCGATGGAATACAGGCATGCCGAGGCAATCGTGAAGCTCGGTATCGCGAAAGGCGAGAAGAAGTGGCGATCGATTGCGCTTGGCGTCGCCGCGCAGTTCGAGTTCACGCTTCGGCAGATCGACGTCATCGGCGCATGGGAGCCGATCAGGGGCCCGCGCTCGTTTCCCGCAGGCACGATCGTCGCCGGCCGCAAATGGTGGCGTCCCGGCTTGCGCTTCGAGGACATCGGCCCTCTGCTTTCGCTGCCGACATCAAAGACAGA
>CAZFPR010000070.1:2359-4138 GCA_964521045.1 uncultured Hyphomicrobiales bacterium
CGGCCCGCTCTGCATTACGAACGACGACCTGCCGTTTCAGAAGCGCTACTATGCCGACGTCTTTCGGCAGTTAGCCACCGAAGCTGGCGTGCCCGAGGAAATCTGGAACGCGCGGGCGCGGCATGGCGGCTTGACCGAAGGCTACGAGGCGATTGTCGAGCAGCATGGCCACGGGTCTGCCGCGCTTAATGACCTGCGCTTTCACGGCCAGCACGCGAACATCGAGACGACGTTCGGGCATTATCTGCGGCCTGGCGCGAAGGCGACGACGCGCGTTGCTAAGCTGCGCGTTGCGAGTAGAACGAAGAAGGATTCTGCTTGACCAACAACTTGACCAACGTCCGACCAACAAAGTCGGCTAAGTAGTGGTCGGAGCGGCAGGATTTGAACCTGCGACCCTCTGGTCCCAAACCAGATGCGCTACCAGACTGCGCTACGCTCCGCTGAATGTCGAGGAGTTACAGGAGCCGCCCCAAGCCCGCAAGGCATCCGGAAATTCGCGCCCGAAGCCCTATCTGCCCTTAAAAATCCGGTGCAAAACCTTGTCTCCGGCAGCGATCCCGTAACGGTCGGCAGCGCCGGCCACGATCTCAAGCACTGCCTTCACCGAGCCCTGCGACTCGACCGTCTGGCGGGAGAACGGCGTCGTCCCCTTCGCGATGTTTGCGATGGTGCCGTCGGCGCGGATGAAAAGCATGTCCAGCGAAACGATCGTGTTTTCCATCCACATCGCCACCGGCCGCGACACGCCGAAATCGAACAACATGCCCTCGCCGTCCGCGACCTCTTTCCGGAACATCAGGCCCACGCGCTGCTGCTCCGGAGTCTCCGCCATCTCGACGTTGAAGACGCGGATTCCGGTCTTGGTCAGAATTTCGAGGCTCTCGACCCTGAGCCTGGGTTGGGGCCCGTCCTGTGCGGAGGCCGGATAGACGGCGAGCACCAATAATAATGTGAGCGCCAGAGGGCGCACGACACGGAGAAGCACGGACATGACGAAACTCAGTGCGAGGAGTTGCCGCTACCCGTATCGGGCCGGACTTCGGCAGCCATAAGGCCTTTCGGGCCGTCGCCATAGCGCACCAGCACCATCTGGCCCGGGCGCAATTCGGTGAGCCCGAAGCGGCGCAGCGTTTCCATGTGCACGAAGATATCCGGGCTGTCGTCGCCGCGGGTAAGAAAGCCGAAGCCGCGGATGCGGTTGAACCACTTCACCCAGGCGCGCTCGAGACCGCTGGTCGGCACGATGTTTACGTGCGTGCGCGGCGGCGGCATCTCGGAAGGGTGGATCGCGGTGGAATCGTCCATCGAGACGACGCGGAAGCACTGATAGCCCTTCTGGCGTTCGATCACTTCGCAGACGACCCGCGCGCCTTCGTGCGCGGTCTGGAAGCCGTCGCGCCGCAAGCACGTCACGTGCAGGAGCACGTCGGGCATACCATTGTCGGGGATGATGAAGCCGAAGCCTTTCGAGACATCGAACCACTTGATGTGGCCGGTGATCTCGATCAATCCCACCGGAGCTTCCTCCGTGAGATCCTCTATTCGCGTCCCCTGCTCGCTCTGCGCGAGCTTAGACCCCAGCCGGTCGGAACCCATGACGCTTAAAACTCTAGCCGCCTATTGAGAACCGGCGGGACGCCGATTCGTTGCAATTCAACGATAACATTGCCGCAATGTCGGGGAACATCAAAATGCGACTTCCGGCGCAAAGCAATGGGTGGTGGTGGAAAAAGCGGCGTCGTGCACAGCGAGTCGCAGTCAGCTGTCAAGGAAGAC
>CAZFPR010000070.1:4148-9818 GCA_964521045.1 uncultured Hyphomicrobiales bacterium
GATGTCCTCCCGGATAACGAGGTCGGCGGCATCATCGAGATCGGTAGGCTCCCGGTTCAGGATCACGAGCTTCGCGCCGTTGCGTTTTGCGCGTAGCGGAAAGCCCGCGGCAGGCCAGACCACCAGCGAAGAACCGATGGAAATGAAGAGATCGGCGGCCAAAGTCTCGATTTCGGCCAGTCGCATGGGCTCTTCCGGCATCGCCTGGCCGAAGGAAATGGTCGCGGACTTCACAGGACCCGCACAATCCGCGCAATCGGGCGCCGACCCGTTGGTTTTATCGAACCTTTCCTTGACCCATTCCAGCTCGTAGCGGTTTCCACAGTCCAGGCAGGTGGCATAGGAGCCGTTACCGTGCAGTTCGATCACCCGGCTCGGTGGAATGCCGGAGACTTGATGCAAATTGTCGATGTTCTGTGTGATGACCGCGGAGAGTTTACCGCGCTGCAAGAGCGAAGCGAGCGCGCGATGACCGCGTCCCGGTTTCGCGTTGCGGAAAGAATCCTCCATCGCGAACTTCCGCCGCCACGCCTCGTCGCGCATTTCCTTGCTGCCGATGAAATCCGAAAACTCGATCGGCCGGTTCTTGGTCCACAGCCCGCCTGGCGAGCGGAAATCCGGAATGCCGCTCTCGGTCGAGATGCCGGCGCCCGTGAAGGCGACCATCCGCCGGGATTCCATGACCATGGCTTGCAGCAGATCGGAAGCGGACTTGCGGTCGGGAGCGATCATTCTATTTTCCGTAAGAGCTTCTCTGAGAAACCCAATCCGATTCTGTAATTCGGGAGACCCCGGCCGATGCGTTACCTCCATACCATGCTGCGTGTCCGCGACCTCGACAAGGCGCTCGACTTCTACTGCAACAAGCTCGGGCTGAAGGAGTCCTTCCGCATCGAGAACGAGGCCGGGAAATTCACGCTCGTTTTCCTGGTCGCGCCCGGGGACGAGAAACTGGTGGCCGATGCGAAGGCCGCAGGCCGGCCCGCGCCGCTCGTGGAACTCACCTTCAACTGGGGCACCGATGAGGACATGAAGGAGGCCCGCTACTTCGGCCACCTCGCCTACGAGGTCGACGACATCTATGCGGAGTGCGAGCGGCTGATGAAGGCCGGAGTCACGATCAACCGCCCGCCGCGGGACGGCCAGATGGCCTTCATCCGCTCCCCGGACCTGCACTCGATCGAGTTGCTCCAGAAGGGAAAGGCGCTGCCGAAACAGGAACCCTGGGCCTCGATGGCCAATACCGGGCACTGGTAGCGCGGCATTTTTGCCCGCTTGTGCGGGGCGGCATGCTTTTCTATAAGGGCGCCGGTTCGGTTCGCCCGGCCTCAGCGCTCCCTTCGTCTATCGGTTAGGACGTCAGGTTTTCAACCTGAAAAGAAGGGTTCGACTCCCTTAGGGAGCGCCATTTCACGACTAGAACGGACCAGATGCACTTCCCCTCGCGATGATCTAGTATCGCGCATCGGGGCATCCTTAATACATTTCATTACGATCCAATTTCCGCCCCGGAGCAAACGCTGTGGCGCGGCTGATCAAGATTGCTGACTGGACGGGTGAAAAGCGCGCGAACGTCGTCTTCGTTCACGGGCTAGGCGGCCATCCCTACAACACCTGGCAACGACGCAAATGGAACTGGCGGCGCATGCGCCGGGAAGTTGTCGAAGATTCGTTGTGGCCGGTTTGGCTTGCCCAAGATTTGAAAGGTCTTGCGATTTTTTCGCTCGGTTACAACTCGCCGGCAACGAAATGGATCGGCTCGGCGATGCCATTTCTGGACGAAGCGGACAATATCTTTCGACTGCTGCTTGTCGACGCAAATCTGCGCGACCGGCCTATACTTTTCGTCTGCCACAGCATGGGTGGTTTGATCGTCAAAAAAGTGATGCGGAACGCAAAAGAGCGCGACGAAGAAGAAAATATTGCCAGCTTTCTAGATAGAACGAACCACGTCGCATTATTGGGAACTCCCAATACCGGGGCCGACAAGGCAACTTTGCTTGAAAGGTTCAGGTTTTTTGCCTGGCCATCGGATTCTTCCAAAGATCTGGTCGCAAACAAGTCCGAGCTTCGCGATCTCAACAAAGCCTACAGACGCTTGGCTAAAGAGAGGGACGAAACGCTACGGCACCTCGTGTACTTCGAAACAGCCCCCACCCTGTTTGGCTTGATCGTCCCGCCGGATTCGAGCGACCCCGGCCTGCCCGACACCGAGGCTACAGGTGTTGAAGCAAATCACATCACAATTTCGAAACTGAGCGACCGAGAGGATCTGATCTATAAGGAACTGGTTGAGCGAATAGAGCAGACGACCACCGCCCCCGATCATCCGGGAGAGTTTCGGAAGGGCAGCTCTGTAGTCTTCAATACCCCCAAGGTATACTCATTTCTCATATCCAAAGTTCTGCGCGTCGGCTTGATTGTTGCTGCGATTTATTTTCTCCACCCCTCCTTCGATCACTTTGTTTCCAAAGTTGCCGCAGTCCTTGGATATAAAAAGGAAACGGTGAAGCCTTCAGACAGCGATCCCAGCACGCAACAACGGTCGCCCAATACGCAAGTGAGTATTCTGGAAAGGCTCCTAAACAATACACCGGCGGATGAACGCGATAGGATTATTGCGTTGGCACAAGATTTAATGAAACGCGCAGCGGCAGGCGAGAAGCCATATGTTGAAGCAAAGCATCAAATCGAGCGTGGCGACACCATTGGTGCTTCTAATTCCATCGCGAACGCTGCAAAATCGACGGCCAATAAAGCGGAACAAGCCGCAATCTACAAAAAAGCAGGCGCTCTCGCGGGCCTGAGCAATCAGTATCAAGCCATCGACGCCTATAGCGAAGCATTGAAACTCGATCCAACTGATAGAGACTCGCTTTACTGGCTTGGCTGGCTGCACCAGCTTTCCGGAAATTTTCGTGAAGCCGAAGATCGCTACAATACACTTCTCCAGCTTTCGACTAAGGCGGGAGATCGCAGAGGGGTATTTCGCGCAAGGCTTCGACTTGGCCAACTCAATCAGTATCGTGGCAGCATAGAACTAGCGAGACGCGACCTCGAAGGAGCTCGAACGATCGCAGAGAATGAAGCAAAAATCGAACGCCCTAATACTACCTGGCAACGCGATTTGGCAGTTTCATATTTCAGACTCGCGGATTTCTTACGCACGCTAGGCGACTATGATTTAGCGCTCGTTCATTACAATAAGTCGATAGAGATCGACGAGACTATGTTTAAGACAAACCCGAACGATCTAGATTATGAGCATGCCATCTCATACTCTTATAGCGGACTCGCACAACTACATAACGCGATTGGCAATCCTGCTTTGGCGATCGAGTTTGCGAATAAGTCGCTGACGATCCGTACAAAACACTCCACCCAAAATGCAGATCACCTGCAATGGCAAAGAAATTCAGCTTTCTCCCAAAGCATATTGGCAGACTCACTTCGCGCAAACGGTCAGCATTCAGCTTCGGTCGAGCCCTACAGAAGAGCGCTGCAAATTCATGAGCGCCTATCAAGACAATATCCCGATAATTCAGAATGGAAGAAATCGGTCGTATACGCTCGCCGCTCTCTTGGGTACGCTTTGATAGCCACGCAAGACTTAGATAGATCGCTTGAACTATTCCAGTCCGCCCTCTACCTCACGAAGGAGATTCCTAATTACGACCCTGATGCAACTGAATTGAAGGTCACATTAGCGTGGTCACATCGCGGCGTTGCCGCGGCCTTGATCGCACAAAAGAACTTTTCTGGGGCGCTAAGACATTACGATGCCGAACGCCAGATACGAGAAGAGCTCGTCAAGAAGTATCCAAACAACCATACATTTCAGGATGATCTTGCTGGCTATTATAGCACCATTGGTTTTCTGCTTGAGGTTCGTCTTGGGAAGCACAAAGAAGCCGAAGAGAACTACAGAAAGGGCCTTGCGATACTGCAATCTCTCACGGAGAAGAATCACGACAACATATACTGGCGCGGGCGCTTGGGCCGCGCATATGCGGATTGCGCGGATACGATAAACAAGGGATCGCAAAAGCGAGCGCGCGAATATTACGCAACTTCTGTTTTCATTTTTCGAACTCTTATCAGAGACTATCCTGATCACCAGAATGCAAAGTGGTGGAAAGACAACCTTGCCAGGATTGAACGTAATCTCTGAGACGATTGAGCTCGCCTCTCATAAGCAGCGCCATTTCATCGATCTTTTGAGGCCTCCAGCCAAGATAGCAGTCGGTTTCGCAAACGAACCTGGGCATTTCACAGGGTGTCGTGACAGCTAGGCAATTCCTGGTGCCGCGCATAGAATATCGAACAGCTTGCGCTTCATTCCGACAATATTGAAACAGAGATCGCCATGAGACTACGGGCAAAGACTATAATCGCTGCGTTCGTTGTCGCCCTCTCTTGCCTCTACTTCACGCCTGCGAGTGCGCAGACGAACTGCCCCGTGATCAACGGCAGGTTCGGGATGGACGCGATGGTCGACGGGCAGCCGAAGCGCTCGTACATCGATCTCTACACCCGCGTCACCAATGGCGTTCATTCCTATGCTACCGCGCGCGACGCCGCCAACTACCAGATCGCTGACGGGATTCCGAAAACGACCAGAGCGCGGGAGTACGTGGTCAAGCTGACCGTTCGCTGCACCGGCAAGAATACGCTGGAGAGAGAAGTCCTGTTCGAGGATACGGGCCAGAAGGTTTGGTCGAAGATCACACCGCTCGACGACAACCGCATCCAGGTCGAGAGCAGCACCCCGGCCGCCTCCGGCATCCATGTGAGAGAATAGTTTCGGGCGCGCCCTCTCCCTGCACGGACGGCTTCTCGAACAGAGCAATTGTCTAACGCAGCCGATCCACATCGATGCGGAACGCAAGCGGATAGAACGCGCTCCATGCGTTCCAGCGCCGTGAGCCGGCTTCCGACAAAGACCACAGCGCACCGCCGGGTTCGAAGCTGATGTCTTCGATCCCGATCGGCATCGCGTGGCGCGCGAGCACGGCGCCGCTCTTGCGGTCGAGTTTCGCGAGTTCGCCGAAGCGCGATCCGCTCCGCGTGATCCACAAATCGCCCTTGCCGTCGAAAGCCGCTCCCTGCGCGAGCAGCGGCAGCGGCAGTGCTTCGCCCGCATCGGCCTCCGAGAGTTTCGGCTGCCGAAGCTTCGCCCAGGCAATGAGATAGAGCTTCGGATCGCCTGAGCGCTCATAAGCGCCGAGCCATAAGCCGTCCGCCGTTCCCGCAGCGAACGATCCTTTGAGCTTTCCCGTGAGTGCGGTCACACGAACCACGCGCAGGAGTTTTCCGCGCTCGCGGACTGATACTTCGATTTCGAAAATGTGCCTGCTATCGGCAACGACGATATTGCCGCCAGGTCCACGCGCGATCCCGCCCGCATGCCCGCATTGCGGCGGCAGGTCGATCTGCGAGAGCGCGCCGCCCGTTTCCGGATCGACTGCGAAAACCCGGCAGGGCCCGCGATCCTGTTTCGGATCGGTGCTGCGATAGCTGGAGATGAACAGCACGCCCGCCTGAAATGTCACGCCCTGCGGCACGTAACCGTCGTCGAGCCCGGGCAGCCAGATGCGTTTCGTAATCGCTTGCACGTTCGGGAGCGCAGAGATTTCCCGCGTCGTGTAGCTGGGCTTCTTGCCGAACGGA
>CAZFPR010000070.1:9828-14624 GCA_964521045.1 uncultured Hyphomicrobiales bacterium
TGCCGCTGCCGTCAGCGCGACGAAAACGAAAGCGGCGGCTGCAAAACGCATGGGATATCGTCTGCGTGAAACTCCGGCCCTGTATCGCGCGCGACCGGCGGCAGTTCAAGACGCGGCGCTCAGATCACCGCCGTCAGCACCGCGCCGTAATGCGTGCCCGCACCCGCGAGCACAAAGCCGTGCCAGATCGCATTCTGATAGGGCAGCCGCTCCCACAGATGGAAAATCACGCCGACGGTGTAGAGCGCTCCGCCAACTCCGAGGAGCACGAGCGCAGCGACGCCGAGGGAAGCGAAGATCGGCTCGATGGCCAGAATGCCGACCCAGCCCAATGCGATGTAAAGACCCGTGGTCACGCCTTCGAGACGCTTCGGCCACAGGAGCTTGATCACGACGCCGATGAGCGCGACCGACCACACCACCACGGTCAGCCATACACCCCAGTCGCCCTTCAGCATCAGCATCGTAAAAGCGGTGTAAGTGCCTGCGATCATCAGGAAGATTCCGGAATGATCGAGCCGCTGGAAGTAATGCCGGTAGCGGTGCCTGCGCGCCATATTGTAGAGCGCCGAGCAGGAGAACATCAGGATCATGCCGGCGGCATAGATGCTGACGGCGATAATCTCGACATAAGTGTGCCTGAGCGCTGCAATCGCGATCAGGACGATCGATCCTGTGATGCCCGCCGCGACCCCGACCGCATGCACGATGCCGTCGGCCACGAGTTCCCCGCGGCTCGGCACGCGAATGCCGAGCGCGGAAGCGGCGGCCGTGATGGATTCGTTCATGGTCATGAGGCTACGGCCGAACCGTTACAATCCGTTGACGGCGGGAACTAGGCAAAACGGCGGCGCAGCGCTTCGTATACCGCAACCGCCATCGCGGTTTTCAGCGCGGTCGCGAGCCAGAACGGATAGAGCCCCGAAGCCAGCGCCGCGTCGAAGCCGACAAGACGCGCGAGCCACGCGACCCCGAACGCGAAGATGATCGCATGCCCCGCGAGCATCCAGGCCGCATTCGAAGCAAGCGACTTCATCCAGCCCTTGTCGGACGCAAAGCCGACCGCGAGTGCTGCCACGAAGAACCCGATCAGATAGCCGCCGGTCGGCCCATACATGTAAGCGAGGCCGATGCCGCGTTCCGGCGTTCCGGCGAAGACCGCGAAGTTCAGCCCGCCTTCGAAGAGATAGAGCGCCACGGTCGCGGCTCCCGCGCGGGCGCCCAGCACCGCACCGCTCATCAACACGACGAAGGTCTGCATCGTCATGGGCACCGGCCAGAACGGAATCTGGATCTTCGCCGAAAGAATGAGCAGCAGGTTGCCGATCAGGATTCCTGCGACCCGCTGCGCGGGGGAAAGATCGAACAAGCCGGTCTTGATGGCCGAAGCATTCGCGCTCATGGCTCTGTTTCCTTTGTTGTCGGGATTTTCCCGAGACAAACGCTGTTCGGGCCTTTTGGCAATTGCCAATTCGACGCGGGCGAAAAATCGCGCGGTTATCCGGCCGAAAGCGGATCCGCGTTCGCCGCATCCGAAATCCGCATCTCGATCGTCTCGCGGCCCTGCCAGCGATTGACCGAAAGCGTGCCCGCGACATGCATCGCGCGCCCGCGCGCGCCGAGCAGAGCCTGCCCGAGTGGACGCTCCATCGCGCGGAAAGCCACCGCCGACATCGTCGCCCCGTCGTTCGAGCGCAACCGCACGCGCACATGGTTCTGTCCGACCGGATCGGCGAAAGCGACCGTATGCGCGGGCAGCGCGAACACCGGCTCCGGATTGCCGGAGCCGAACGGCCCCGCGCGCTCGATCATCGAGAAGAGTTCGGCACTCGCGCCACGCGCCGTAATTGCAGCGTCGATCTCGAGACAGTCCTCGTGCCGCGCCTGCTCGACAGCCTCGCGCAGTTTTGCTTCGAGGTACGCGCGCAGATCGCCGAGCCTGTCGCGCGTAACGGTCAGGCCAGCCGCCATCGCGTGACCGCCGCCTTTGACGAGCAAGCCTTCCTCGACCGCGCCGCGCACCGCGCGCCCGAGATCGACACCCGGTATGGAGCGTCCCGATCCAGTGCCCTGCTCGCCGAGCATCGCAATCGCGAATGCGGGCCGCGAGAAGCGCTCCTTCAATCTGGCTGCGACGAGCCCGACGACGCCGGGATGCCAGCCCTCGCCGCTCGCGATCACCACCGCACCCTGCTCGTCGTGGCCGAGCGATGCGTAAGCTTCCGCCTCGGCCTGCTCCAGCGTGCGCTTTTCGACTTCCTGCCGCTCGATGTTCAACTGGTTCAGCTTCTGCGCAATCGCGTTCGCTTCCGCCGGATCGTTGGTGGTCAGCAGTTTCGTGCCGAGCGTCGCATCGCCGATGCGCCCGCCTGCGTTGATGCGCGGGCCTAAGAGAAATCCGAGATGCCACGCTTCCGGCGGGCCTTCGAGACGGGCGGCATCCATCAGCGCACGAAGCCCGTGGTTCTCGCGGTTACAGAGCGAGATCAGACCTTTTGTCACGAACGCGCGGTTCAGGCCCTTGAGCGGGACGACATCCGCGACCGTGCCGAGCGCGACAAGATCGAGCAGCTGCAACAGATCGGGCTCCACGCGCCCGCTGTTCCAGTGTCCGCGCGAGCGCAGCTCACGCACCAGCGCGACACAGGTCATGAAGGTAAGACCCGCCGCGCAGAGATGGCCGAGGCCGGAAAGATCGTCCTCGCGGTTCGGGTTCACAAGCGCCGACGCAATCGGCAACTTCTCGCCGGCCTGATGATGATCGACGACCACCACATCGAGACCGAGCTTTGCCGCTTCCCCGAGCGCCTCCGCGCTCGTGGTGCCGCAGTCGAGTGTGATCAGGAGCGAAGCGCCGCGCGCCTCGAGATTCCGGATCGCTTCCACGTTCGGGCCATAGCCTTCGAACATGCGGTCGGGAATGTGAAAAAACGGGTCTGAGCCCGCCGCGCGCAACACGCGCACCATGAGCGCCGTCGACGTCGCGCCGTCGACGTCATAGTCGCCGATGATTGCGATTTCCTCGGAATGCTGCACGGCGTCGGCGATGCGGGAGCAAGCGCGATCCATCTCGGTCAGCACGTTCGGGTCGGGCATCATCTTGCGGATGGTCGGGTCGAGGAAGTTCTCGACTTCCTCGGGCACGACTTCGCGGCCGGCGAGGATACGCGAGAGCAATTCCGGCAAGCCGTAGCGCTGGCCGATCGCGGCCGCCGTCTGCGTTTTGCGCAGGTCGAGCCGGTCGCGCCATACACGGCCCTGCACGGACTTTTGCACGCCCAGAAATGCGCGGGATTCGGTCATGCGCGTATTGTAAATGATCTATGGTTTGGCGCCGCGTTGAATTTCTGTGTCGTCCCCGCGAAAGCGGGGACCCATATCCACGACTGAGAATTCGTCGCCGAAGAGCCGGCAACCTGTAACAAGTACAGGGATTATGGGTCCCCGGCCGCCGCTTCGCGGCGCCGAGGACGACATCATTAGAAAATCTTCCGGTACTGAATAAACCCGGAGCGGTCGGCGATATTGTCGTAGAGCAACCGTGCGGTGGTGTTGTGATCCTGCGTCAGCCAGTGCACACGGCTCGCACCCGCCTCCTTTGCCTTCGCATAGACCGCTTCGATCAGCGCGCGGCCAAGCCCGAGCCCGCGCGTGTCTTTGGCGACAAACAGGTCCTGCAAGTAGCAGTAGTCGCCGGTCGTCCAGAACGAGCGGTGAAAAAGATAATGGACGATCCCAAGTAATTTGCCGTCCACATAGGCGCCGAGCGCGAACATCGGCTCGCGCGCATCATGAATACGCCGCCAGGTTTCGTCGGTCGCGTCCTTCGCCTGCGAAGCCGAATAGAATTGCAGATAGCCCTGCCAGAGCGGCTCCCAGGCGGAGCGCTCGTCCGCGCCGATCCCGCGAATGAGAACGGCGGGCCTCGTCATCTAGAGATGGAATTTCTCGAGCTGCCGATGCTCGGCTTCGATCCAGCGCGTCGTGCCCGTGACCGAGCGCATGACGACCGTGTGCGTGAAGATGCGGTCGCCCTGAAAGCGCACGCCCTTCAGCATCGAGCCCGTGGTCACGCCGGTCGCCGCGATCAGGCAGTCGCCCTGTACCATGTCGCGCATGTCGTATTTCTTGTTCGGATCTTTCACGCCCATCTTCGCGGCGCGCGAACGCTTCTCGTCGGTGTCGAGAATGAGACGGCCCTGCATCTGGCCGCCGATGCAGCGAAGCGCTGCCGCCGCGAGCACGCCTTCCGGAGCGCCGCCGATGCCCAGATAGATGTCGATGCCCGTTTCCATCGGCTCGGTCGTGTGGATCACGCCGGCGACGTCGCCATCGGTAATCAGCGCAACCGACGCGCCGGTCGCACGCGTCGCCTTGATCAGTTCCGCGTGGCGCGGACGATCCATGATCAACGCGGTGATTTCGTTCGGCTTCACGCCCTTGGCTTTAGCGAGCGCATTGATGTTGTCCGCCGGAGAGGCATCGAGATCGATCAGGCCTGCCGGATAGCCGGGTCCGATGGCGATCTTGTCCATGTAGACGTCGGGCGCGTTGAGCAACGTGCCGCCTTCGGCCATCGCCATCACGGCAATCGAGCCCGGCATGTTTTTCGCGCAGAGCGTGGTGCCTTCGAGCGGATCGACCGCTATGTCGACCGCGGGACCCTTCTTGTTGCCGACCTCTTCGCCGATCAACGGCTCAGCGGCAGCGACAGCACCGAGCCACCTTCGCCGACACGCACCGTCTGCGT
Organism: uncultured Hyphomicrobiales bacterium; assembly: GCA_964521045.1. GTDB lineage: Bacteria > Pseudomonadota > Alphaproteobacteria > Rhizobiales > Xanthobacteraceae. Next base: position 14,579 of record CAZFPR010000070.1, read on the forward strand.
CGCCACGTCAGCGCCCGTCTGCGTCGCCCACGGCCCGGCGCGATTC
>CAZFPR010000071.1:0-2751 GCA_964521045.1 uncultured Hyphomicrobiales bacterium
TTTCCCGAGGCAACGTCCTTCAGTACCTGCTTCTCAAGCGATAGATCGGCAACCAGGCGCTTCAGACGTACATTCTCGCGTTCAAGGTCCTTCATCCGCTTCGCTTGATCAAGCTCAAGGCCGCCGTATTCCTTGCGCCAGCGGTAATAGCTCTGCTGCGATATCCCGGCTTCCCGGCAGGCCACCGGCGTAGACTTGCCCTGCGCCATCGATACTTCAATCTGACGAAGCAGCGTCACAATCTGCTCCGCGCTAAACCGCTTCTTCGGCATCTCCAAAGCTCCTTTGCCAGAACAATCCTCTCACATCGCCTGGCACAAAAAAGCCCAGTCAGGTCAAGGTCACAAGGATATGGTGCCTGAAGGTTTTGTATTGATGGATACTCGCCATGGGCTTCCAATTCTTCCGGACGCTGAAATTGCTCTGTACCAGGCGTCTGGAAGCACCTCACGAGCCACGCAGCTTCTGTCGGAAGTCATCATCCATGCTTTAGAGGTTTCACCAACGCGGCACTCCTGACATTAAACCGATAGCGCGATGGCTGGTTGAAGTCGAGCGCGTCGCATTGAAGGTCTCAATAGTGTGGATTGCTAAATTCAATTTCCAATTCGTTGTTTCAGTTGGTACACAGCATGCCAATCGTTGTGGGTGTGGATTGTCATTCTTCGAACTCGCGCCACAAACCTGTGAGAACGCCTATGCCGTTTAAGGATGTCCTTCTAACATTGACTACTTATCCTTATCCCACGCCTGTTGACGTGATCGATCAAGCCATCAATTTTACAATTGCGCTTGAAGCGAGGCTCTCGGCGATTGCGTGTGCTGTCGAGGTTCGTGCCCCCGGCAATGTCTTAGCCAACAGTCTATTGGGACTTTCGGCGATGGCGGCAGCCGAAACTCAAAGAAGTGCGGAGCAGGCGCAAGCACTTCTGGTGGCGTTTGAAAGTTCAGCCAAGAAGCGTGGAGTGTTTCAGGGGCGGATACTGGAGAATTGCCTCGTTAGCGAGGTGCCCAGCCTACTCACCGAGTATGCTCGATTAAAGGATCTCACAATTGTGCCAGTCCCTGAGGGGGAAGGTTTTGATCAATGGTACGCTGAGTCTATAATATTTGGCTCAGGTCGTCCTGCGTTGGTTATGCCGCAGACGCAGAAGAATCTTGGCGACTTTTCGCTCGATACGGTCGTCGTTGCATGGGATCATAGCCGGCCTGCGGCACGGGCTCTCGCTGACGCACTTCCGATCCTGAAGAAGGCGAAGAAGACATTTGTCTTAACCGTCACCAATGAGAAGAGCTTGGAGTCCGGGCGACCGGACGCCGAACTGATAGAGCACTTGCAATTCCATGGCGTAGACGTTGTGCAAGATACCGTCGATGCAGAGAATCGTAGCATTGGCGAGGTACTCAGATCTTCGGTCGTGTCACGACAAGCTGATCTCCTCGTTATGGGAGCTTTTGGCCACTCTCGCATCCGGGACTTTGTTTTGGGCGGTGCAACGAAAAGCATGATTGCACAACCGCCAGTGCCCATATTTCTTTCTCATTGAAATCGCAGGACTACGGATAGCATCTAGGTTCTGTGCTCATCAAAGAAGAGCAGCGCGGACGTAGGCCGCGGCCGACATGATGGATAGGCACGGACAGTGTCAGCCGGCGCTACAGATCGAACGGTGTTTGGAAAGTGATTACCAATCAGCGACTCTACCAGTGAAGCGATCGAACAATTCCAATCTCTCAGAATTGGAAAAGAATAGTTTTTCAAATTTAATATGGTGGATCTGTCGCACCAGCGTTGAGGACGGTGGCCTTGTGCAGAAAATAAGGCACTCTGGTGCATTCAACCGTATATCTACCAGTCCAACAACTACTTTGACAAAAATCAAGGAAGCATCTGACCTCGTACGCGATACGTTATCAATGAGCGTGGCTATTGCGTCTGAAAGGCTCGTACATTGCGATAGCTAGGTGCGCCGCAGGAAATGCAAGAAAGCTGGCGACTTCAAGAACAGGAAACGAGGAAGTTTCTGATGCTTCGAAGCATTCTGGTTGCTCTAGATGGCTCCAGTTCAAGTGTACGAGCCTCGCAGTTGGTTCTACAACTCGGGCGTGAATACAAATCCCATGTCGAGGGTATTGGGATTGTAAACTCGGGTTGGATTCAGCGCCCGCAAGCTGTTCCGATCGAGAAATTCTGAAGGAAAGTCCTGTAGTGCTGTTTCTACACCATTAAGAAATTAGCGATCACTGAAACGTAGCGCAGTTGGAGTCGCCGCAGTCACCGGAGAAAGAGCTCATGAAAGCCAAACACGTAATGTCTGCGCCGGTAAAAACCGGAAAAGCTGAAATGACGGTGCGAGAGGCAGCGCAGATTATGAGCGAGTGCCGCATTAGCGCACTTCCGATTGTCGATCAGTCCGGTAGCCTTGTCGGAATGGTTAGTGAGGGCGATTTGGTTCGTCGCGCAGAAATTGGCACGCACCGGCAACGTTCTTGGTGGCTTTCTCTTCTTACTACCGACGAGCGCTTAGCGGATGAGTATGCTCGCAGTCATGCGGCGAAAGTCGCCGATATCATGACCAGAAAAGTGATAAGCGTGGATCCGAACACCCCATTATCGGAAATTGCCAGAATATTTGAGCGAAACCAGATCAAGCGTGTTCCAGTGGTGGAATCCGGAACGCTTGTGGGAATCGTAACCCGGTCCAACCTAGTACAGGCAGTCGCAACAGCTCCTCAGAAGAAGCATCGCCC
>CAZFPR010000071.1:2761-14575 GCA_964521045.1 uncultured Hyphomicrobiales bacterium
AGAAGATTCAGAGCATTCTGGCGACGAAATCGTGGGCCAAGCCCGTTGGGCTTAACGTAACGGTGAATGAAGGCCGCGTGGACTTATGGGGTATTGCTCGCTCGGATGCGGAGCGTAACGCAATACGCGTGCTCGTGGAAAAAGTTCATGGAGTGAAGGCTGTCGACGACAATCTGTTTGTCGAGCCAAGCCTATTGTCGTCTTCGTAATCCATGATTGCAAAGCGTTTAGAGCTTTGCCTGCAGTCATTCCAGAACTGAACAGTTCTAGCAGGAGATGAAGAGAATGCTAAAGGATGTTCTCTGTGTTGTAGAGCCAGGTGATGATGCTTCAGCCTCATTGCTGCAGGCGCTTGCACTTTCGCAAGGGTATGGCGCTACTACCCAGTTTGTTGCGGCTGCCCCCGCACCCCCACCGGTGACGAACTTCTTCGGCAGCGATCTTGTCGCGAGCCTTATCAAAAGCGCAAAAATCGAAGCGGCTGACACAGCGCAGAAGGTTAGCGACCGGATTGTCGAGTGTGCTAGCCGCTACGGTATCAATGCCAATGTGACGCAAGAGTCTCGGTCGCTAGCGGAAATTGCAGTTCATGTCCGAGAAGCTGCCAAGACCTACGATTTGACACTGATCGAACGGCCGGACTCCTTTCTCGATTCTTCTGCCGCGATCTTTGAAACCGTTCTCTTCGAATCGGGACGTCCAGTGTTGCTCGCGAGCCCAGCAACCAAGCCGGTCGAGCGTTTCAAGCGGGCGGTACTGGGGTGGGACGGCTCGGTCCCGGCAACTCGCGCTATCGCCTCTATGCTCTCGCTTTTCCCCGGTCTTGAAGAAATCTTCGTTCTTACAGTTGTAAATGAGAAGGACTTAAGCGGAACGGTGCCGGGGGCCGACATTGCGGCGCATATTAGAAGACATGGGATTCAAGTCACTGTTGCTTCTGTGGATGTCGAGTCTGCTGACGGAAATCCGGGACAGGCAATCATAGATTTTGCGACGAACCAACGAGCTGACCTGCTTGTTATGGGCGGTTATGGAAAGTCACGGTTCAGAGAGTTCGTGCTCGGAGGTGTAACCGAGTATCTTTCGAAAGCAACTCCAGTGCCGCTGTTGCTTGTACACTAAGTATTGGCGGGGCCTTACGGTAGAGAGGCGCGCTTTGCCGCATTGGCGCGACTAAGCGTCAAAACCTAATGGGAACGCTGAGAGAGTGGGTCGATAACACGTCGATACAAATGCCAAGTCGAGTGGCCAAGTACTGGTAGTACAACCAGTAGCCCAAGTAATAGGGGCAGCATCGAGAGAACGAGGAGCATAACTACCACAGCGGCCCAACCAATCATCGGCGCAGGACTTGCGATGACCGCTCGTATGCTGGTGATCATTGCTGTGACAAAATCCACGTCGCGTTCGAGTAACAGCGGAAATGATATCACGGTTAGAGAAAACAAGATTAATGACAGGACCGCGCCGATGGTATTGCCAACTAATAAGAACAAAATACCTTACGCGATCGACAGGGGATGCCCGCTCGAACTCGCGCAGACGATGTCGTTGAATATGCTGGTGGTGCTGGAGATCTTTCACCTCTTCTTCATCCGCAATATCCACGGCACATCACTGACCTGGGACGCGGTGAAGGGCACGCGCGTGGTCTGGACCGTGGTCATCGTCATTACAGCTGCGCAGTTTGCGGTCACCTATCTGCACCCCCTCCAGGCGATCCTCGGCACTAAACCCGTGCCTTTGGCAGACGGTCTCCTGATCGTCGGCGTAGGTGCCGCCTTCTTCGCGATCATCGAGATCGAAAAGCAGATCAGGCTGGGGTTGAAGGGGTCACGGTATCGGAATGGGATCGTAGCACCCCGAGCTTGAAACAACCTCGATCAAAGGGAACGGAATCATGGCCACAAAGATGAAAGCCGCCATTTTCGTAGAGCCGGGCCGGATCGTCCTCGATGAGAAACCGATCCCCGATGTTGGCCCGCTCGACGCGCTCGTGCGCATCACAACAACCACGATCTGCGGCACCGACGTCCATATCCTCAAAGGCGAGTACCCTGTCGCCAAGGGACTGACGATCGGCCACGAACCCGTGGGCGTGATCGAGAAGCTCGGCGCGGCCGTGCGAGGTTACACTGAAGGGCAGCGTGTGATCGCCGGCGCCATCTGCACGTCGGGTCACAGCCACGCTGCCCTCTGCGGCTGTCACGCTCAGGACGGGCCCGGCACGAAGCACGGTTGGAAACCGATGGGCGGCTGGAAGTTCGGCAATACCATCGACGGCACGCAGGCTGAATATGTGCTCGTTCCCGACGCCATGGCCAATCTTGCGCCGGTGCCAGACGGCCTCACCGATGAGCAGGTGCTGATGTGCCCGGATATCATGTCGACCGGCTTCTCGGGGGCAGAGAGCGGAAAGATCTGCATCGGCGACCTGGTCGCTGTGTTCGCGCAAGGCCCTATTGGCTTGTGCGCCACGGCCGGAGCGCGCCTCATGGGTGCGACCACTATCATAGGCGTGGAGAGCGTGCCGGCCCGCATGGAGATGGCACGTCGAATGGGTGCGGATCACGTGATCGACTTCACAAAGGCTGATCCGGTCGCAGAGATCATGCGCCTCACCGACGGGCGCGGCGTCGACGTCGCTATCGAGGCGCTTGGACGCCAGGAGACTTTCGAAGCGGCGCTTCGGGTGCTCAGACCCGGCGGCACACTCTCCTCCCTCGGTGTCTACTCCGGGGACCTGAAGATCCCGCTCAGCCCGTTTCTCGCTGGGCTGGGTGACCACACGATCGTGACGACGCTCTGCCCCGGCGGCAAGGAGCGCATGCGGCGACTCATCGAGTCCATCGCCTCGGGACGAGTCGACACCCGTCAACTGGTCACGCACCGCTTCAAGCTCGATCAGATCGAGGATGCCTACGAGCTCTTCGCCAACCAGCGGGACGGGGTGCTGAAGGTCGCCATCACGCCATAATCGGGATTGAGCGCGCCAGGCCACTATCTTGAGCCGCAGACCGCGGCCCACGCCGCGTTGTGCTCCTTCGCCTGGCGGATCGTGTCATCGGTGTCCCGTGACGACCACCGGATCGGTTCGAATGCTGTGCAGGCGAGCCGTTAAGGAGAATGAGGATGACGATGAGGCCACTTTCGACGTAGGTCATGCCGACAATCTACTCGCGCCTTTCCATACGATGCGATATCGCAGATGCAGACAGCTTGGCTATGTCCAATCCGAGGACACGAAAAGAGGTCGAAGTTTTCGGAATAAACGCAGTACCTCCGGTTGCCTCGGATTTCCCGCATCGCTCGAAGCGTAGCCTCACAAGAAAACCTCCGCCACAATCAGCCCGACGGCAAGCGCCGCGGCGGCCGGCGGTACCCAACGCGGCACCGCGAAGTCGCCCTCGCCAGCCGGCTGCCTCCGCTGGATGCGCCACAGTGCGATATCGACGACCGCAAAGATGCCCAGCGTCAGAGCGTTGGCCAACGCCAGCAACCGCTCGAACGGAACCAGCAGCGCGGTCGCCAGCACGATTGCGCCAGCGAGCGCGGTGGCCTCGATCGGCGTGCGGGTCCATGAATGGACGCGGCCGAGTACGGCGGGAAGCTGCCGCCGTCGGGCCATGCCGTAGAACAATCGCGCCAGCATCATGATCTCGACCAGGACGCCGTTGGCGATGGCGAGCGCACCAACGGCTGCGAACAGGGTCGCGTACGGGCCCTGGAAAAGGTCGATTAAAGGGCTTTGGCCGCCACGGCCGGCGAATACCAGGGCCGCTGCTACCACGACGTACAGCAGCGTGCTGACCAAGACCGCGCCGACAATGCTGTAGGGCACCGTGCGGCGCGGGTCCTTGGCCTCTTCCGCCATATTGGCCAGGCTTTCAAAGCCGATGAAGGCGAAGAACGCAATGAAGGCACCAGCCACAACGCTCTGCCATGCAATGAAGCTCGCCGGCAACACGGCCTCGATGTCGAAGGCAGGCGCGGCGAGGAAGCCCACCCCGGCCGCAACGACGAGACCCAAGATCTCGATCGCCCCGATGATCGCGGCGAACCCGACGCTCTCCCGCACCCCAGCCATCGCTAGTAGCGTGAAGGTTGCGACCAGCAGCGCGATCAGAGCCGCAGGCGGTAAGCGAATGAATAGCGACAGATAGTGCACGGCACCGCTTGCGATTGAGGCGGCAGCAATCGCGACCGCAAGCGTCAAGACGACCCCGGTCACCTGTGCTGCACGGTCGGAGCCGAACCCCTGCTTGACGTAGGCTACTGCGCCTGAAGCTTCCGGAAAGCGGCTAGCCAGTTCCGCGTAGCACAGGCCGGTCATGGCGGCGGCGACGCCCGCGAGTAGGAACGACAGCGGCGCCGCCGCACCGGCCCGGCCAATCACTGAAGCGATTGCGACGTAGATTCCCGCCCCTACGATGATGGCGAGTCCGTAGAAAAGCAGCGGGCCCACCGTGAGCGAGCGTCGTAGGACGACCTGCGGGTGCGCCGGATTAGCTTCGATAGTCATCGCGGCGTCTTAGTACGTGGCCGGCGGTTTATTCGTCGCGGCAGCGACGAGATAGCCAATTCTCGCATACACATCACGTGTCCTTCGAGGACGTCCTTACTGCCCAAAGAATGAAAGGCAGCTAAACAAACTCACTTCAAATTCGGCTTTAGGTAACTTAGGCGCAACTGCTTCTCGACTTCGATGATTGCGAAGAAGGCCACTCCAACGCCGACGATCAGGATGCCGTCAAAGAATGGGATCGCCTGCGTTCCGAACACGCGCTGCAAGGGAGCTAGATACGTGATGGCGAACTGGGCCACAGTGATGATAATCACGGTTAGCCAGACGACTTTGGTGCCGCGTACGGCCTCCCAAGTCAGAGAGGTTCCGTAGATGTTGCGGATGAAGAACAGGTGGAAGATCTCGAGCACGACGAGCGTATTCAGCGCCATGCTGCGCGCGAGCTCCGCCGGATAGCCTTTGTCAATTGCGTAGGCATAAATGCCAAATACACCGCCGAGGAAGAGCATGGAAACGAAAGCGATGTGCCAGACCAGGCCCGCATCGAGCAGCGGCGCGTCTCGCGGGCGTGGTGGACGGCGCATAGTGTTCGCCTCCGTCGGCTCGAAGGCCAGCGCAATTGCAAGCGTGATGCCGGTGATTAAGTTGATCCAGAGTATTTGAACGGCCGTCACTGGCAAAGCCATACCGAAAAGTAGTGCAGCGACTATCGTCATGGACTCGCCAGCATTCGTCGGCAGCGTCCAGCTGATGACTTTTTTAATGTTGTCGTAGACCGTGCGCCCTTCGCGCACTGCAGCTACGATCGAAGCAAAGTTGTCATCCGCAAGCACAAGTTCCGATGCTTCCTTGGCTGCTTCGCTCCCCTTGCCGCCCATCGCGATCCCGGCGTCGGCACGTTTCAGTGCCGGTGCGTCGTTTACTCCGTCGCCGGTCATCGCGACTGTCAGTCCGCGGGACTGAAGAGCCCTGACAAGGCGGAGTTTGTGCTCGGGGCTGGTGCGGGCAAAAATATCCGTTTCCATGGCAGCATCAGCCAAGGCCGCATCATTCATTGCGTCCAGATCAGCTCCGGTCAAAGCCTTGTCGGAGTTTTGCAACCCGATTTGTCTACCAATCGCCACGGCCGTGCCGGCGTGATCGCCCGTAATCATCTTCACGTGAATTCCTGCGCCGTAGCACTCAGCCACCGCAACGATTGCTTCGGGGCGCGGCGGATCGATCAGGCCGACTAGCCCAATAAAAATGAGTTGCCCTTGGAGATCGGCTACCTCCAGCACTGTATGGTCCGGCCCCACAGGCCGCGTCGCAAAGGCCAGTACGCGTTGGCCCTTGGCGGCGATGCTGTCGGCAATGCCATGCCAATAACCCTCGTCCACCGGATCGGCATCGCCCGAGGCATTGCGCTGTGTCGAACACATCGCGAGAATTTGCTCGGGGGCACCTTTGACATAAACGAATGCGCGGCCTTCATGATCGTGATGTAGCGTTGCCATGTAGCGATGCCGTGCATCGAACGGAATAACATCCGTCCTTGCCCACCGAGACAATGCGGTCAGCCCATCGCGCCTTAGCTTACCCGAAAGGGCGAGCAAGGCGCCCTCCATGGGATCGCCCTCAACCGTCCACGCCCCCTCGCGCTCCTGCAGTGCTGAATCGTTGCAAAGGGCTGCTGCCTGAGCGAGCTCATCTAGGACGCCGTGCTCGCGCGGGTTTGTAGTCGCATCGCCCAATCTTATCTCACCTATGGGCGCGTAGCCGTCGCCGTCCACTGAGAAGACATTCTCACCGACAGCTACCGAGGCGACCATCATTTCGTTACGCGTCAGCGTGCCTGTCTTGTCGGTGCAGATTACTGAGACGGATCCCAGCGTCTCGATCGCCGGCAAGCGGCGAACGATAGCGTTTCGTCGCGCCATGGCCTGCACACCGACTGCGAGCGTGATGGTTAGAACAGCGGGCAATCCTTCTGGAATCGCCGCCACAGAAAGGCCGACAACGGCCATGAACAGTTCAGAAAACTCACGGTGTTCGACGAAATAACCAAAAACGAGAAGCACCGCTGCGACCAATAGAATCAAAATTGTAAGCCAGCGGGCGAAGCCGTCCATCTGGCGGACGAGCGGAGTGGTCAGCGTCTCCACCCTGGACAACAGGCCGCTGATCCTTCCGATTTCCGATGCCGCCCCGGTGGCAACCACAACACCGCGCCCGAGGCCGCCTACCACCAGCGTGCCGCTGAAGGCCATGCACGACCGGTCGCCAAGTGCTGAACCTACCGCAACCGGCTCTGTTGCTTTATCGACCGGCACGGATTCGCCGGTCAGAATCGCTTCGTCGATCCGTAAACCATCCGCTTGGATCAACCGCAGATCGGCAGGCACCTTCTCGCCGGGCTCGAGAAGTACAATGTCACCAGGAACAACCAGGACTCCCTCCAGACTTCGGCGATGGCCGTCGCGCAGCACGGAGGTGCGCGGGGCCAACATCTGACGGATGGCATCCATCGCCTGTTCCGCACGGCCTTCCTGAATAAAGCCGATGACCGCATTCGCAATCACAACCGCGACGATAACCCCGGTGTCGATGAAGTGTCCGAGTCCCGCAGTGATTACGGCCGCGCCGAGTAGCACATAGATCAGCACGTTGTGAAAATGCGTCAGGAAGCGAAGGACAGAATTGCGTCGTGGAGGTTCGGGAAGGCGATTGGCACCAAACTCTCGCAGACGGAGTTCTGCTTCGTCTTGGCTCAAGCCTGTTGATGTAGCATTGAGCGCGATGAGCGTGGTCTTTACATGAACAGCATGATGCACAATAGGCGCATTCGCATCATTCATACGACGTTCTCCAAGCGAACTAACTGCACGCGCGATTCTGTCGATCCGGACGTGCGCTTTGCGGGAGTCAGCGTCCGGTGGTCTTTTCCGCTTCTGCGTCGTCATCTTCGCAACAAGCGAGGAGGGAAGTACGACGCCCGCCGGCGCATCGCCCAGCTTCACGATCCGGTCGAACTGCTCGATGGTCCAATATAAATGCTCGCGCTCGAGTTTCCAGCTTGTCGCGATCATTTCCTGTCGATTAAAGGGGACGATCTGGTGGCCGGCTTTTTTTTAATTGATCGAGTGTATCGAGCTCTTTTTGAAAGATCGACGCACTGCATAAGGACCTTTTTGCGGTTTCACTTCCATTCCGACAAACTGAAATTTCATCTTATTAGATAATGCCGTCGGAAGACGAGTTTTGTCGGAATAGCCGTTGAAATTGCTCGCTTTTCTAACAACTTCTAAGCTGTCGGTCGCAGGTTCGATTCCTGCCGGGGTCGCCAATATTTTCAATGAGTTAGCTGTGTCATCTGAGTTCATTCCGACAAATTATTCCAACAAGGCTGTTGGCCGATTTCAGACTTGTTAGATTTTTCGGCAAAGCTAACAAGTTCGCGCCGATCTCAATATCTGGCGCCCAGGTGGGATTCGTTAAGTAAGGTGAGGGCCAGTCGAAGGGCGGTGAGTGGCCGCTGCCATGACGCGTTCAGATATTCTGCACACGGGAATCGAAAAGGCCCGGCAAAATGGCCGGGCCTTCCCGAAGAGAGGAGCCGCCAATGCAGAGATTCGTTGGCGGGAGTAAGCTCATACAGCCATTCCAGTTAATTCTGGGTGATATTTGTGTGGGTATCAGAGGGCGCCGGTTCCTGGCTACTAAAGTGTAACTGGCGAGATCGCAGTAGGACCTACCGCCTACTGCCGTCCTACGGCAGTTCACAGGGAATTCAATTGTACGACCTGCGTTGTCGAGCAATTCGCTCAAGTTTCAGCGTATTGCTTAGCGATCGGTTGCTGGCGACTAAAACGCTTATTTTATCGGATAACTCGTCGAGCTTTTGATCAACGGACTTTGCGCCAGTCACGCCATCTAAAGTGCTCGAACTCGACCGTGGCATCGCGTCAACCACGACGGCGATTAGTAGATTCAAAACGGTGAAGGTCGAAACCAAGATGAATATCACAAAGAACACGCCGGCATAGGCGTGCGTCTTTTCAATTTCTCGCACGATGTCCGCCCAGCCTTCCAATGTCATGACCTGGAAGAGGGTGAAGGTCGACTCGAAGAGTCCGCCAAACCATTGCGGATACTGTTGGCCAAAAAGCTTCGCTGCCATCACTGCAAAGACATACATGAATATTCCGAGAATCGCGGTGATCGAGCCCAGGCCGGGCAATGCAGTTACGAAGCCTTGCAGGACTCGCCGCAATTGAGGGAAAGCGGAGATGAGCCGAAGTACGCGCAGTACTCGCATGGCGCGTAGTACTGAAAAGGCGTCGCTGGCTGGGACGACGGCAATGGCGACGACCGCTGTGTCAAACAGGCTCCAAGGATCTCTAAAGAAGCGTTTTCCGTGCGCTAAGACCCGGAGTATAATTTCAATTACGAAGATCCCGAGAATCGCGCGGTCCAAGAGCTTTAATAGAGCGCCATGGCGCTCCATGACGGTAGGGAAGGTCTCGAGACCTAAAATAACGGCGTTGATCAGAATGAGCGCAATTACCGAGCGCGTGAATGCATTCGACTCGATCAGCGTCAGGAGTTTTCGACGCCAAATCGCCGGCTCAGTATTAGTCACAGGATACCTCAGCTCTTGGCCTGCAGTTGACTATCTCGTGTCTTGTAGAGCGAATAGAGGACGCCTCCACCGATCAAACCAAGTGTGACAGTCAGCGAGATGCTCGATGGGAACTTGTCCCAACCGGCCAAGTCAGCGACGAAAATCTTCGAGCCTATAAAGATCAGAACAAGTGCTAGCGCCTGCTTCAGATAGGCAAAACGGTCGATAATGGCTGCCAGCGCAAAATAGAGCGCACGCAGCCCCAGGATTGCAAAGATGTTTGACGTATAGACGACAAACGGATCGGTAGTAATTGCAAAGATTGCAGGAACGCTATCGACGGCGAAGATAAGATCGACGATCTCGACCATGATAAGCGCGACGAAAAGCGGTGTCGCCCAAATTACCGCCTTTCCAGTTACCGGGTGTGGCTTTCGAACTAGGAATTTTTTACCTTGAAGCGTCGGCGTGATGCGCATGGTCCGGCGCATGAGCTTGAGGATGGGGTTGTTTTCGATATCAGGGAGCTTGTCTCCGATAATCAGCATTTTTACGCCGGTTGCGACCAGAAACAGCGCAAAGATGTAGAGCACCCAGCTGAATTCGGCGACTAGCGTTGCCCCAAGACCAATCATGATCGCGCGCAACACGATCACGCCAAGAATCCCCCAGAATAGAACACGATGCTGATATGCGGCAGGAACTGCGAAATAAGTGAAGATCAGGGAAATGATGAACACATTGTCCATCGCGAGCGTCTTCTCGACCAGAAAGCCGGTGACATAGTCCGTCGCACTTTGCGCGCCGATGCTGTACCAGACCCAAGCGCCGAACAGCAGCGCGATAGCGATATAGAAAGAACTCATCCAAAGACTTTCCGAAACTCCGATCGCCTTCGACTTACGATGAAGAATCCCGAGGTCGATAACGAGTAACGCAATCACGATCCCGATAAACAGAAGCCACATCCAAGTGGGTTTTCCCATGACCGGGTAGAGTAGAAATTCCATTTCCATTCCTCGTATTCCGAACCGCTGGCCTATTGGCGGATCAATTGATGGATCCAGCATCTTTTTCAGCTCAAACGCTCTCGAAAACGAGCCAATTAATGCCGTCGCGATCGCGGCCTTATGCCAATTCGGCAAGCCTTTTTGAAACAAGTTCTCTCACTGTCAGCCATTGAAAAACTCAATGCGATTTGAGCATTGATAAAATCCATAGGTGAAATTTGGTGGGTGAAAACAGCTGCGACGCGCAAGAACGCCGCTACATGGAAAGCATCGCGCAAAAAGCGCTAAGCTTGACAGGAGTTGAAAATGATCGACTTGAACCAAGTGCTGGCAAAAGTGATGGGTGGCGCAACCACGTCAACCCAGCCTGAGGAAATGCCCGTTCCGGTACCCCATACCAATCACCAAGTATCGCGACAGCGTATTTGGCCGCCGTCTACCCACCCAGCGCATGACAACTCTGGCAACGGTGGATTACTAAATCAGCTAGGCGCGCTTGGCGTAGGAGCGGCCGCCGGCGGATTAGCTGGTAGTCTACTCGGCTCAAAGAAGATGCGCGAAGTAGCGGGCACCGTCCTGCAAGTCGGCGCGGTAGCAGCCGTTGGCGGCCTTGCCTACAAGGCATTTCAAAACTATCGGCAGGGTAAGCCGGTTGTGCCCCAAGGCATTACCGATATGCTTGCCGCGCGTGCGCCTGCCGGAAATTCACCACCGGATGCGGCAGCCGATCGCTGGATACCAGACAGCAACGATTCCGGCGAAACCGCGATGCTGCTATTACAGGCAATGGTTGCGGCCGCGGCCGCAGACGGACGGCTCGATAAGACTGAATATCATCGAATTCAGGAGCACTTGCACAAGAACGGATTTTCTGGCGAAGAGCAGCTTTTGCTAAGCCAGTTCATGATGCATCCATGCACCATCGAAGATCTTGCGGCAGCTGCAACGACACTCGAACAACGCGTCGAGATCTACACCGCCGCCCGTCTCGCTATCGACAATGACACGGCCAGCGAGCATGAATGGCTAGAAAAACTGGCGAAAGCCCTGGATATCCCGGCTCAGCTGAAAGCGCACATCGATGCGATTGGGGGAAGCCCCGAGGCAGCAGCCGCCTAAAAAGGCTGCACGGACCCGGCCAGCGTAAGTCGGCCGGGTCCAATGATTACTTAGCGAAAACTCTGCACTTCTTATCGTCCACGACGGTGAATATACTCGGTATAGGAATAATCTACCGAGCGTATGTCGATAGCCAATGACCTCATCACTCCCGTTTGATTTCGACCTGTTGCGCTCGTTTGTGGCCGTTGCGGATAACCGAAGCTTTACGCGAGCAGCAGCGCGTGTCGGCCGCACGCAGTCGACTGTCAGTCTGCAAATAAAGAAGCTCGAAGAAAACTTGGCTACCTCGCTGTTCGATAGAGGTGGCCGCGAGTTACAGTTGACTGCGGAAGGCGAGATCATGTTGACGTTTGCGCGTCAGCTATTGCAGCTCGCCGATGAGGCGCGGTCTCGGATGCTGGAGCCTGAAGTCGAAGGCGTTGTACGACTAGGAACACCCGAAGACTTCGCAACCGTTTATCTTCCTGACGTTCTTGCCAAATTTGCCAGAACCCATCCGCGCGTAACACTGGAAGTTAACTGCAACTTTAGTGTGAATCTGCTGGAAGGCTTTT
>CAZFPR010000072.1:0-13757 GCA_964521045.1 uncultured Hyphomicrobiales bacterium
TGGTGGGCCCGGCAGGACTCGAACCTGCAACCAGACCGTTATGAGCGGTCGGCTCTAACCATTGAGCTACAGGCCCGGAAGAGGGGCGGAAACTATCAAGCACCCACCCACCGCACAACGGCCAAGCCCAAGCCGCAAATGAGCCGCGAAGCTTTGGCGAACTTCGCCTGCCACGAGGGAGAACTTCCATGATTTCGATCCGGCCGCTTGCCGTTGCCGCAGCGTTGCTCACGATACTCTCGCATAACGCCTTCGCGCAGACGCCTGCACAGCCGCGCATCCCGACGCTCACGCTCAGCGGCGAGGGCCACGCCGAAGCAAAGCCGGAACTTGCGATCGTGCAGATCGGCGTCGCCGTGACGGCGAAGGTCGCGAAAGACGCGCTTGCGGAAAACTCGAAACTTCTGACCGCGGCACTGAACGCGGCAAAGGAAGCCGGCATCGAGCCGCGCGATTTGCAGACCTCGGGGCTCTCGCTACGCCCGGACATCGTCCGTGCAGACAAGTGGCCGCACCGCGAGGTGATCGGCTATCAGGTGAACAACAACGTCACGGTGCGCGTGCGCGACATCTCGAAGCTCGGCAGTCTTCTGGACCGGCTGGTCGTGCTCGGCATCAACGACATTCGCGGCATCAGCTTCTCGGTCGAAAACCCGGCTCCGCTCGTCGAGCAGGCAAGGGCCGCCGCGATCCGGGATGTTCTCGAGAAAGCGCAGAAAGTGGCGGAGGCCGCGAACCTCAGGATCGTTCGCGTGCTCGAGCTCTCGGAAGAAGGCGTGGAAGCGCCGGCCGCGCGGCAGATCGTCATGGCGCGCGGGGCCTCCTCGCCGCGCCCGGACGTGCCTGTCGAAGCGGGAGAACTGGTCTATCGCGCCCGGGTGAACGCGATCTTCGAGATCGCGCCGAAGTAACTAGTCTTTCGGCCGCAACAACACGATCGCCGCTGCAAGCAGATTGAGAAGCACGCAAAGCGAGATCGCTGGCGTGTAATTTACGCTCGCGTCGCGCACGACGCCGATCAATCCCGGCCCGAAAGCGTAGGTGAACTGCGTGATCGCCGTCGAAAGCGCCACGATCATGCCGAACGCCGCAGGCGGAAATTCGCGCTGCACGATCAGCGACGGCAGCGTGATGAGATTGCCGACCGAAAGGCCGTAGACCGCGCAGCACAGAAACAGCGGCAGCACGCTCGCTGTCTGCGTCATCGCGGCCAGCGCCGCCGATTGCACTAGCAGCGAGACCGCGGAGAAGACGCGAAGATTGAGCCGGTCGATGAACGCGCCCATCGCGAGGCGCCCGCAGATCGAAGCCGCGGTCGTAACCGCAACCGCAATGCCCGCTCCGGCGCGGCCCATCGGACCTTCCAGAAACGCGACCTGATGCACGAGAAAGCCCGCCTGCGAAAGCAGGCTGATTGAGAACGGTGCCGATACCACCCAGAAGGCGGGACTCTTGAGTGCACTTGCGCGGGTCCAAGCGCGCGGCGCCGTTTCGCCGCTCGCGGGTATCTCTGCCGCCGAGATCGGAGACGGCTTGCCAAACACGAAGAATGCAAGCGGAACCGCAAGGGCAAGAACCGCCGCGCTCGACAACAGCATCGTCATCGAGAAGCTTTGCGCGGAAATTGAAAACACCATCGCGGGAATGACGATGACCCCGCCGAAACTCGCGCCATTGAGTGCGAGCGAAATCGCGAGCCCTCGCCTGCGGTCGAACCAGTGGCCGAGGATATTGGTGATGGCGCCGACCGTCATCGTCGCCCACGCAAGCGCCATGAAGAGATAGGTCGCGAACAGCTGCCACGGTTGCGTTATCTGCCCGAGCGCTGCGAGTGAAATTGCGAAACAAGTTGCGCCGAACAGAACGCAGTTTCGCGCGCCGAACCGCCGGATTACGTCGTTTACGAAGATCACGAGCACGGCGCTGGCAAGATAATAAAGCGTGCTTGCCGCCGAGATCAGCGAGGTCGGCCAGCCGTGCAGCCGTTGCAACTCGGCAAGATAGACGGCATGACCGTAGAAGCCGAAACCCCAGGCAATGACCGCGACCGAGAAAAGCGCCGCGGTCACGCGCCAGCCGAAATACTGCCGGGAAGATTCCGGCGCGCCGGCGAAGTCCCGAAGCTCGGGCGGTGTTTGCCTGTTCATGCGGGAGACTTAACCGCTGCCGTGCGGCTCCGCCAACCCGATTTCGCGGAAATGGATCCGCTCAGTTCTTCTGCCGGTTCTGCTCATCGACGATGACGACGCGCGGCTGGAAGCGCTTCGCCTCCGCCTCGTCCATCTGGGCATAGGCGACAATGATGATGTGATCGCCCTTCTGCACGAGCCGGGCGGCGGCACCGTTCAGCGTGATCGCGCCGGATTGCGACGGCTCCTCGATGACGTAGGTGGCGAAGCGCGCGCCGGAAGAGATGTTGTAAATCTCAACGCGCTCGTTTTTGAGAAACCCCGCGGCATCGATCAGCGCGCGGTCGATGCCGATCGAGCCCTCATAGTTGAGGTCGGCGCCCGTCACGACGGCGCGGTGGATCTTGCCCTTCATCAGCGTGAGCAGCATGGCGCACTCCGGAAAAAGAAGGCCGCGCGTATAGCAGCTTTTGGCCGCCGCACCAGTAAATTTTGCGGCTACGCAACTCTGCGCTTGCCGAACGGTTCGGCCGGCACCATTTGGGAAGCGGAGGAAGCAGATGCCACGCGCTTACGACGATCCCGGTGCATTCAACCGCACCGGCAAAGCGGCCCATAAGGAAAGGCTGGAGCGGCTCGACGCCCTCGCCTCCTTCATGGATTCCGCCATCGTCATCCCCGGCACGAACATCCGCTTCGGCGCTGACGCCCTGATCGGCCTTGTGCCGGGAATCGGCGACGCGATTTCTGCCGGGGTTTCCTGCTTGATCGTTCTGGAAGCGCGCAGGATGGGCGCGCCCGCGCATGTGATCGGGCGGATGGTCGGCAATATCGCACTGGACAGCCTGGCCGGCGCGATTCCGGTTATCGGCGATCTGTTCGACGTCGCGTTCCGCGCGAACCTTCGCAACATGCGGCTTTTGCGAAGCCACTTCGAGAAAGCTGCCGCCCGCGAGGGCTAACGCCGCGTACCGAACAGGAGCGCGAGAAGCCCGGCAAGCGTGGTCATCGAAGCCGCGACGAAAGGCAGCTCGTAACCGCCGCTCAGGTCGTAAAGCAGCCCGATCAGGAGCGGCCCGCCCGCCACGCCCGCCATCGCGATGAACTGGCTCATGGAATAGATGCGCCCGTATTCGCGCGTGCCGAACTTCTCCGCGAGCAGCAGCGGATGCATCATCAGCGAGTTTCCGATTGTGACGCCGAACAGGGCGACGGCTGCGAGAATGGCTACGCGCTCATGAACGAAGGCGAGCATCATCAGCGCCGCTGTCTGCACTGCCATGAGCTGCAAGGCGAAGGTCCGCACTTTCGTCCGCAACACGAGCCAGCCGCCGGTCAGGCGGCCCGCGATGCTTGCCGAGGCGAGAAACGCAAGCGCCAGCGCCGCGGTCTCCGTGCCGCTGCGGACATTCGCAAGGCGATAGAGATGCGCGATCGCCGCGACCTGCGCGCCAAGCAAAAAGAGATACGCGATCGACACCGCCAGGAAGAAGCGGCTCCGCTTCGCTTCCGCATAGCTTACCGACGGAACGACGGGTGCCGGCTCGCCGTTGGCGCTCTTCGCCCCGCCGTCCGGCTCGAGCCCGAGTGAAGCCGGACTGCCGCGTACGACAAGCAGCGTCACGGGCACGATGCCGAGCAGGAATAACGCCGCCATCCACGGCCCGGTTGCGCTCAAACCGCCGCGCTCGATCGAAAGTGCCACGAACGGCGCGATGAAGATTCCGCCGAGCGACAATCCGGTTGAGGCGATCGAAAGCGCGAACGAACGCTTCACGCTGAACCACCGTGTCACCAGCGTCGTCAGCGGGACAAGCCCGGTCCCGCCATAGGCGAACCCGAAGACGATATGGAATGCGAAAAGCTGCCACGCCTCGCGCAGATACCCGACCGAGAACAGGCAGGCAGAGCCGAGAATTGCGGAGCCGACGATTGCCGCGCGCGGATCGACGCGGTCGATCAATCGCCCGACCAGCACACCCGCGAAGCCGCCGGACACGAAGAAGCTCGCCGTCGCAGCGCTGGTCAGCGAAACGGGAAATCCGCGCTCGGCCACGAACGCGTTCAGCAGTACCGACAGATTGTAGAAAGCGAGCCCCGACGTAATCGTCGTAATCAGACAGATCGCGGCAACGATGTACCAGCCGTAAAAGATGCGCGAATTGCCGAGCATGCTGAAAACCGGAGGAAGGGCGCAAATGGAAGGACACAAGTCCTATGCGGGCTGGCCCTTCCGGATGCAACGGGCAACGTGGCGCAGCAGCCATGCAGGCTGCCTGCGCCCGCAGGACGGAACGGGTTACTTCCTTTCGAGCAGCAGCCGGTTGCCCTGCTTCTCGATCAGCACCTTGGCCTGCTCCGCCATCTTGGCGAGCAGCCACGGCAGCGTCACGTCGATCACGGCATGGTCGTCCTTGATGTCGATCGTGCCGGCGGCATTCTGGCCGAGGATCGAGACATTGAAGGCGACCTGATCGCCGGTCCAGGTTTCGTCGGCGAAGTTCATCATGCCGCCGCCCTTCTCGCGCGCGGCAGCAAAGCCCTTCTTGATGCGCCGGGCCGCCTCTTCCTTGCCGAGCTTGTGCGGGATCGAAACCGTAACTTTTTCTGCCATGGCGTCCTCGTGCCGATACGCTTGCCTTGCGGCTTACATAGACCCCATACGCCGCTTGGCAATGTCCCGGAGCAGATTTCTTCAGGGAAATAGTTCGGGCGGAATCCGATCCGGACTGTAGGTGTCCGGAAAGCTCGCTTCCGTGCTCCGGTAGAACGGATAGATGAAGGCAGCACCCGCGCCCGCGATGAACAACGCCTGCAACTCGCGAAGATAGATCGCAAGCCCCAGCGGCAGCACGACAAACAAAAGGCATGCGATCACGAAGGCAATCGTCATGACCACATGCCGGGCCTTTCCGACCCCGGTCGCGAAAGCGATCGCGCCGCGCGCGCTCGGCGGGATGGACCTGTGAAAGTCGTTCAGGAAGCGCCCGTACTCGACATTGCGCTCGTCGTCGCTGTGGCCCCACTTCGAGGCGCTCAGCACCGAGAGCACGCTGCCGTCCCGGAACGTGACACGGCAGGTTCCCATCGGGCCGTTTTTCGGGATGTGCCCGACGACAAGATGTACGGCGGCGATCTCGCTCCAGTCGCGCGTGTAAGAAGTGCCGTCGATGAACCAGCCGATCCCTTTCGGCGAGAGGTAGACGCCCTCGTTCGTGTTGCGAAGGTAAAAGCGCGGCACGCCCTCGCGCACGAAGAGTTTGTATTCCGCGGCGGGAACTTCGACCGAAAGCGGCGAGTTGCTCATCCGGGGATTATGCCGCGGCGACAGCTCCGGATGAAGCGCTTTGTTTCTTCGGCCGCGATGCGAGCAGGAGCCAGGCGGCAATCGTGACGTTGAGCAGGTTCCATGCAAGCCCGTTTGCGAAAGCCGCGTGATAGGAGCCGGTGTAGTCGAAGATCGCGCCGGAGATCCAGCCGCCGAAGGCCATGCCGATGATGGTCGAGAAGATGACGATGCCGACGCGCACGCCCGCCTCCTGCGGCGGGAAATATTCGCGCACGATCACCGCATACATCGGCACGATGCCGCCTTGAAACAGGCCGAACAGGATCGAAATCACGTAGAGCGACGTGAGGCCGTCGAAGAAAAGATAGAGGAACAGCGCGACGCCCTGAAGAAACGAACCGATCAAGAGCGTGCCGACGCCGCCGATCCTGTCCGCAACGAAACCGGAGGCCACGCGGCTGATGATGCCGAAGGCGAGCATGAGCGACAGCATTTCCGCGCCGCGCGCCGCGCCATAACCGAGATCGCCGCAATAGGCGACGATATGCACCTGCGGCATCGACATCGCGACACAGCAGGCAATGCCCGCAAGACTGAGGACGACCATGAGCGCCGTCGAGGAAAGCCCGAGCGCGTTGCGGGCACCTGCCGCAGCGGCGTTCGCGCTCACGACTTCCGACAGCGCAATGCGGCGGCGGAACACAAACGTAAGCGGCAGGATCGCGAACAGCACGAATACGCCGATCCAGATCTGCGTCGGCCGCCATCCCATCGTCGCGGTCGAATACTGCACGATCGGCGGCCAGATCGCGCCGGCGAGATAATTCCCTGAGGCCGCGATTGCGACCGCAATCCCGCGCCGCTTCGTGAACCAGTGCGAAAGATCGGCCATCATCGGCGCGAAGGTGACGGACGCGCCCATGCCGATCAGAAGGTGCGTGAGCGCGAACAGAAAGAGCGTCGGCGCAATACCGGAAAGCAGGTAGCCCGCGGAAAGCGCAGCGGTGCCGATCAGCATCGGGATCACGATGCCGTAGCGGTCGGCGAGCCTGCCCATGGTGACGCCGCCGATGCCGAAGCCGAGCATGGTGAGCGTATAGGGAAGCGTCGCGTCGGCGCGCAGCACGCCGAAATCCTGCTGGACTGCCGGAAGAATGACGACCACGGACCACATGCCGACCGAGCCGACGGCGCCGGCGAGCAGCGCGGTCCACAGGCGCATCCAGGCGTAACGCGACTCGGCGACACCGGTCGCAGCGGAATTTATCTGCGCATTCATGATGTGAAACTTGTCGGTTGGAAGCCTCGCAGCGTCAAGCTGCGCTGCGGCGAAAACGGGAGGATTTCGCCCCGTATTTTGTCATGGCGGCAATGCGCCGGCGATCAGACCCGGACGACGACCGTGCGCGCGACACGATCCCCGAGCCGCTGGTTCTTCGGCGAGTTCACGGCAAGCAGAAAGCCGGCGAAGTACAATGTCGGAAGCCAGTCGACCGGCCGCAGGAGATTGCGGAGCATCGACGTGGTCCAGCCGATCGGCTGGCCGTCGTCCTCGCCCACGACCCGCAGGCCGATCAATAGCTTCGCGGGTGTCGCGCTCCACATCGCTTCGCTGGCGAAGAAGTAGATGCAGATCGCAATCAGCCCGAACAGGTTCGTCACGACGTCGAGAGAAAAATCCGCCCGGTAGAGTTTGGCGCCGCCGATCGCCACCGCGATCGCGGTCCAGAGCAGCGCCATGATCGCGAGGTCGACGATCGCTGCGAGCGCCCGGACCCCGAGCCCCGCGATCTCGACTTCCCGCATGCTACCAGCCCCGGTCATGTTGATGCTCCACGGGAGACTTGCCCTGTCTTGCGCGGACGAAATCGTGCGTCAGGCCCGCACAGAGGTCAAATGCGCCGCAGCGAGCGGCGGTCTCGCGGCGATGAAAAGCTACGCGATCTTGCGGGACTGTTCGAATGGAAGCTGCGGCTCGCTGAGCGCGAGGCGATCCTTGCCGGCGCGCTTGGCGGCATAAAGCGCGCGGTCGGCCTCGGCCAACAGACTTTCTGGCCCCGAGCCGGGCGCAACATGCCATTGCGCAACACCGACGCTTGCGGTGAACCTGACCGGGGTGCCGCTGCGCGGCGTCCATTGCGTGCGGCAGGCTTCGAGCACGTGGCGGGCCATCGCCGCGCCTTCGCGCAGCGTGGTCGAAGGAAGCACGACGCAGAATTCGTCGCCGCCGATGCGCGCGAGCAGATCGCCGCTACGCAACTGCGACTGCACGTTCCGGGTCAGGAGCCGCAGACACTCGTCGCCTACGCCGTGACCCAAACTGTCGTTGATCGCTTTGAAGCCGTCGATGTCGATCATCAGGAGCGCGAAAGGCTCCCGCGTGCGGTTCGAACGCGCGCACTCCTCGTCGAGACGGATCAGCAGCTGGCGGCGGTTCGCCGCCGCGGTCAGGTCGTCGGACAGCGCAAGATCCGCGACTTCCGCGCGCAGACGGTCGACCGCCATCAGAACGAAGCCGAAATTCAGGGCCATCGAAGCGAATACGAGCAGCATCAGAAGCACGGCCTGAAACGGATTGAACTCGGTCAGCGAAACCTCGCCGCCGATCTGGAGGAAGCCGGCGAGCGGACGCGCCCAGTAGATCGCGATCGAAAAAATCGAGATGTAGCCCGTCATGCGCGCGCCCGGCCGCGGCTCGCCATCTTTACGCGAGAACAGAAGCGGCAGCACCGAGGCAAGGGCAATCGATTGCGCAACCGAATAGATGAGAATGCGCGCCGTCATGCTCTCATGCCAGAACGCAAAGACCGCGAGTGCTGCGACCGAGATCACTGTCACGGCAATCGCCTCACGCCACATGACCCGGCGCTCGTAAAGTTTCTGAATTCCCATCGCCGCGAGCAGGCCCGCAAATATGAACATTGCGCTGCCGAGCAGGATCGGCACCGCGGGATGGATGATGCCGCGCAGAAGGGATAGCGACGCGGCCACTGCCGCGATCGTAGAAGCCGCGCCCCAGTAGCGGGCCGCGCGGAAACTCGGATAGCTGCGCGCGACGTAGATCCAGATCAGCGCGAGCGCGATGAAATTGATCGTGAACGCAACGAAGAGCGTAGGCACACTAAGCACGGCCACTCCCGCATATTCAGCCCGCACGGTGTGTTCCGGCATCGCCGGAACTGGCGCATCGTCCCCGCAGGCGCTCCGGTATTTCCGGAGTCCCATTATTCCCTTACCAGCGGCGATCCTGCGCCACGGCGTTTAAGGAAATATCACCCGGAGCGTCGCGCCGTGCCTCATGGTTTTGAAACCGTTAACGCAGCATTTTCGCCGCATCGCCGGGCTAGAGGAACCTAGTCTCCGTAAGCGGCCTTAGGCGAACCATGCTCGATAAAAATCTGCGCCCCATTCTCTCGTTGCTGCTCGGTGTCGCACTCCTGCTCGCGGGCGCGGGCTTGCAGATCACGCTCCTGCCGCTGCGTGCGAGCGTGGAACAGTTCGGCACCTTTGCGATCGGTGCGATCGGCTCGGCCTATTATCTCGGCTTCGTCGTGGGCTGCGTGCTCGGGCCTTACGTAATCCTGCGGTCGGGGCACATCCGCGCGTTTTCCGCGATGGTCGCGGTCGCGGCTTCGATGGCGCTTCTGCATGCGCTGATCCCGCTTGCGTCCGCCTGGGCGCTGATCCGCTTCGTCACCGGCTTCTGCCTCGCCGGATTCTATCTCGTGATCGAGAGCTGGCTGAACGACCGCTCCTCGAACGAGACGCGCGGCATAGTGATGTCGGCTTACGTGATCACGAACTTCGTGGCGATTGCCGCCGGGCAGATGATCGTGACCACGCACCCGGTCGAGGGCGCGAGCCTCTTCATGATCGCGGCGATTTTGTCCGCGCTTGCGATCGTGCCGGTCGCGCTCACGCGCTCGGCGCAGCCGGCACCGATCACCATCGTGCGGTTTCAGCCGAGGCTCTTGTGGGAAGCGGCACCCGTCGCGCTCGCGGGCAGCTTCATGGTCGGACTTTCGCTCGGCGCGTTCTGGACGCTTGCGCCCGCGGCAGTCGAATTGCGCGGCGCTGCGGTCGCGGAAGTCGCGGCCTTCATGACCGCCGCAGTGATCGCGGGCGCGCTCATGCAATATCCCGCAGGGCGGCTTTCGGATCGCGTAGACCGGCGGCTCGTTCTGCTCGTGCTGCTCGGAGGCAGCATCGCGACCGCGCTTTCGCTCTGGCTATACGGCGGCAGCGGCTGGACGCTGCTCGCACTTGCCTGCGCGTTCGGCGCGCTGTCGCTGCCCGGTTATTCGATCGCGGCCGCACACGGCTACGACCGCACGCAGCCCGAGGAAATGGTCGCGACTTCGGCGACAATCCTGCTTGCGAACGGCCTGGGCGCGATTGCTGGACCTGTGATTGCGGCGCTCATGATGCGCGCACTCGGGCCGAGCACGCTCTTTCTGTTCGTGGCGCTGTCGCAGCTCGCGCTCGCGGGCTTCGTGATCTACCGCACGCGCGTTCAGGCGCCTGTAAAGGCGGCGGAGAAATCGAATTTCGATCTGGCCAGTACAGCACCTGTCGGGGCGGTCATTCCCACGGAAGAACTGCGGCCCGAGAGCCCGGAAGTCGGCGTGCCGGAAGTTTATCCGAACGAGTCGAGGGACGCGGCGTGAGGTGCGCGGGGAAGCGTAGTCGACGGCAGAATCTTCTGCTCGGTCCCCTACCTCAACTGCTCCGCAAAATAGTGCAGCGTCTTGCGGTAGACCTCCGAGCGGTTCCACTCGCGCAGCACTTGAAAATTCGGCGTGCCTTCGCCGAAGGGCTGGCCCTTCTGCCAGCCGTTGGTCGCGAGCAGGTTCGCGGTCGAGGCCAGCACGTCCGGCACCGAGCGGCGCAGGTTCACATGCCCGTCGCCGTCGAAATCGACGCCGTACTTGATATAAGAACTCGGCAGAAACTGCGTCTGGCCGATCTCGCCGGCATAAGCCCCGAGCAGATCCTTCTTCGATAGATCCCCGCGCGCGATGATCTGGAGCGCCGCGAGCAACTCGCCCTGAAACAGATCCGTGCGGCGGCAGTCATGCGCGAGTGTCGCCAGCGTCTTCACCACCGGCATCTTGCCGGTGTCGCCGCCGTTGTCGGTCTCCATGGTCCAGATCGCCATCACGAGTTCGCGCGGCACGCCGAAGCGCGCCTCCACGCGGTCGAACAGCTTCTGGTGCCGCTTCAATAAATTCTTCGCGCGCTTCACGCGCGCGGGCGTCACCCGCGACTTCGCGTAGTCCTCCCACGAGCGCTTGAAGGTGTTGCGCTGGCGGCGGTCGAAAGCCATCACCTTCGCGTCGTGTTCGATGCCGTCGAAAGCATCCGCGAGCACCCGGGCGGGAATGCCTTTCGCCGCCGCCTCGCGCCGGAATTCGGAAACGAAGCGGCTGAAATCGCCGCCGCATTTGGCGGCGGATGCGGGCGCGGTCAGCACGAGCGAAAGCAGGAAGGCGGCAAACAGGCGGGCGGACATACGGAATCCTTCTGCATCACGACTGAATAGAGCCACCGGAGAAAGCAGAAACTTCTTGGCTTATGCGAGGCAAGCTACTGCGTGGCGCGCAGGAGCGCACGCGGGCCTTCCATGTGGCCTTCCGGCGGATCGGGCTGGATCACGACTTCCGCGGCACCCGGAAAACTCGCCTCCGTAATTCCCGGGGCGCCGACCACCACGAGCTTCGTGATGCGGCTCCGCTCCTCGGGCTTCAACTGGCCCCAGAGGTTCGCGAGCACATAGCCGCCGCCGGAGAAACCATAGAGCGCGCGCACGCGCGGATCGTTGCGCACGCCGTCAAGCGCGATCTGCGCCTGCTCGCCCGTGCCGCCCGCAACATCGATCACCTCCGCGGCATAGCCCGAGCGCCAGGCATATTGCTTCGCGGCGGCATCATCGAGCTGGCCCTTCGGCGCATGCTCGGCCGCGACCCCGCGCAGGATCAGCATGGTGCCGTTCGGCATGGCATGATGAAACGCGACAAGACCCATCAGGAAAAGCGCTGCGACGACGAGCGCAATCATCTTTTCGCCAGCGTAATTCGGGCGGGCTTTCCATGCGGCAAGGCTGAAGGACATTCGCGCTCCCGAAGATTTGGATTTCCGGAGCGGATAACGCAGGAAGCGGCGGGAAGTTCCCGGTTCGCTTGCGGCAAACTGGAAGCCGCGCGGGCTCTCGAAGGAAGCGGCGGCGGATTCAGACCGTGCGCTGCGATTGCTCGCGCGAGGCGATAAGCAGCGCCTTCGGCCCGTTCATGTGGCCTTCCTTCGGATCGCCCTGAATGACGACGTCGCCGATCCCGGGAAATTGCGCGGTGGTGACGCCGGGCGCGCCGACAATCACGATCCTGCGGATGCGTGCGCGCTCCTCTGCGCTGATGCGGCTCCAGATGTGGGGCATGTTGTAGCCGCCGCGCGAGAAACCGTAGAGCGCGGTGACATCGCCGCGCTTGATGCGGTCGAGCGCCATCTGCAATTGCGGGCCTTCGCCCGCGACATCGAGCACTTCGCCTGCGTATCCCTGCTCGCGCGCATAGGCGAGCGCGGATTCGTCATCGAGCAGGCCTTTCGGCGCGTAACCCGCACCCAGCCCGCGCAGGATCAACATCGTGTTGCTGGAAGATTCCGTTGCCATGAGCGCACCTCACGATAGCCGCGCCAGTCAAATGCAAGGCACACTCGATGTCGAGAGGCGAATCCATTCAAAAAACTAGTCTTTACCAAATTTTACGAACTTTCCTGCGCGATAGACAAATAGTTTCTCCGTCAAGCCGTGTGGACCTTTGGAGAACTCAGGGATCATCGCCCGCACCGCCTTGAGGCCTTTCCGGTTACGCGAACCGGTAACGAACAGCACGTCTTTGGCCGGCACGGCAACAACGATGTCGCCGTTCACCTTGATCTGTTCACCCGACCACATCTCGTCCAGAAGCAGGAGACTTGCCTCGTAGTCGCCACCTGCTGTCACAAGCGCAAAGATTTCACCATGCTGGCGAAGCTCAATCTTGGGCAGCATCCGCTTAAGATTCTGCACTGCAAGCGCACGCAGTGTCTTCCGATCCTCGACAATTTCGGCAGATGTCAGGTATCGCGTTCGGCTTCTACTATCTTCGGCATATACGACGACGAGTTCGGCATTGAGGACTTCGGCAACAGGTTCGGCATCCTGCGGACGCAAAGTATTGCGTAATTCCGCAAGCCACGCATGGGTCTTGATAACCGGCACGATCCTAGTGCGATCCAAAGTCGTGCGCGCCGCAGAATGATCTTCTGCGAGCGCTAAGACGTAGGCTTTTACCAGTTCCGCAAAGCGGCCCGGATCAGCCTGATAGCCCCTATAAGCATTGTCGAGCGAAACCTCCGCCAAGGTGCCGCCGTCCCTGCGGACAGTAATTTTCAGTTCGCTCGCGGCGGAGATTTTCGCCTTTGGCATTTCTGCTTGAAGCGCGGAGACAAACCGCTCCGTGAACTGGGCTGACGTGAGTGGCTCGGCTAACGAAGCATCGCAGAATGCAAAAAGGAAAAACAGTATTTTAAATACGCGCATTTTATCCTCACGCTGCAAAGCATAGCAGCACGAGTGGTCACGTCACGCCACACGAGCAGGTAGTTATGCATTACCTCCAGTGACCAAGCATCCGCGATCAAAGTAAGAAGTCGCCGCGTCGATGGTGCACCGAAGAACAAAAAAGCCCCACATCTCGTGGGGCTTTTTTTCATTCTTCTATCTCGCTCAGTTATCCAAAAAGCTCCGCAGCTTCCTCGACCGGCTCGGATGCTTGAGCTTCCTGAGCGCCTTCGCCTCGATCTGGCGGATGCGTTCGCGCGTCACCGAGAACTGCTGACCGACTTCTTCAAGCGTATGGTCGGTGTTCATGCCGATGCCGAAGCGCATGCGCAAGACGCGCTCCTCGCGCGGTGTGAGCGAAGCGAGCACGCGGGTCGTGGTTTCGCGCAAGTTGGACTGGATCGCGGCGTCGATCGGCAGCACCGCGTTCTTGTCCTCGATGAAATCGCCGAGGTGCGAATCCTCCTCGTCGCCGATCGGCGTTTCGAGGCTGATCGGCTCCTTGGCGATCTTCATCACCTTGCGCACCTTTTCCAGCGGCATCGACAGCTTCTCGGCCATCTCCTCCGGAGTCGGTTCGCGGCCCTGATCGTGCAGGAACTGGCGGCTGGTGCGGACCAGCTTGTTGATCGTTTCGATCATGTGGACCGGGATGCGGATCGTGCGCGCCTGGTCGGCGATGGCCCGGGTGATGGCCTGACGGCTCCACCAAGTGGCGTACGTCGAAAACTTATATCCC
>CAZFPR010000073.1:0-5763 GCA_964521045.1 uncultured Hyphomicrobiales bacterium
GCATCTTGCCTGCGTAGCGATGGCCGATCAGCGACTGGAGGCGGCGCTTCTGGCCTTCGTCCAGCTTCGCGTAGAGCGGCTGCGCGGCATCGGCAAAACGCTTCATGTCGGTTGCGCGTTCCGCAAGCGAGTCGGCACGCTTGCGAAGGCGATCGACGTGATCGACGGCGGGCGGCTCCTTGCCGTCCTTGATTTCGTCACGGCGCTTCTGCCACTCGTCACGCTGTGCGGCGTGGCGCTCGCCCCACTTCTTGCCGAGCTCGCGAACCGTGGTTTCTACCGGGCCCCAGAGCTTTTCCTGCTCCGCGGTCAGTTTCAGACCGGCTTTGACGGCGGCGATGCGTGCGTCGAGGAATGCGGCGCGATCTTCGGCGCTGACCGGACGGCGCGGGCCGCGCCAGCCTTTGTGGCCGCTGTAGTCGGCGCGCTCCATCATGCGATCGAAGCGATGATCGAAACCGTGATGTTTCGGACCCTGGGCGTAGGCGGCAACGCCCAGACCCGTGCCGACGACCGCGACAGTGGCGACGCCGACGATAACCCATTTCTTCATGGCGTAACTTTCTCCAAGGGAGGCATCTCCCAATGGTGAAAGGATGGGGCCGGCAATTGCGATCTTCAAATGAAACTTATGTAAGCCGGAGGTTACCGCGCCGTAATGAAACGGAAAGGTGACATGCGGCGCGCAGGTCATCCCGGGCGAGCGTTAGCGAGACCCGGGATCCAGTAACCGCTAACGCCAAACTTTAGCTCATGAGGTTACTGGATCCCCGCCTTCGCGGGGATGACACGAAGAGGCGTTACTCCGGCCCGATCATTTTTTCCGGACGAACGAGCGCGTCGAAATCCTCGTTCGAAATGTAGCCGCCGCCGACCGCTTCCTCGCGCAGCGTGGTGCCGTTCTTGTGCGCGGTTTTCGCGATCTTTGCGGCGTTGTCGTAGCCGATCTTCGGTGCGAGCGCGGTGACGAGCATCAGCGAGCGCTCAAGGAGGTCCTTTATCTTATCCTCGTTCGCTTCGATGCCGACGACGCAGTTGTCGGTGAAGGAAACTGCGGCATCGCCCAGGAGCCGCACGGATTGCAACAGCGCGTAGGCCATCACGGGCTTGTAGACGTTCAATTCAAAGTGGCCCTGCGAGCCGGCTACCGTGACCGCGGTGTTGTTTCCGAACACCTGGCAACAGACCATCGTGAGCGCCTCGCACTGGGTCGGGTTCACCTTGCCCGGCATGATCGAGGAGCCAGGCTCGTTTTCGGGAAGCGAAAGCTCGCCCAAGCCCGAGCGCGGCCCCGAGCCGAGGAAGCGGATGTCGTTCGCGATCTTGAAGAGCGCGGTTGCGGCCGCATTGAGCGCGCCATGCGCCGCCACGAAAGCGTCGTGCGCGGCCATGACCTCGAACTTGTTCGGCGCGGTGATGAAGGGGAGCTTCGTCATGTCCGCAATTTTCTGCGCGACCTTCTCCGCAAACCCTTTCTTTGCGTTGAGGCCGGTGCCGACGGCGGTGCCGCCCTGTGCGAGCAGCATCAATTCGCCGAGCGAGTCGCGAATGCGCCGGATCGAGGTTTGCACCTGCGCGGCATAGCCGGAAAATTCCTGCCCGAGCGTGAGCGGCGTTGCATCCTGGGTGTGCGTCCGCCCGATCTTGATGATGTGAGCGAAGTCTTTTGCTTTCTTGTCGAGCGCCTTGTGCAGGTGTTCGAGCGCAGGGATCAGCTTATGCGTGATTTCCTCCGCCGCAGCCACGTGCATGACGGTCGGGAAGGAGTCGTTCGACGACTGGCTCATGTTCACGTGATCGTTCGGATGCACGGGCTTCTTCGTACCCATGACGCCGCCGAGTAATTCGATCGCGCGGTTACCAATCACTTCGTTGGCATTCATATTGGATTGGGTGCCTGAGCCGGTCTGCCAGACGACGAGCGGGAAATGATCGTCGAGTTTGCCCTCGATGACTTCGTCCGCGGCCTTGCAGATTGCGTCGGCGAGCTTCGCGTCGAGCAACCCCAGATCCATATTCGTAATGGCCGCCGATTTTTTCAGCAGTCCGAAGGCGCGCACGACAGGTTTTGGCATGCGTTCGACGCCGATCTTGAAGTTCATCGTCGAGCGCTGCGTCTGCGCGCCCCAATAGCGATCGGCTATAACTTCAATGGGACCGAAGGTGTCGGTTTCGGTGCGTGTCTTGGTCATTGGCTCTTCTCTACGTCCACATCTTGCGTGCTGCTTATCTCAATACCGCTATTCGCAATGCAACGCACGTTCGGCACTGCGAGCGATCGCGCGCAACATCATAGTACCGCTCGATAAAATCAAACGAATTGTCACTTGCGTCGATGATTATTGTCACTAATGTTCGTCGCCGTTGACGCAAACGGAACGCAAGATTCCGTTGCGTCGGGGATGGGACGAGGAAGCGGCCGATGGCCGAGATCATCAATTTGCGGCGCGTGCGCAAGACAAAGGCGCGCGAGCAAAAAGAAGCCGTTGCCGCGGAGAACCGTGCGCGCTTCGGTCGTCCTGCGCATGAGCGCAAGCTGAACGCCACGCTCGAGGAAAAAAGAAAGCACTCTCTCAGTCTGCATTTGCTTGCAGATAGAGAAGGTCAGAAATGAAGAGCCCAGTCGTAAAGCGGTCGATCGTCATAGCCGGTCATAAAACGAGCGTCAGTCTGGAAGATCAGTTCTGGGAGGCGCTGAAACATATCGCGGGCGAGCGGAAAGTGACCCTTTCCGACGTCGTGCAGGAAGTCGATCAGAAGCGGAAACAGGGAAATCTGTCCTCCGCGATTCGTCTTTTCGTGCTCGACTACTACCGCGCGCATTATTCCGGCGGGCGTTCGCGCGCCTGAAGGCGGTAGAAATGCGGTGTCGCGCGAGCCTTTGAGCGCGACAGGTCCGCGCGTTGAACCGCCACATTCGCTACCCTATAACCATCGCGACACCGAGAGCGGGCACCAAGTAACGCCCGCGTGGCCGGAGGCTTTTCAATGTCTTGGAAGAATCAAAGTGGCGGGCCGTGGGGCGGTGGACCTCGCGGGCCGTGGGGTTCGGGGCAGCAGCCCGGGGGGGCCGGTCGTGGCGGCGGCAATCCGCCCCCGGATCTTGAGGATCTGATCCGGCGCGGGCAGGACAAGCTGAAGAACGTGCTGCCGGGCTCCGGGAATTTCGGCGGGCGCGGCGGACTTATTTTGCTGTTTGCCGCGATCGTGATCTGGCTGTTGTCTGGCTTCTACCGGGTCAACACCGACGAGCAGGGCATCGTGCTTCGCTTCGGCAAGTTCGTGCAGACCACGCAGCCGGGCCTCAACTATCACCTGCCGTATCCGATCGAGACTGCGCTGACGCCGCGCGTCACCTTCGAAAACAAGATCGATATCGGTTTCCGTACGCAGGAAGATTTCCGCCGCGGCACCGTGACCCGCGACGTCATGGAAGAAAGCCTGATCCTCACCGGCGACGAGAATATCGTCGATGTCGATTTCTCGGTGTTCTGGATCATCAACAACGCCGGGTTCTATCTGTTCAATCTTCAGAACCCGGAATCGACCATCAAGGCGGTCGCGGAATCGGCGATGCGCGAAGTGGTCGGCCGTGCCCAGATTCAGCCGATCCTGACCGGCGCGCGCGCCGCGACCGAGCAGGAAGTCCTGAAGCTGATGCAGAAGATTCTCGACGGCTACCGCGCCGGCGTGACGGTTACGCGCGTGCAGATGCAGAAGGTCGATCCGCCGCAGCAAGTGATCGATGCGTTCCGCGACGTGCAGGCCGCGCGCGCGGACGCCGAGCGCTTGCAGAACGAAGCGCAGACTTATGCGAACCGCGTCGTGCCGGAAGCGCGAGGCGAAGCCTCGCGGATTTTGCAGGCCGCAGAAGGCTACAAGGAGCGAACCGTCGTCGAAGCGCGAGGCCAGGCGGCACGCTTTGTGGCGATCTACGCGGAATACAGGCTGGCTCCCGAAGTCACGCGCCGCCGCATGTATCTCGAAACCATGGAGCGCGTGCTCGGCGGAATCGACAAGGTCATTCTCGATCCGAGCAAGAATGGCTCGAACGTGATTCCCTATTTGCCGCTGGACCAGTTGCTGCGCCAGCAGCCGCCGCAAGGAGCGCGCCGATGAAAACGATTACCGGCGTCTTTGCCGTACTGGTCGCGCTCGCCGCGATCGCGCTCTACTCGTCGATTTTCTTCGTCCATCAGTCGCAGCAGGCGCTGCTGCTCCGCTTCGGCGAGCCGCGGCGCGTGATCATCGAGCCGGGGCTCCAGTACAAGGCGCCGCTGATCGATACCGTGATCCTGATCGACAAGCGCATTCTCGATCTCGACAACCCGCCGCAGGAAGTCATCGCTTCCGACCAGAAGCGTCTCGTGGTCGACGCCTTCGCGCGTTACCGGATCATCGACCCGCTGAAATTCTATCAGTCGGTCGCGACCGTCGAAGGCGCGAATTCGCGTCTTCTTCCGGTGCTCAACGCCTCCATGCGCCGTGTGCTTGGCGAGTCCACTTTTATCGAAGTCGTGCGTGACGACCGTACCGACCTTATGGCTCGCATCAAGGACGGCATGAACGCCGAAGCGAAGAACAACTTCGGCATCGAAGTCGTCGACGTGCGGCTGCGGCGTGCCGACCTGCCTGATGCGAACAGCCAGGCGGTCTATCAGCGGATGCAGACCGAACGTCAGCGCGAGGCGGCGGAAATCCGCGCGCAGGGCAATCAGGCAAGTCAGGCGATCCGCGCGAAAGCCGATCGCGACGTGACCGTCATCATCGCGGAAGCGACGTCGAAGGGCGAGCAGCTTCGAGGCGAGGGCGACGCCACGCGGAACAAGATCTTTGCCGACGCCTACGGCAAGGATCCGGACTTCTTCGCGTTCTACCGCTCGATGCAGGCCTACGAGCTCGGCTTGCAGAAGGACGGCACCAAGATGCTGCTTTCGCCGGATTCGGACTTCTTCCGCTATTTCCAGAATCCGTCCGGCGCGAAACAGGCTCCGCTACCGGCGCCGGCCCGCTAATTGCGCATGGCGTTCTTTCTGGCCGCGCTCGGGCTCCTGCTTGCAATCGAGGGGCTCACGCTTGCGGCTTTCCCGGCGGCTGCGAAACGGGCAGCCGCCGCGATCATCGAAGCGCCGGAAGGCACGCTGCGCCTGCTCGGGCTGGGATCGGCGATCGCCGGGGTCATACTGGTCTGGTTCGTGCGGCACTAGTTCACGTGAATTTGCACTGACGCGGGAACCATTCCGCGCGCCGCTGCTTGCGTGATCGTCCGTTCGGGCGCAGTTTTGCCGTCAACGGCTTCCAGTCTCATGCCACTCTGTCAGAGGAAAAGGCTCTTCATGTCCGAAGTGCGCGACCCCGTTACCCCGCTGCTAGTCCGGCTTGGCACGGCGGCTGTTCTTGCCGTCATCGTTTTTGCGACCCCGCACGTCACGCGTGCCCAGACGCGCGGGCCGGACAACGTCGCCGACATCGCCGAGCGCGTGCAGTCGGCTGTCGTGAATATCTCCACTTCGCAGAACGTAAATCCCTCGCAGGGCGTGCAGATGCCGCAACTGCCGCCGGGTTCTCCGTTCGAGGAGTTCTTCGAGGAGTTCTTCAAGAACAAGAATGACGGCGACCCGAAGCGCCAGCGCAAGGTTTCGTCGCTCGGCTCCGGCTTCGTGATCGATCCGTCGGGCATCGTGATCACCAACAATCACGTGATCGCGGACGCGGACGAAATCATCGTCAACTTTGCCGACGGCTCGAAGCTGAAAGCGGAAC
>CAZFPR010000073.1:5773-13733 GCA_964521045.1 uncultured Hyphomicrobiales bacterium
GCATCTTCACGGCAACGATTTCAAGCGTCTGCGCATCGGCATCGGACGCGACGAGAAGGTCGATCTCGCGGTGTTGCGGGTGAAACCGAAGACGCCGCTGAAGGCCGTCAACTTCGCCGACTCCGACAAGGCGCGGGTCGGCGAGTGGGTTATTGCGATCGGCAACCCCTTCGGTCTCGGCGGCTCGGTCACGGTCGGCGTGATTTCCGCACGGAACCGCAACATCGACTCGAGTCTCTACGACGATTTCATCCAGACCGACGCTGCGATCAACCGCGGCAATTCGGGCGGGCCGCTTTTCAACCTGCAAGGCGAAGTCATCGGCATCAATACCGCGATCTTTTCGCAGACCGGCGGCTCCATCGGAATCGGTTTCGCGATCCCCGCGAATACGGTCGCGCCGCTGATCAAGCAGCTTCGCGACACCGGCGAAATTCAACGCGGCTGGATCGGGGTATCGATCCAGGCCGTAGACGACCAGATCGCGGAAAGCCTCGGGCTTCCCGCCGCGCGCGGCGCGCTGATCGCCTCGGTCGGCGAGAACGGGCCGGCGCAATCGGGCGGGATGCTCGCAGGCGACGTGGTCATCCGCTTCAACGGGCAGGAAGTCCGCGAAATGCGGAATCTCCCGCGGATCGTCGCCGGCACCGGCATCGGCCAGACGGTCGATGTCGTCGTCATCCGTAAAGGCAAGGAAGTCACGCTCAAGCTCAAGGTTGCGAAACTCGCAGAGCCCGACAAGAAGCCGAACCGGCAGACCAAAGTCGAGCCGGAGCAGCCCAAACAGCAGCCCGCGCTGAACCGCCCGCTCGGGCTGGAGCTTTCGGTCGTGAGTGAAGAATTGCGGCGGCGCTACAAGTTAAAGAACAATACGAAAGGCCTGGTCGTAACCAGTGTCGATCCCACATCGAACGCCGCCGACCAGAACGTCCAGGCTGGCGTCGTGTTGCTCGAAGTTTCCGGCGAGCCGGTCGCCACCATCGCCGAGATGCGCGCGCGCGTGGAATCGCTCAGGAAGTCCGGCAAGAAGTCCGCGCTTCTGCTTCTGCTGACGCCGGGCGGCGAGCAGCGCTTCGTCGCCGTCTCGATTCCGTAGAACTGGCTGCGAGACTACGCGCTGAATCCTGCGCAGTAGATGATCGCGCTCAAGTCCGCATGATCGAGGCGTGCCTGCGCGGCGGCTGCGACCGCGGGCTTTGCATGGATCGCAACGCCGAGACCGGAAGCCGTAATCATGTCGAGATCGTTGGCGCCATCGCCGATGGCGATGGTTTCTTCCATCCGGATGCCGAGACGGCCCGCGAGTTCCTGCAATGTGGCGAGCTTGGCTGCGCGGCCGAGGATCGGCTCCCTCACCTTGCCCGAGAGTTTGCCGTTCTCGATCAGTAATTCGTTCGCGCGGTTCTCGTCGAAGCCGAGCTTCTGCGCGATCACGTTCGTGAACAGTGTGAAGCCGCCGGAGACGAGGCACGTGTAAATGCCGTTGGCTTTGAGAGTTGCGATCAATTCCTTGCCGCCTGCGGCGAGCGTGATCTTCGCCCGGATGGTTTCTTCGATCACGGAAAGCGGCAAATCCTTGAGCAGTGCCACGCGCTCGCGCAGAGCGGGTTCGAAGGGAAGCTCGCCGCGCATCGCGCGCTCGGTGATCGCTGCGACATGCGCCTTCAGCCCTGCGTAATCCGCAAGCTCGTCGATGCATTCCTGGTCGATCATGGTGCTGTCCATATCGGCGACGAACAGCTTCTTGCGGCGGTATTTGGTCTCCTGCACCACGACGTCGATTGGGGCGGGCGTTAATGCCGCGCGGACGAGGTCGCTTAACTCGCGCTCCTGTGCGTCCGGCCCGGGCGCGAAGAAAATATCGGCGGCGATGCCGGGTTTCAGCACGGTTTCGGAAATCGCATTCGGCAGGAGCGCGCGCGCTTTCGCAATCGCCGCGGCATCGACCGCGGGGCGAACGGGATTGCTAACGAGGGTCGCGACGTGAGACATGAGCGCTATTATGATGAAAAGCGCGGTGCTTATTGCAGGGCCCACGGCGAGCGGCAAGTCCGCGCTGGCGCTGGAAGTGGCCGCGCGTATGGGCGGCATCGTGATCAATGCCGACTCGATGCAGGTCTACCGCGATCTCCGGATCATCACCGCGCGGCCGAGCGGCGAGGAAATGCGGCAGGCGCCGCACCGGCTTTACGGTCATGTCGGCGCGGAGGAGATTTACTCCGCCGGACGCTGGCTCCGCGAGGCGGAGCAGGAAATCGCGTCGGCGCGCGCGGCCGGCAAGCTTGCGATCGTGATCGGCGGCACCGGGCTTTATTTCAGTGCGCTCTTGAAAGGGCTGTCGGCGGTGCCGGAAGTGCCAGCCGAAGTGCGCCAGCAGGTTCGCGATCTTGGCGACGCCAAGGACAACGAAGCGCTGCACGCGCACCTTGCCGCGCGCGACCCGCGCACGGCGTCCGAGCTTCGCGTTCCCGATCGTCAGCGAATTCTACGTGCGCTTGAGGTGGTCGAGGCCACGGGAAGGGGACTTTCCGAATGGCGGGAGGAGCCGGGTGTGCCGGCGCTGAATTCGGACGACTATCAGGCGATTTTTCTGGAGACCGACCGTGAAGCACTGGGAAAGCGTATCGATGCACGCTTCGACAAGATGCTTGCCGAGGGCGCGCTGGAAGAAGTGAAAGCGCTCGAAGCGCGCAGCCTCGACCCGCGCATGCCTGCGATGAAGGCGCATGGCGTGCCTTGGCTCATCAAATATCTGAGCGAAGAAATTTCGCTCGACGAGGCCTCGGCACAAGGCAAGCGCGACACGCGGCAATACGCGAAGCGGCAGGAGACGTGGTTCCGGAACCAGCTTCCGGAGTTTCGCTGGGTGAAGCCGGAAGACGCGATGGCCGCGCTCAATCTCTAGCAGTCGTCCCGGCCAAGCAATCGCGAAGCGATGCGCGAGCCGGGATCCATAATCCCTGTGCTCATTATTGATGCTGGGGTTATGGGTCCCCGCTTTCGCGGGGACGACGAAAGTGGATTTACTCCGCTGCCCTCAACTTCTCCCGCGCGCTTTGCTTCGGCCAGAGCCATTGCGCCGCAAGGGACGCAAGTGTGATGCCGGAAGTTGCGAAGAGCACGACCCAGGCCGGACGCACCACATCGGGGAACATCAGGTTCGCCTGCAAGACGCGCTGCCAGTTCACGCCGGTGAGGAGGCCGTACCACAGCGCTTCGGCGGCCACCGTGAACAGTGCCGATGCGATTACGAGTCCGATCAGATGCGCCACCCGTATTTCGTAAACGCGCTTCTGCACGGCGCGGTAGAACAGAAGCCAAGCGAGGCAACCCGCCATCCAGGTCGGCTCATAGATGTTGAGTTTCTTCTGCATCATGAAGTGAACGACCGCGAGAATCGCGATCAGGTAGGTCAGTTTGTGCAACTTGTTCCAGCGTTGTCCGCCGATGCTGCGGATCATGCCGTCGGTTGAGGTGACGCCGAGCGCGGTCATCATCACGAGCGCTGCGAAGCCGATGGTCAGATAGAGCCTGAGCGCGATTTCCCGTGCGACCGTGCCGAGCGCGAAGTTCTGGTCGATGACATAGAGCAGGAAATGCGCGAGCACGTAGAAGAATGCCGCGACGCCGAGCGTGCGGCGCATGAAGATCAGCTTCGGCGCGTTGAACAGACGGCGCGCCGGCGTGATGCAGAGCGATAGAAACAGGAGCCGCACCGACCAGTCGCCGGTCTGGTGCGTGAGTTCCACGAGCGGCTGCGCACCGAGATTGCGGTTGACCGCAAGCCCGAGCAGATAGAGCGCGGGCAGGCAGGAGCCCACGAAGGCGATCAGCTTGTGCGGGGAAATCGCCCCGTTTTTCTCGCGCAGGAACGGCAAATCGGCAGGCTCCGGTTCGGGCCAAGCTAGGCCGTGCCGTGCCTGGCCGGAACATCCCGCGGACCACAATCCCGTGAGAATGGCTGCCGCAAAACGCGTCTTGCGGGCCTGCGCAGGCGGGCGCATAAAGGCTTGACGGTACTCGCGGGTCCCATTAGGGTCCGCGCAACTTTTGAACGATAAAGAAGACCAATGAGCAAGATTATTCTCGTAGTAGGAGGGCGCACCCCCCGCACGGCTTGAACAAGCCGGGCAGTCGAGGTGGTGCGCAAAGGGGTCTTTCGGGGCCCCTTTTCGATTCTGGGACGAGAGTTTTCGACACGAGAAAACAAACAGACAAAGACGAACGAGTGGAGCGGACGATGAGCAACGAGATGACTGGCGCGGAAATGGTGGTGAAGGCGCTCGCGGAGCAGGGCGTGAAGCACCTGTTCGGCTATCCGGGTGGCGCCGTTCTGCCGATTTACGACGCGCTGTTCCAACAGAAGGACGTGAACCACATTCTCGTCCGCCACGAGCAGGGCGCGGTGCATGCCGCCGAAGGCTATGCGCGCTCGTCGGGCAAGGTCGGCGCGGTGCTCGTCACCTCCGGCCCGGGTGCCACGAACGCCGTCACCGGCCTCGTCGATGCGCTGATGGACTCGATCCCGCTCGTCGTCATCACCGGGCAGGTGCCGACACACCTGATCGGCAACGACGCATTCCAGGAATGCGACACCGTCGGCATCACGCGCCCCTGCACGAAGCACAATTATCTCGTCAAAGACGTGAACGATCTTTCGCGCATCCTGCACGAAGCGTTCTACATTGCGGGCTCGGGCCGCCCGGGTCCGGTCGTGGTCGACATTCCGAAAGACATTCAGTTCGCCAAGGGCAAATACACCGGCCCGAAGAATGTCGAGCACAAGTCCTACAAGCCGCGTCTCAAGGGGGACATGGCGAAGATTCAGGCCGCGATCGAACTGATGAAGAACGCGAAGCGTCCGCTGTTTTATACCGGCGGCGGCGTCATCAATTCGGGCAATGAAGCCTCCGTGCTGCTTCGTGAACTCGCGAAGCTCACCGGCTATCCGGTTACTTCTACTTTGATGGGCCTTGGCGCTTTTCCTGCGGCCAATCCGCAGTGGCTCGGCATGCTCGGCATGCACGGCACTTACGAAGCGAATTGGGCAATGCACGATTGCGACGTGATGATCTGCATCGGTGCCCGCTTCGACGACCGCATCACCGGGCGCTTGGACGCCTTCGCGCCGCATTCGAAGAAGATTCATATCGACATCGATCCCTCCTCGATCAACAAGAACGTGAAGGTCGATATCCCGATCATCGGCGACTGCGCGCATGTTCTTGAAGACATGGTTCGCCTGTGGCGCACTTCTTCGGCACAGCCGGATAAGAAGGCGCTCGCCGATTGGTGGACGCAGATCAACAAATGGCGTGCGCGCAAATCGCTTGCTTACAAAAAGTCGAACGACGTGATCAAGCCGCAATACGCGGTCGAGCGTCTCTATGAACTGACCAAGGACCGCGACACTTACATCACCACCGAAGTCGGCCAGCACCAGATGTGGGCGGCACAGCACCTGCACTTTCAGGAGCCACGCCGCTGGATGACGTCGGGTGGGTTAGGCACGATGGGCTACGGGCTGCCGGCCGCGGTCGGCGTGCAGCTCGCGCACCCGAAGTCGCTTGTCATCGACGTTGCCGGTGAAGCGTCGGTGCTGATGACAATGCAGGAAATCTCGACGGCGGTTCAGTATCGCCTGCCGATCAAGATTTTCATCCTGAACAACGAATACATGGGCATGGTGCGCCAGTGGCAGGAATTGCTGCATGGCGGGCGCTATTCGGAATCCTATTCCGCGGCGCTCCCGGATTTCGTGAAGCTCGCCGAGGCCTATCACGCGGTCGGCATCCGCTGCTCGAAGCCGGGCGATCTCGACGCCGCGATCAAGGAGATGATCAACGTCGATAAACCGGTGATCTTCGACTGTCTTGTCGACAAGCAGGAAAATTGCTTCCCGATGATTCCGTCGGGCCGTGCGCACAATGAAATGATCCTGGGTGACGCCGCCGAAAGCATCGGCGATGCGGTCACCGAAGAAGGAAAGATGTTGGTGTAATGAATATGGCAGTCATCCCGACCACGACACATTATCCGTCGCCGCAGACCGACGAGCGCGAGCAGCGCCGTACGCTGTCCGTGCTCGTCGATAACGAGCCGGGCGTGCTCGCGCGCGTCATCGGCCTGTTCTCGGGCCGCGGCTACAACATCGACAGTCTCACGGTGTCGGAGACCGAGCACGAGAAGCATCTCTCGCGCATCACGGTCGCGACCACCGGCAAGCCGATGGTGATCGAGCAGATCAAGCATCAGCTCGAGCGTCTCGTGCCCGTGCATCGCGTGGTCGATCTCACCGAGAGCGGCCGTGCGCTCGAGCGCGAGCTTGCGCTGATCAAGGTGCGCGGCAAGGGCGACAACCGCGTGGAAGCCTTGCGTCTTGCCGACGCCTTCCGCGCGCGCGTGATCGACGCCACGACCGAAAGCTTCATCTTTGAGCTGACCGGCAAGACCGACAAGATCGATCAGTTTCTGGTGTTGATGGAGCCGCTCGGGCTTATCGAGTGTTCGCGCACCGGGATCGCCGCGATCGCGCGCGGGCCGGAGGGGATGTGATCGCGCGCTATGCGCGATCGATCCTCTTCTCCGCGCTGTTCTGCGGAGCACTTATTGCGTTTCCCGCGGTATCGCAGCACACCAAGCGCTGCGGCGAACTGATCGAACTCGACGGTCATAACACGACGAAGTTCGCCTACAGCTTCAATGCGCCGGCAAACGCGACAGCGGTCCTTGTGCTGCTTCCGGGCGGCGCGGGTTTTGCCGATCTCGACAAAGCCGGATGCGCGCGAAAGCTGACCGGCAATTCGCTGATCCGCACCCAGGATCTTTTCCAGAAGGAAGGCTTCGCGACGGCGCTGGTCGATGCGCCGTCCGATCATCGCGGCGAGGATGGGCTCGGCGGATTTCGCATCTCGCCGCTGCACGCCGAAGATCTCGGCAAGGTCGTCGCCGATCTGCGGAAGCGTACCAAGCTTCCGGTATGGCTCGTCGGCACGAGCCGCGGTTCGATTTCTGCCGTCAATGCCGCGTCGCGGCTCACGGGCGAAAACGCACCCGACGGGCTTGTCATCACTTCACCCCTTACGTCGGGAAATCCTCGCGGCCGCAAGGCATGGGTCGCGCAGACCGTATTTTCGGTGCCGCTTGAAGCGATCAAGGTGCCGGTTCTTGTCGTGGTGCATGCCGCGGATGCCTGTATCCGCACGCCGCCTTCGCTCGGCGTGTCGATCCTCGCGCGCACCAACGGCGTGCGCGAACAGGCGGTAACCGTGACCGGCGGGGCAAAAGGCGGCAGCGTGCCCGGCGCCGATGCCTGCGGAGGCAGTTCCCCGCACGGTTTCCTCGGTCAGGAACAAGAAGTCACCGCCGGGATTATCCGCTTCATCCGCGGCGGGAATTACTAGCGGGGACTCCGGCAGTCCCTATTGTCGAGGTAAGGCATGGAATTCGGGGCCGATTTCTGGACGTTCGTCGCGATCGGCGTTTTCGCCCAGTTGATCGACGGCGCATTGGGCATGGCCTTTGGCGTGATCGGTTCTTCCGTACTCATGGCGACAGGCGTCGCGCCCGCGCAGGCGAGCGCGATGATCCATATCGCGGAAATTTTCACGACTGCCGCGTCGGGGGCCTCCCATGTCGCGGCAAAGAACGTGTCGTGGACGATCGTGAAGCGTATCGCCGTTCCGGGCGTGGTCGGCGGCATCGTGGGCGCGACCGTGCTTTCGAACGTGGACGGCAAGGCGATCGCGCCGTTCGTCAACGGATACCTGTTGCTGATCGGCCTTCTCATTCTGGTGCGCGGGTTCCGGAAGTTCGGCGAGGTCGAGGCGAGCCGCCGCGGCATGCCGATGATCGGTTTCGCCGGCGGCACGCTGGACGCGATGGGAGGCGGCGGTTGGGGCCCGGTCGTCACATCGACACTGATCGGCACCGGGCATGTGCCGCGTTATGTGATCGGTTC
>CAZFPR010000074.1:0-3247 GCA_964521045.1 uncultured Hyphomicrobiales bacterium
CGGGGGAGAGCGTGTTCACGAGCGCCGCTTCCCATGCGCCGGTGCCGGACGAGGGATAGATGATGACCGGGTTTGTGGTCTTGAAAATCGTCTTGATGCCGTCGAGCACGCGGCGGGCAAGCTTGCCGAACTCCGGCCCGCGGTGATCGATGATGGGCATGTCCATCGCCCTGAGAACCCGGTCGGGAATGGGCGATGGGCCGGGGATCTGGAGAAAATGCCTGCCTGCGGTGCGCGAACGATTAGACGCCACTTTGATCCCCCGGTAGTCTGCAATGCGCAAAAGGTGCGCGTGATTGAATAACAAGTCGGCAGTCCTGTGAATTATCCGTGCATCCCGGTCAAGCAGCGTGCAAGCCGCATCCCCCATGCAGCAATGCGGGAGCGCAGCCGATGAACGTCATGATGCCAGGTCTGGAGCGGAAACTCCGCCGGGAAGTCACGGGCGGCGTGCTGTTCGATGCGTTCAACCGCGGCCGTTACGCCACCGATGCTTCGCACTACCAGATGATGCCGCTTGGCGTCGTTGTGCCTCGCACAATAGAAGAGGCCAAGGCGGCGATTGGTTTGGCCAATCAGGAGGGGGCGACTGTCCTCGCGCGCGGCGGCGGCACCTCCCAGTGCGGCCAGACGATCAATCATTCACTGGTCGTCGATTGCTCGAAACACCTTAACCGCGTTCTCGAAGTCGATGCCGAAAACAGGCGCTGCGTGGTCGAGCCTGGCATCGTGCTCGACGACCTCAATCGCAAGCTGCGTCCGCTCGGGCTCTGGTATCCGGTCGACGTTTCGACCGCCTCGCGCGCGACCATCGGCGGCATGGCCGGGAATAACTCCTGTGGCGGGCGCTCGCTGCGCTACGGCACCATGCGCGACAACGTGATTTCGATGGAAGCCGTTTTCGCGGACGGCAACGCCGCGCATTTCGGCCGCGCTAACCGCGACCTTTCCGACATTCCCGAAGGTTCTAAGCTGAAGCCGCTTGCGCGCGATCTGCTCGCGCTCGGCACACGCGAAGCCGCCGAGATCGAAGAACGCTTTCCCAAAGTGCAGCGCCGCGTCGGCGGCTACAATCTCGACGCGCTGGTTCCGGGCAGGAACGATCTCAATCTCGCGCACATATTGATCGGCTCCGAAGGCACGCTCGCCTTCACGACCAAGGTCGAGCTGAAGCTCTGGCCGGTGCTCGGCAAACGCATCGTCGCAGCCTGTCACTTCGGCAGCTTCTATGAAGCGATGAATGCGGCCCAGCATCTCGTGAAAAC
Source organism: uncultured Hyphomicrobiales bacterium (assembly GCA_964521045.1). Lineage (GTDB taxonomy): Bacteria > Pseudomonadota > Alphaproteobacteria > Rhizobiales > Xanthobacteraceae. The sequence continues at coordinate 1,266 of CAZFPR010000074.1, forward strand.
CGGTCCGATCGCGGTCGAGCTTGTAGACCGCACCATGATCGAGCTTGCCCGCGAGATCGCGATGTTCCGGCCGACGCTGGAGAAATTCGTGCGCGGCAAGCCCGACGCGGTGCTGCTCGTCGAGTTCGATGCTGGCGAAGAGGAGAACCGCAAGCGGCTTTCGCATCTTCACGACGTGATGAACTATCTCGGTTTCGGCTGGGAGAAGCAGGGCGCGAAATGGGGCGGCGTGGTCGATGTCGCCGATCCTGCCTTGCAGACGGCGATTGCCGAGCTTCGCGCGTCGGGCCTGAACGTGATGATGTCGATGAAGGAGCAGGGCAAGCCGATCTCCTTCGTCGAGGATTGCGCCGTGCCGCTTGAGCATCTCGCCGACTACACCGCACGGCTCACGGAAATTTTCCATAAGCACGGCACCCGCGGCACCTGGTACGCGCATGCATCGGTGGGTTGCCTGCACGTGAGGCCGGTGCTCAATCTCCGGCAGGACAAAGACGTGAAGGCCATGCGCGCGATCGCGGAGGAAGCCTTCGCGATGGTGCGAGAATACAAAGGCTCGCATTCGGGCGAGCACGGTGACGGCCTGGTGCGTTCCGAGTTTCACGAGACGATGTTCGGCACTCAGTTGGTGCGTGCCTTTGAAGAAGTAAAATCGCGCTTCGATCCGAAGCCGCTGTTCAACCCCGGCAAGATCGTGCACGCGCCGAAATTCGATGACCGCGCGAACTTCCGCTACGGCCCGCATTACGGACTTGAGGATTTCCGACCTGCGATGGACTGGTCGGAGTACACGGGCGGCGCGCAAGGTTTTCAGGGCGCCGTCGAGATGTGCAACAACAACGGCGCATGCCGGAATGCCGCTGGCAATGTGATGTGCCCGAGTTATCGCGTTACACGGGACGAACGCGACGTGACGCGAGGGCGTGCGAATACTTTGCGGCTCGCGATCTCCGGCCAGCTCGGGAAGGACGCGCTCACCTCCGCCGAGATGATGGATACGCTCGAACTTTGCGTCTCCTGCAAGGGCTGCCGCCGCGAGTGCCCGACCGGCGTGGACATGGCGCGCATGAAGATCGAGGTGCTCGCCGCCCGCGCGGCGAAGCACGGCTATTCGCTGCGTGACCGGCTGGTCGGCTGGCTTCCGCGCTATGCGCCGCTCGCGGCAAAGATCGGCTGGCTTCTCAACCTGCGGGATATCGTGCCGGGTGCTGCGAAGCTCTCTGAATGGTTCACAGGGTTCAGCGCGCGCCGCGAACTGCCGAAGTGGCGCTCCGACGTGTTCCGCGAGCGCGAAAGCATCGAGGGAGCGGGTGGCGAAGTCGTGCTGTTTGCCGATACCTTCAATCGCTATTTCGAACGCGAGAATCTCGATGCCGCGGTCGAGGTGCTGGAGAGCGCAGGCTACCGCGTGCACTTTGCCGGCGCGGACAAGCGCCCGCTCTGCTGCGGCAGGACGTTTCTATCGGTCGGGGCGGTGAAGCAGGCGAAGGAAGAAGCTGCGCGCACGATTGCGGCCCTTAAGCCCTTCGTGGATCGCGGGATGAAGGTGGTCGGGCTCGAGCCGAGCTGCACCTTCGGCTTCCGGGACGAGATACCGGCGCTCCTGAAGGGCAGTGCGGACACCGCAGCGGTGGCCTCGCAGGTGATGTTGTTTGAGGAGTTTATCGCCGCCGAAACCTCGGCAGGCCGCATGAAACTCGACCTCAAGCCGCTCGGCCGGAAGGCGCTCCTGCATGGCCATTGCCACCAGAAGTCGTTTGGGGCCATGAGCGCCGTACAGCAGGCTCTTAAAGTTATACCTGAACTTGAACTGGAGGCCGTAGAGTCAAGCTGTTGCGGTATGGCCGGGAGCTTCGGCTATGGCAAACATACCATCGACGTGTCGCTTGCCATGGGTGAGCTGATCCTGCTGCCGGCGATCCGCAAGGCGGACGACGGCGCGATCATCGTCGCCGACGGCACGTCCTGCCGGGACCAGATCG
>CAZFPR010000074.1:3257-13658 GCA_964521045.1 uncultured Hyphomicrobiales bacterium
GGGGCGCGAAGCCCTTCACGTCGCGCGAGTGCTCGCCATGAGCCTGCGCGGCGAACGATCATAATAAGCAAGAAGCATACAGGGAGAGAAAGATGTCGGAACTGACACTGGAAAAGGCGCAGACCATCGTCGGCGCAGGATTGAAGTTCGCTCGGGATTCCAAGTTCAAGCCATTGGGCGTCGTCGTGCTCGACGCGCGTGGTGCGATGGTTGCCTGCGCCATCGAGGACAATTCGAGCCTGCGTCGTTTTGAGATCGCGCATGGCAAGGCGCATGGCTGCCTCGGCATGGGCATCGGGGGACGCGCGGTGGATGCGCGCGTACGCGAGCGTCCGCATTTCGGCGCGGCGATCGCGCATGTGTTCGGCGGCGACTTCATTCCGGTTCCGGGTGGCGTGTTGATCCGCAACGCCGGCGGCGCGATCATCGGCGCGGTGGGCGTTTCCGGCGACACTTCGGAGAACGACGAGGCCGCAGGTATCGCAGGCATCAAGGCAGCGGGGTTTGCGGCCGACGCAGGGTAGAGCGAAACGCCGGGCAAATGCCAAGGGAGAGCGTCATGAGCGGCAGCGTCACGTATAAAAAAGACGGCGCCATCGCGACGGTCGTAATCGAGAACGCGGGCCGTTTGAACGCGCTCTCGCTTCCGATGTGGCGCCAGCTCCGGACTGCTTTCGAGGAGCTTTCGCACGATCGCGATCAGACACGCTGTATCGTGTTGCGTGGCGCGGGCGAGGCCTTTGCGGCAGGCGCTGACATCGCGGAGTTCGAACGCGAGCGCTACGACATCGCTTCCGCGCGGGCCTACGGAAAGGCTATTCATCCGGCGCTGGTTGCGATCTCGGATTGTCCGCATCCGGTGATTTCGATGATCGTCGGCCCCTGTGTCGGCGGCGGGCTTGAGATCGCGAGCCGCACGGACATCCGGATCGCGGGCGAAAGCGCTCGCTTCGGCGTGCCGGTAAACCGGCTCGGTCTTGTCGTCGCCTATGCCGAGCTGAAAGCACTGCTCGACGTCGTCGGTCCTTCGGTGGCGCTCGAGATGCTGCTCGAAGGAAAAATCGTCGGCGCGACGGAGGCCGCGGGCATGCGGCTCGTCAATCGTGTCGTGCCGGACAAGAAGCTGGAAAGCGAAGTTTACGACACCGCCCGCCGTATCGCGGAAGGCGCGCCGCTCGCCGCGCGCTGGCACAAGAAGTTTGTCCGCCGCCTGCTTGAGCCGAAGCCGCTGCGGCAAGACGAACTCGACGAGAGTTATGACTGCTTCGGCACAGAGGATTTCCAGATCGGCTATCGCGCCTTTCTCGAAAAGAAGAAACCGAAATTCAGAGGGCGTTGATGACAGCCGGCAAAGGACCGCTCTCTGGCCTCAAGGTGATCGAGCTTTGTCATGTGATGGCGGGGCCAGTCTGCGGCTTGATGCTCGCGGACATGGGCGCGGACGTAATCAAGGTAGAGAAGATGCCCGGCGGCGACGATCTGCGCCGTACTGTCCCGCCGAAAATCGGCGACGAGGCGGCGTCTTTCATGATGATGAACCGCAACAAGCGCGGCATCGCGGTCAATCTGAAAACCGATGAAGGCAAGAAAGTTGTGCGCCGCCTGCTCGCGGATGCCGACGTCGTCATGGAGAATTACAGCCGCGGCGTGATGGAGCGCATGGGGCTCGGCTACGAGACGCTGAGGGATTTGAACCCGCGCCTGATCTATTGCGCGATCTCGGGTTTCGGGCGCACGGGACCTTACGCCGATCGCGGCGGCTTCGATCTGATCGCACAAGGCATGAGCGGACTGATGTCGATTACGGGCGAGGGGCCGGGACGGCCGCCCGTGAAAGTCGGCGCGCCGGTCACCGATATTACCGCCGGTATTCTCGGAGCGATGGGAATCCTCGCGGCCCTTCACGCGCGCACGCAGACCGGTAAGGGGCAGTTCGTCGATACGTCGTTATTCGAAGCGGGGATCGTGCATACCTTCTGGCAGTCGGCGATTGCGCTTGCGACCGGCGTTGCGCCCGGGCCGATGGGTTCCGCGCATCCGCTGAACGCGCCGTATGAGGCCTTTGCGACGAAGGATGGTTACATCAATCTCGGCGCTGCCAATCAGGCGACCTGGCTTCGCACAATCGAACTCTTGAACCGCGCCGATCTCGGTGAGGACCCGCGGTTCAAAGAGGCGGCGGGACGTCTCGTTCATCGCGAAGCGCTCGCCGCCGAACTGGCCGTCGAATTCAAAAAGCGCACGAGTGCGGAATGGCTGACGGCACTGGAGCAGGCAAAGGTTCCTGCCGGTCCCGTGCTGAACGTTTTGCAGATGCATGCAGATGAACAGACCGTCGCGCGCGACATGGTCGTCGAGGTGAATCACACCCGGATCGGAGCGATGAAAACGCTCGGCGCGCCGGTGAAATTTTCAGCAACGCCCGGCGGCGTACACCGCGGCGCACCAATTTTTGGGGAACACACCGCAGAGGTTTTGCATCAGCACGGCTTCAGCCGCGCCGATGTGGAAGGAATGACGGCGTCTGGCGCCGTTTTCTGTGCTTGATGTCGTATCCAGCGTGTAAAGACGAGAATAAAAAATCAGAATGCCGCAGCGCAATATCGGGGCGCGGCAATCTGGCACCGGTATGAGTGCAATTCTTCCTATTGATGATTTGATTGGTTATAAAACAAATGGGACGACGAAAATAACGAAATAACAATCGAGTCTCTGGGTGGAAGCACAAGTTCAGTCTCAGTCGCACAAGGCGCAGTCGCCCGTGCCCCTGCTAGCCGTAGAAGACCTGCACGTTCGTTTCGAGACGTCGCGCGGCACTGTGCGCGCGGTCGAGGGCGTTTCGTATAGCGTCAACCGTGGCGAAGTGGTCGCGGTCGTGGGCGAGTCCGGTTGCGGAAAATCGGTCTCCGCGCTGACCATCATGCGGCTGCTTGCGAAGTCGGGCCGCGTGACCGGCGGACGCATTCTGCTTGAAGGCCGCAATCTGCTCGAACTCTCCGACGAAGAGATGCGGGCCGTGCGCGGCCACGAAATCTCGATGATTTTCCAGGAGCCGATGACCTCGCTCAATCCGGTCCTTCCGATCGGAATGCAGATCATGGAGCCGCTCCTGATCCATCTGAAAATGTCGGAACAGGATGCGCAGGCGCGGGCGCTCGAACTGATGCAGCAGGTCGGCATCACCGACGGCGAGCGGCGGCTTTCGCAGTATCCGCACCAGCTTTCTGGCGGCATGCGCCAGCGCGTCATGATCGCGATCGGCCTTGCCTGCAAACCGAAGCTCATCATCGCCGACGAACCGACCACCGCGCTCGACGTGACCATTCAGGCGCAGATTCTCGAACTGATGAAGAATCTGTCGCGCGAACTCGGGATCGCGCTCATCATCATCACGCACAATCTCGGCATCGTGGCGCGTTACGCCGACCGCGTGAACGTGATGTATGCGGCGAACATCATCGAAAAGGGAACCGCGGACGACATTTTCCTGAAGCCCGCACATCCCTATACGAACGGCCTCATGCATTCGGTGCCGCGTCTGGACGAGCCGCGCGGCACGAAATTGCAGACCATCGAAGGACTGCCGCCGGACCTGCGCATGCCGCCGCAAGGCTGCCGCTTCGCGCCGCGCTGTCCGCACCGGCTCGAAAAGTGCGAGCAGCCGATTTCGCTGATCGACCTGGGTAAGGGCCACGAAGCCCGTTGCCATCGCGTCGATGAAATCTCCAGCGGTAAACTGAAGGTCGAGTTTCCGAGCGGCGGCGCGTCAGGTGCTCAATCGCAGATCGGCAGCACGCCGATCCTCGAAGTAAAGGGACTCAAGAAATACTTCGGCGTCAAAGCCGCCGGCGCGGGATTCTTTTCCTCGGAAATGGCGACGGTTCGCGCGGTCGACGATGTTTCGTTCTCGATCGCGCAAGGCGAGACGCTCGGGCTTGTCGGCGAATCCGGTTGCGGCAAGACCACGGTGGGGCGCGTAGTGCTCCGGCTCGACGAGGCGACGGACGGTTCGATCCTGTTCAACGGAACCGACATGACGCATCACAGCGGCCGCGAGATGCGAAGCCTGCGCCGCAAGATCCAGGTCATCTTTCAGGATCCGTATTCGTCGCTGAATCCGCGCATGACGGTCGGCGAGATCATCGGCGAACCGCTGAAGGTCTACAATATCGTTCCCGAGAAGAAGGCGCGTCTCGACCGCACCGGCGAACTGCTCAGTCAGGTCGGACTGTTTCCTTATATGGCGGAACGCTACCCGCACGAGCTTTCGGGCGGCCAGAGGCAGCGCGTCGGCATCGCTCGTGCGCTGGCGCTGGAGCCGTCGCTGATCGTCTGCGACGAGCCGGTATCCGCGCTCGACGTTTCCATTCAGGGGCAGGTCATCAATCTATTAGAGGACCTTCAAGCGCGTCTTGGCCTGACGTATCTTTTTATCGCCCACGATCTTGCCGTGGTTCGGCACATTTCCGATCGCGTGGCGGTCATGTATCTCGGCAAGATCATGGAACTGGCGGATCGCGACGAAATTTATGCGCAGCCGCTGCATCCCTATACGAAGGCGTTGCTCGATGCGGCGCCAATCCCAGATCCGCGCGTCGAAAAAGCTCGCGCGCCGCGTGCACTGCGGGGCGAAATACCTTCGCCCTTGACCCCGCCGTCGGGCTGCGTGTTCCATACGCGCTGCCCGATCGCAACCGACGTCTGCAAGCAGGATGTCCCTAAAGTTCGCGAACTGAAAAAGGGCCATCTCGTGGCGTGTCATCACGCCGGATAGCGGGCATCGAACATAAAGTGCCGGACAACAGGCACGTTCAAGAGGAAGACGCCAAACAACAACGATACGGCCAATAGGGAGGATACAATGAAAAGGCTACTTCTCGGCCTCGCCGGCGCGGCGGTGCTGTCGCTCGCGGCGGCGCCGCAAGCGGAAGCGCAGCAGCCGAAACGCGGCGGGCACTTCAACTTTGCGATCAGCGCGGAAGCGCCGAACTACGATCCGCACGGCAGCGACACCTATGCGACGCTCCATTTCTCGTCGCCGTTCTATTCGACGCTCTTGCGCTACAATCTCAGCAAGTTCCCCGAGATCGAAGGCGATCTCGCGAAGTCGTGGACCGTTTCGCCGGACAAGCTGACCTATACCTTCACCCTGCATGACGGCGTGAAGTTCCACGACGGCACGCCGTTCAGCTCTGCGGACATCAAGGCGACCTATGATCGTCTGCGCGCTCCGGCGCAGGGCGTGGTTTCCAATCGCCGCGCGACCTTCGCCGACATCGAAAGCATCGAGACGCCGAACCCGACCACGGTCGTGTTCAAGCTGAGCAAGGCGAACTCCTCGATGCTCGATCACTTCGCGAGCCCGTGGAATACGGTGTACTCCGCGAAGGATCTCGCGGGCGATGCGAACTTCCCGCGCACGAAGGTCAACGGCACGGGACCCTTCACCTTCGTCGAACACGTGAAGGGCAGCCACGTCGCGGGCAAGCGCAACGACAGCTACTTCAAGAAGGGCTTGCCCTATCTCGACAGCTATCGGGGCATCTTCACCCTTCAGGCGGCGGCGATGCTGAACGCCTTGCAGGGCGGCCAGGTGCTGGCCGAATTCCGCGGCGTTTCTCCTGCCGACCGCGACCGCATGGTCGCCGCGATGGGCGACAAGCTGCGTGTCGAAGAGTCGAGCTGGACGCTGAATCTTCTCGTCCTGTTCAACACCGAGAAGCCGCCGTTCAACGACGTCCGCGTCCGCAAGGCGCTCCTGATGGCGATCGACCGTTGGGGCGGTAGCCAGGGCCTCTCGAAGATCTCGACGCTCCGCGCTGTCGGCGGTGTCGTGCGTCCGGGTTCGCCGCTGGCGACGCCGGAAGCCGAACTCGTGAAACTTCCCGGCTTCTCGAAGGACATCAAGGCTGCCCGTGCCGAGGCGCGCAAGCTGCTCAAGGAAGCGGGACATGAAAAGCTGAAGTTCGTGCTCTGGAACCGCAACCTTGCGATGCCATACACGCCGGCCGGCATCTTCCTGGTCGATCAGTGGCGCCAGATCGGCGTCGAGGTCGAGCACAAGCAGTCGGATACCGGGCCGTACATCGCGGCCATGCGAAGCGGGAACTATGAAGTCGCAATCGACTTCTCGAACCTCTTCAACGACGATCCGACGCTGTCGCTGACGAAGTTTCTCTCCGCGAGCAAGAATCCGCTCAACCTGTCCCGCTACGACGACGCCGAGATCGACAAGCTCTACGAGCTTCAACTCCGCGAGACCGATCTTCAGAAGCGCCGTGCGCATATCATGGCACTGGAGAAACGTCTGTTCGATCAGGCCTATCAGCAGCCGTTGCTGTGGTGGCACCGTATTGTGCTGAGCCACAAGACGGTGATGGGCTGGAAAATGTCGCCGAGCCACAACCTCGGTCAGGATCTGGCCGAAGTCTGGCTCAACCAGTAACGTAAAAAGGACCTGCGGCCCGGCGATAGGCCGGGCCGCGGGAATTTCCGGATGCTGCTCTACACGCTCAAACGTCTTCTTTTGACGATCCCGACGCTGATCGGCGTCGCGGTGCTCGTTTTCTTCATGCTGCGGGTCGTTCCCGGAGACATCGTCGAGATCAAGCTCCGCGGAGACGGCGGTAACGTCACGCAGGAGGTCGTGGATCAGGAGCGCAAGCGTCTCGGTCTCGACCGGCCGCTGATCGTCCAGTTCGGCGATTACATGTGGGGCCTTGCGCGTGGCGATCTCGGAATTTCGATGTGGACCGAGCGTCCGGTCATCGAAGAGATTCTCATCCGGCTTGAGTTGTCGCTTGAGGTGGCGATTCTCGCGACCATATTCGCAACAATCATATCCATTCCGCTAGGTACCGCCGCGGCGCTGTTCAGGAATACCTGGATCGATTACGTCGTACGCATCATAACGATCGGCGGACTGTCTATTCCATCGTTCTGGTTCGGCATGATTATCATGCTGACCTTGCTGGCGCTGTTTAACTGGCTGCCGCCCATTACATTCACGCCGATCTACGAGGATCCGGTCGCGAACCTTTCACAGTTGATCTGGCCAGCGCTCGCTGTCGGTTACCGCTACTGCGCGGTGACGGCCCGCATGATCCGCTCGTCGCTGCTCGAAGTACTCGCGGAAGACTACATCCGCACTGCCCGCGCGAAGGGCGTGTACGAGAAGCTCGTGGTCTCGCGTCATGCACTGCGCAACGCGCTTTTGCCAGCGATTACGGTGATGGGGCTCGAGTTCGCCTTTCTGATCGGCGGCCTGGTGGTGACGGAGCAGGTGTTCAACCTCAACGGCATCGGCCAGCTTTTCGTGCAGAGCGTTTCCCGCAACGATTTCATGCTCATTCAGGGCATGGTGATTATCATCGCGTGCTTCTACGTCGTCATCAATCTCGCGGTCGATCTCCTCTACGCGGTGTTCGACCCGCGCATCCGGTACGGTAACTGATGGCAAACACGCCCCAAGCCATGTCGGCAAATTCGTTTGTGCTGCCCAAGCGGCCCAATCCGGTCCTGTCGTTCGTCCGGCAGCAGCCGATGGGTGCGGTGAGCTTCGTCGTGATCGCGATCATGATGTTTGCCGGGCTGTTTCCGCAGGTGGTTGCGCCCTACGATCCCCTCAGCATCAATTTCGCCGCCATTCTTTCCGCGCCGTCCTGGGATCACTGGTTGGGCACGGACGCATTTGGCCGCGATATTCTCTCGCGGATCATTTACGGATCGCGCACCGCGTTGGTGATCGGATTTGCGTCGTCCTTGATGGGTTCCACGATCGGCGCCGTTCTCGGCATCGCCTCCGCCTATTTCGGTGGACGGGTAGACAACTGGATTCAGCGCTTCGTCGATATCCTGCTCGCGTTCCCGATCATCGTGCTTGCGCTCGTCGTCGTCGCAGCACTTCGCAAGACCGTGGTGTACGGCGTCGATGTCAATCTGGTCATTGCGATCGCGATCCCGATCGTTCCGCGCGTGGCGCGCGTAGTTCGTGCGGCGGCGCTGTCCGTGAACGTCATGCCCTACATCGATGCTGCGAGGGCGGCCGGGTATTAGGACATGCGGATCATCTTCCGTCACATGGCGCCAAACGTGGTCGCGCCGTTCCTCATCATGTTTACGGCGTTCATCGCGCAGGCAATTCTGCTCGAAGCCTCGCTTTCCTTCCTCGGGCTCGGCGTCACGGAGCCGACTGCCGCCTGGGGCCTCATGCTTTCCGGAAACGCGGCGGACTTCTTCCGCGAGGCACCGTGGATGATCATATTCCCGGGCGTCGCCATCAGCCTCGCAGTCTTCGCCTTCAACCTGTTCGGTGACAGCCTGCGCGACTATCTCGATCCGCGCTTCAAGACCTGACGCGCTGGCCGCATGTTCATCGAGGCGGAAAACGAAGTGACTCCCGCCGTGCTGACGGCGATGGAGAAAACCGCCGATCCGCGGTTCAGGGAAATTATTACGGCGCTGGTCCGGCACCTGCACGACTTCGCGCGCGAAGTCAGGCTGACCGAGCCCGAATGGGAGCGGGCAATCGGATATGTCGTCGAACTCGGCAAGCGAACCAGCGACACGCATAACGAAGCGATTTTGGCTTCGGACGCCATCGGTCTTTCCACGCTCGTCTGCCTGATGAACAACGGCGCAGGCGGAAACACGGAAACGGCGGCGGCGCTGCTCGGACCGTTCTGGCGCATGAAGTCGCCGGTGACTAAGAGTGGAGGCAGTATCGTCCGCTCGGAGACGCCGGGACCCGCACTTTTCGTCGAGGCGGAAGTACGCGATCAGAACGGGGCTCCGCTTGCCGATGTCGAGATCGACGTCTGGCAGGCTTCGCCGGTGGGCATGTACGAAAATCAGGACGACAGCCAGGCGGATATGAACCTGCGCGGAAAATTCAGGACCGATGCGCAAGGAAATTTTTCGTTCCGCTCGGTGAAGCCGGCGGGCTATCCGGTGCCGGTCGATGGGCCTGTCGGCGAACTCCTGCGCGCACAAGATCGGCATCCGTTCCGGCCGGCACATCTGCATTTCCTGCTGTTCAAGGACGGCTTCAAGACTCTGATTACGCAGGTCTTTGCGGATGACGATCCGTTACTTGAGTCCGACGTCGTCTTTGGCGTGACCAAAAGACTGATCGGCGACTTCAGGAAACGTTCGGGCGAGATGCCGGGCGGCGGGAGTGCGGACGATTGGTATTCGCTCTCGTACGTTTTTCATATGGAGCCCGGCGTGGCGTCGCTGCCGACGCCCCCGATAAAGTAAGCGGCTATTTTCCGAGATGCGCGCGCACGGCCCTGTTGAATCCCTTCGGGTCCTGCAACAGCGCGAAGTGACTTACACCGCGTAGGAGCACGAAACGGGCATTCGGAATGCGCTTCGCGATTTCTGCGGCATGCGCGCGGCGGATGATTTCGTCATGCTCCGCATGCAGGATCGCGGTACGAACCTTGATCGCGCGTAGATCGGAAGCCGAAAGCGCCGGCTGCGTTTTCCACATTGCGCCAAGCAGTTCCAGCATGAGCGCACGCTTGTCCGGATGCGGCGACAGGCGGCGGTAGTCGGCGTTCGCAGCCGCCATATAGGCGTTCATGGTTCCGGGGTTCTCGTTGGGCTGATAGCCGTCGGGGCGCGCATTGCCGGCGAAGGCGCCGAGCGCTGTTATGCGTTCGGGATGGCGTAACGCCAGATAGAATCCGATGTTCGCGCCGTCGCTCCAGCCGACGACCGACGCTTGCCGGACAAGCAGTTTGTCCAGTACGGCGATAGCGTCGTCCGCCATCTGCTCGTATGAAATCGCTGGAGCATCGTTCGTGCTGCGGCCCTGTCCGCGGCAATCGAAAACGATCACGCGGTAGTCGCGCATCAGATCGCGAACGAGATGAGACCAGTGGTCGGAACTGCCGCCGCCGCCGTGCAGGAGGAGAACTGCCGGTTTCGCGCTGTCGCCATAGACCGCATACCAAAGCCGCGCATCCTTGCGCTCGACATGGCCGCTGTCCGTGTGTTGCGGGAGTGCCGGCTTTGCCGGAATGGATAACCAGCGCGGCTGTCCGCTTGCGGTTGCGGTCAGTGCCGCTGAAATGAATGCGAGCGCCAGAAGAACTGCGAGCGGCCTAGCGGCCTTTGACGATCCGGTAAACATAGAGATCGTCACGGCGTTCCTGCTGTTCGATTTGGTGGCCATCCTGGTTCGCGAAATGCGGTACGTCGATTGCGGTCATCGGGTCCGTGCATTCGAGCGTCAGGCGGTCGCCCGGGGCAAGACCCTTCATGGTTTTGCGCGCCTTCAGCACGGGCAGGGGGCATTTGAGGCCGCGAAGGTCGAGGGTGTGGTTGGTCATTTGAAATTTACTCGCGGACAATACCGGCGGCGAGTGTGAAGAAGCAAATGCAAAAAAGAGAAGG
>CAZFPR010000075.1:0-3987 GCA_964521045.1 uncultured Hyphomicrobiales bacterium
CGAGCGGCAGCGCGGCGGCTTCGGCTTTCTCGGCGGCCCCGGCGAGACGCAGATCGAGGCGGACAGGCGCCAGATCGACGAGCGCATCATCCGGATCGAGCGCGAACTGGAATCCGTCAAGCGCACGCGCTCACTGCACCGGCAGAACCGCAAGCGCGTTCCGTATCCGGTCGTGGCGCTGGTCGGATACACGAACGCGGGCAAGTCCACGCTCTTCAATCGCCTGACCGCCGCGAACGTGCGTGCGGAGGATCTCTTGTTTGCGACGCTCGATCCGACACTGCGCGGGATCGAACTGCCGGGCGGCACCAGGGCGATACTTTCCGACACCGTCGGATTTCTTTCCGAACTCCCGACGCTTCTTGTCGCGGCGTTCCGCGCAACGCTCGAGGAAGTCATCGAGGCCGATCTTATTCTGCACGTTCGCGACATCTCGCATCCCGACACGGCCGCACAAGCAAGCGACGTGCTCGGCGTGTTGCATGATCTCGATGTCGACATCAACGATCCGAAGAAGATCATTGAAGTCTGGAACAAGGCCGACCGGCTGAACGATGAATTACGCGAGAAATCGCGCAATCACATCAAGCGCCTGCCGGATGTGGAGCGTCCGCAGTTGGTCTCCGCGCTTACGGGAGAAGGGGTGGACCTGCTTCTCCGCGCGATCGCGGAGAAGATCGCGCATGGGTGGCCGGTCGTCGGCTTCGATCTCGATACGGCCGATGGCGCGAACCTCAGCTGGCTGCATCGTCACGGCGAGGTGCTGTCGCAGAATCTGGTGAGCGACAGCCGCCTGCGCGTCGAGGTCCGGCTCGCGCCGGAGCGGGCGGAAGAATTCCAGCGCCGCCTGAAACCCAAATCTTCGGCCGCCTGAAGCGTGCGGCGGTAGCGATAGTTCACGACGGATCGCGCTTTGCGTCCTGCCAGTAGTTTTCAAGCACGTGCAGGGGCGTCTGCTCGAGGGCCGTTCCGGCTTCTTTCGCGCGCTGCTCGACCCCGTGAAAGCGCCGCTCGAATTTCGAAGTGGCGCCGCGCAACGCAGCTTCGGCGTCGATGTTCGCGCGCCGTGCATAGTTAACGAGCGAGAACAGCAGGTCGCCGAATTCCTCCGCCTTTTCGTGCGGCGTGGCCGCGGCCTGCAATTCGGAAATTTCCTCTCTAATTTTATCGATTACGCCTTCGACGTCCGGCCAGTCGAAGCCTGATTGCGCCGCACGCTTCTGGATTTTTTCAGCGCGGGTTAGCGCAGGCAAGGCGAGCGGCACGCCGTCGAGTATGCTTTGCGCGCTCTCGGGCTTTTGTTTGCGCTCTTCCGCTTTGATGTTTTCCCAGAGCGATTTGACGTCCTCTGGTGAAAGTCCACGCGCCTCACCGAATACATGCGGGTGCCGGCGGACGAGCTTTTCCGTGATAGCCAATACGACGTCGCCGAAGGCGAAATGCCTGTGTTCTTCGGCCATTCTTGCGTGAAAAACGACTTGCAGAAGAAGATCTCCCAGTTCGTCCTTCAGGCCGGCCAAGTCTTCCCGCGCTATCGCATCCGCCACTTCGTAGGCTTCCTCGATCGTGTAGGGCGCGATGGACTCAAACGACTGCTTGAGGTCCCAGGGGCAGCCGGTATCGGGCGTTCGCAGCCGCGCCATGATCTCGATAAGACGGCTGATGTCGCTGGAAGGCTGCATGGATCGGTCTTTCCGGGCTCTGCTGGTGCGGACTATTCTGATTCGCAGAAGACATATTATGGAATATCAGAAGGCGATGTTTCACTTCCCATACCCAACCACAACCAGTATGCTATGGGCATGGGACCGATATTTATTCGGTACGCCGCTTGGCGTCGATCATGGTCCCGCGCTCTTGGACGCTGGGACAAATATTCGTGTTGAAAGCCTATTTAGACGCGAGCGGCGAAGACGGGCAGCCTAGGACCGTAGTTGTGGGCGGATACAGCGCCACGGAAGGCGTATGGGAACAAGCAGAATACCAGTGGAACAGCATACGAGACCGGCACGGCATAAGAGGACCGTTTCACGCTACTCAATATTGGTCCCGTTGGGAGAAGCCCTACAGCGATTGGGATGATGAAAAGTGGAGACAAGTTGGAGACGACGTTCGCCATTTTCTCTCGACAAATACGCTTCTAGGTATTGGCGCTGCGCTTGATGTTAAAGCGTTTGAGGATTGGCGCACCGATAGCGGACCGCACTATCATCACGATCCCTACTATTTTTGCTTAGACCATTGTTTTCATTCTCTCGTCCGTGGGATCACGGAGTGGCCGAATGACTCTGGCGTGGCAATTTATTGCGACCGAGATCAAGGACGCCAGAAATTGGGTGAAGCACTTGCCGATTGGCACGAAGCGCGCCTGAAAAAATCCCGCCTCGCGCATAAAGATAGAGCCGTTACCACGACCTACGGAAACAAAGCCGAGTACGTACCGCTTCAAATTGCGGACGTATTCGCGAACAGCCTTTTTGCGACAGTGGAAAACTACACCCAAACGGGGATGTGGGAGCCAAAAGGATTTTGGGGTGCAATTACTGAAAACAAAAGAAGCCCTGTTTTGTATATGGTGATGGACACCAAACAAAAAATAAAAATGGACGTTAAGCGCAGGAGCAAGCGCTAGGGCTTCTTTTTAGCATTGGTGGAAAGAACTTTCTTGAAAGCGCGATCAGCACCTTCTTTCGTTTCATCGGCCTCTAGTTCTTTAGCGGCGTCGATGAATCGTTTTGATTGGGCTTCGTCTTTCTCTTTATCGTTTTTCTTTTCCGCCATGGAGCCTCGCTAATGTTCAGGGCCAGGAAAACCGAGTCAGTGTTTGGTGCCGCCCCCAGCGGGAGTGCTGGCCTTGTTGGGCGATTTAATGTGCTGGGTCAGGAAATCTCGGAGAGCGGCGAAGTTATCCAAGGTCATGGTGACACGCGCCCTAACCACTTCTTCCATAACGAGGCGTCCCTCGAACAAGTCGGCGGCCTTTGGTCTGGCGTGAGTCAGGGTCAAAGTCGCCAAGTTGCCGTGTGGGTGAATATTGAACCGTCCGTCGCAAAGAACTTCGGGCACGTTGTCAGGGTCTACTGCGACAGGTTTTTTCGGTTCTTCGGCCATGAATAATTACTCCCGCAATCGTTTAGTTTTGAGTTGTTTGATACGTCAAACGCTTTCCAACCGCGCCTTTCAGAAGGTTAGAGGCGCGTTGCGTATCGTCAACACCCAGAGCAATGCGGTTGTTATGGCGGAAATCAAACTCCGCGAGATAACGGTCAACGTGCTTCTTATCCATGTGCTGGTAAGTGCCGACAAGTCCGCGCTTGAAGATCGAAAAGAAGCCTTCAAGGTTGTTGGTGTGAACGTCGCCGCGAGCCCATTCAAACTTGTAATGATCGACGGTCTCGTGGTTCTTGAGGCCGACCTTTTTGTACCATTGCGCGTTGTCGGAAACGACGCGGCTTTCCATATCGACGTTCTCGCGGATCAGGTGGCCGATGCGCTTTTCAGCGAGCATGGAGCGGACCTGACCGCGCTCGCGATCTACCAGCGCGAAAACCTGCATCTTGGGCTTACGGCGTCCGCCAGAGTGCTTCGTCTTGCGCGAATTGGTGACGAAGGTTTCGTCAATCTCAATCGTGCTGCCAGCGCCGCCCATAGGGTTAACGGAGCCGGGAGCCATCGCATGGCGGATACGGTGTCCAAGGTGCCAAGCGGTTTTCATCCCGCAGCCCAAGACGCGCTGAAGCTGGCGGGTCGAGATGCCCTTCTTGGAAGCGCACATGAGATGGATCGCCTGAAGCCAGAAGCGCAGGCCAAGGTGGCTGTCCTCGAAGATCGTGCCAATGCGGACGGTAAAGGGCTTCCGGCAGGCGTAGCACTTTCGCAGGCCCGCACGGGTCGTTTTCCCCTGCAAACGGCCAATCTTAGAGGCGTCCGCGTTACCACAATGAGGGCACGTAGGCCCGTTAGGCCACAGATGCGCCTCGACGTACT
>CAZFPR010000075.1:3997-6043 GCA_964521045.1 uncultured Hyphomicrobiales bacterium
TACTCAAACGCCGCTTCTTCACAATGGAAATGGGGAGCCGACAGAACCGATTTAGCCATGACAAACCTCGTTGTCAGGCCAATCTAGGGATAGTCTATGGGTATGTCAAGTGAAACATCGCCTATCAGAAGGCATCCATCGGGTAACCGCCAATCGATTTCCATCAAATTTGAATCATTGGCGCCGTCCGATCTTAACCTGCGCCTGTCAGATTACTGTCGCGGGAACTGGACTGGGGTCGGAATTTTTTCATGGCAATGGCGGATTTCAAGCGCGGGCCTGCGCGGCTTCGCTGGCTGCTTATTGCCATCGTGGCATTGGCTGCGTTGCCTGTTTTCGTGCTGTATCTCGCGCGTCTCAGCATGAGCAGCGAACACGCGCTCCAGCAGGCACGCGAATTCGCCACATCGCTCGCGGCTTCCGGCGCAAGCCAGCAGGAACGTCTCGTTTCTAACGCGCGCGGTCTTACCGAGGCCATCCGTAACATTCCAGCGATTCAGCAAGGTAAAAACTGCGACGGCATACTCGCCGATATCAACGCGAAATCGTCGTGGGCGACGTCACTTTTCCTGCTCGACAATCAGGGCGTAGGACTTTGCTCCAGCCGCGACAACGCGCGCGGCATGAATTTCGGCGACCGCAAGTATTTCAAGGACGTACAGCGAACCGGAGAATTTGTGGTTAGCGACGCGATCATCGGCCGCATCACCAAGCAGCCGGTTGTGGCGATGGCTGCGCCAATCCGGAAGCCGGGACAGGCGCCGGGCGTTTTCGTAGTCGGCGTCGAGCTTAGCTGGCTCCCCTCGCTCGCGGATACCGCCCACCGGCGCTACAAAGGTTCGGTACTCGCGATCAACCGCGACGGCGGCCTGGTTTCAAAGCTTCAGCGCAGTTCGGGCGTGGTCAACATCGCCGAAGCCGGCACGAGCGACGCGACAATACAGCGTCTGGTAACGGCACAATCGTCGCTCGTTGAAATCGAGGAAGAAGGCGTTTCCCGCATGTACGGCGTCGCGCATGTAAATGGCATGCAGATGACCGTAGCGGTCGCGCTCGACCGCAGCGAGATTCTCGACCCCATTCATGAGCGCTTCTGGGTCGATCTGGTCTGGCTGCTCCTCGTCGCGCTCGGCTCCGCCGGTCTTGCGCTCACCATCGCGGAACTCAGCCTGCTTCAGGGCGTCCGTACGCTCATGAACACAGCGCTGCGCCTCAAGGCCGGACGCATGGGTACGCGCGTCAATCTTTCGCCGCGCGTGGCTACAGAGCTTCACGAACTTGCGGCTAGCTTCAATTCCATGATCGCGGAGTTCGAGCGGCTTGCTTATCTCGACCGTCTGACGGGGCTGCCGAACCGGCGCTTCCTCGAGCGGCAGATGCTCACGCGCGGCAGCGAGCGCGACAAGCGCGGCAATCTCATTCCCGAAGCCCTGCTCGTCATCGATCTGGACGGCTTCAAGCCTGTGAACGACATCTTCGGCCATGCGATGGGCGACAAGGTGCTGACGGCAGTCGCACGCCGCATCGCCGCGGTCGCAAGCGACCGCGCGACCGTTGCGCGGCTCGGCGGAGACGAGTTCGTGGCCTTGATCGCCCTTCCCGGCGCCGTCGATCCGCGTGCATCGGCCCGCGCCTTCGGCGACGAAATTCGCTGCGCGTTGCACGAACCGGTCGAAATCGACGGCAACAAGTTCCCCGTCGGCGCTAGTATCGGTCTCGCGCTCGTGCCGCAGGACGCGGAAACGCTGGCGGGCGCGCTCGTGATCGCCGACGCAGCGCTTTACGAGGCGAAGCGGACCGGCAGGAACCGGGTCATCGATCAGGCGCCGTCGCTCGTGTCCGAGGGCGATGTGGATCAGGACGGCCTGCTGGAAGGCCACTGGACCGGCCTCGATCTGGTCGGATACGGGAACAAGACCGCGTAAGCGCCGGCGTCTTCGTTTCGAAGCCCTAAAGCGACAATCTCATTCCGTCGAAGGCGGGCTCAACGCCCGCGGGCAATCGGGTCTTTAGTTCCTCGTAGTCCAGATCCGTATGCAGGTTCGT
>CAZFPR010000075.1:6053-12721 GCA_964521045.1 uncultured Hyphomicrobiales bacterium
CGATCCAGGACAGCGTCTCATCGACCGAGAAGTGACTCGGATGCGGCCGGTAGCGCAGCGCATCCACGATCCAGAGATCAAGCCCTTCCAGCACCGGAATGCTGGCCGGAGGCAGATCGTTCACGTCGCAGGAATAAGCTGCATTTCCGATCCGGAAGCCGAGCGCCTGCGTCGAGCCGTGCTGCATCGGAAACGGCAGCGCGGTGATCTCGCCGCCCTTGCCTTCGATGGTGACCGCGCGGCCTTCGCGAAGTCTGTGTTCACGAAGGATCGGCGGATAGTCGCTTCCCTGCGGGGTCTCGAAGCAATAGCCGAAGCGGCTGTTCAACAGTGCGGATGTCGTTTCATCGGCATAAACATCGATACGATTTCGCTGCACGAGCGCAAGCGGGCGCAGATCGTCGATGCCGTGGGTATGATCGGCATGATCGTGCGAGTAAAGCACGGCGTCGAGCCAGCCGACTTTCGCATCCAACAACTGTTCGCGCAGATCGGGCGAAGTGTCGATCAGGACGGTGGTTTTTCCTGCGGCGCTTTCACGCTCGACCAGCAGCGAGCAGCGGCGGCGGCGGTTTTTCGGGTTATGCGGATCGCATGCCCCCCACCCCTGACCTACGCGCGGTACTCCGCCGGATGAGCCGCAGCCGAGAATGGTGAAGGTGTAGGTCATTCCCAAGCTTACGACGTGCGCGGAACCTTGGAGAAGAGGCGGAAGAAGTTATCCGTGGTCTGCTTCGACACCGTCTCGTAGTCGCTGTTCCTCGCGGCAGCCAGCGCGCGGGCAGTGTTCGTCACATAGGCGGGCTCGTTCCGCTTTCCGCGAAACGGCTCCGGCGCAAGATAGGGCGCATCGGTCTCGACGAGAATCCGGTCTGCCGGAACCGCCGCCGCGACCGAGCGCAGCGCCTCATTTTTCTTGAAGGTGATGACGCCGGAAAAAGAGATATAGCCGCCTAGCGCGACGCCACGCTTCGCGAGATCGGCGCCTCCCGTGAAGCAGTGCAGGACGAAAGGAAACGCGCCTTTCGCGGACTCCTCTTCCAGAATGCGAGCGACATCGTCGTCGGCCTCGCGCGCATGGATCACGAGCGGCAGGCCGGTTTCCCGCGCGGCAGCGATGTGGCGGCGAAAGCCGCGCTCCTGCCCCTCGACGGAACTGTTGTTGCGGAAATAGTCGAGTCCGGCTTCCCCAATCGCGACGACCTTCGGATCATTCGTGTACTTCACGAGGTCCGCGGCCGTGATGTCGGGTTCCTTGTCGGCGTAGTGCGGATGCGTGCCGATCGAGCAGAAGACGTCGTCATAGACCTCCGCGATCGCGCGGATTTCAGCGAACTTATGAACCTTGGTGCTGATGGTCAGCATCCGCACGATGCCCTGCTCGCGGGCGCGCGAGACGATTGCATCGCGCTCGGCGGCGAAGTCAGGAAAATCCAGATGACAATGGCTGTCTACCAGCATCGTCAGCCTTTCTTTTCTTCCTCTTCGACATAGCGCGGGAAGATGCCTGCCGGCGCGGGCAGCGGCGTGCCAGCTTTGAGGCGGCCATTCTCGCCGAGCGATGCGAAGTCGCGCGAGCCTTCCGGCACGGCCAGGAGATCGAGGAGTTTCGCGCTACCCGCGGGAACGAAAGGCTGCGCGAGGACCGCGACCTGGCGCACGACCTCGGCGGTCGTCCAGAGCACAGTCGCCATCTTCGCTGGATCGGATTTGCGAAGCTCCCATGGCGCGCTCGCTGCGAAATACTGGTTCGCGTCGGCTACGACCGACCAGATCGCCTGCAACACGAGATGAAGCTGCTGCGTTTCCATTGCATCCCGCGCCTGATCAACCAGAGCGTCCGTTGCGGTGAGAATGGTCCTGTCGGCCTCCGATAGCGTGCCGGGTTCGGGAACCTGCGCGCCGCAGTTCTTCGCGATCATGGAAAGCGAGCGCTGCGCGAGATTGCCGAGATTGTTCGCGAGATCGGCGTTGGTGCGGTTCACGATGGCTTCGTGGCTGTAGCTGCCGTCCTGTCCGAACGGCACTTCGCGCAGGAAGAAGTAGCGGATCTGATCGACGCCGTAATGCTCGGCCATCGTGATCGGATCGACGACGTTGCCCGCGGTCTTCGACATCTTCTCGCCGCGGTTCAACAGAAAGCCGTGGCCGTGCACGCTCTTCGGCAACTCGATTCCGACCGACATCAGGAACGCGGGCCAATAGACGGCGTGGAAACGCACGATGTCCTTGCCGATGATGTGAATGTCGGCAGGCCAGTATTTTTTGTAGTTCTCAGCGTTCATGTCGGGATAGCCGACGCCGGTGATGTAGTTCGTGAGCGCGTCGACCCAGACATACATCACATGACCTTCGGCACCCGGCACCGGCACGCCCCATGTCAGCGTCGTGCGCGAGATCGAAAGGTCCTGAAGTCCCGCCTTGACGAAGCTCTCGACTTCGTTCCGGCGCGTCTCCGGCATGATGAATCCGGGATTGTCGCGGTAGTGCTTCAGCAGCCTGTCGCCGTAAGCGGAGAGCTTGAAGAAATAGGTTTTCTCCTCGGTCCACTCGACCGGCGTGCCCTGCGGGCCGCGGCGGATTTTATCTTCGCCGACGACGGTTTCGGATTCCGCGTAGAACGCTTCGTCGCGCACCGAGTACCAGCCGGCATAGGTGCCGAGATAGATGTCCCCGGCCGCTTCCATCTTCTTCCAGATGGCTTTGCTCGCCTCATAGTGCGCGGGCTCGCTGGTGCGGATGAAGCGGCTGTAAGAAATATTGAGCTTGTCGCACATCGCCTTGAACAGCGGCGCGTTGCGGTCGGCAAGTTCGTTCGGCTTCATGTTCAGCGCAGCGGCGGTCTGCGTCATCTTCATGCCGTGCTCGTCCACGCCGGTCAGGAAGAAGACGTCGAAACCGTCGAGCCGTTTGAAGCGCGCGATCGCATCGGTCGCAATCGCCTCGTAGGCGTGGCCGATATGCGGTGCGCCGTTCGGGTACGAGATCGCAGTCGTTATGTAGAAGCGCGGCTTTTCAGCCATCGAAATTTCCTTCGCCCGCGAAACGGCTTCAGCCGCGCGCCGCTTCGGAGAGCATCGTAAAAACCTGAAACACCAAAGGCTTGCGGTCGAGATTATAAATCTCGGCGGTCGCCGTGGCGCGGCGGACCTTCTCCCATGCCTCGGCGTAGTGTGCAAGGCGCGCGGCCTCGCCCGCGCCGGTCGCCGCCTGCGCCAGCCAATCTTCGACGGCTTCCGCGAACACGCCGAGATTGTCGCCGCGCAGCTTGTCGCCAAGGGCTGCGACGGAGGCTGACTCGACCGCGGGCAGCCGCGACAGGAGTTCGCGCGTGAGATGCAGGACTTCCAGCCCGTCTTCACCGCCAAGGAGAAGCGAGAGCGCCCTGCCCACGCTCCCCTGGGAAGCTTCGGCGGCGGAGGCGAGTTGCGCCGGGTCAAGTTCGGGAATGACTTGCGAGAGCATTGCCAGCGCCTGCGCGACATCGCCAGGCTCGAGCGCCTTCATCGCGAGGCGGCGGCAGCGCGAGCGTATCGTCGGAAGCAGCCGTCCGGGTGTGTGCGAGATCAGGAGAAAAAGGGATCGTGCGGGTGGCTCCTCGAGCAGCTTCAGGATCGCGTTCGCGCTGGCCGCATTCATTTCCTCGACCGCATCGACGATGCAGACGCGCCAGCCGCCATAAGCCGAAGTGGAGCCGAAGAACGAGGTGATGCGGCGCGTGTCTTCGACACGGATCACCTGTGAGATCGCCTTCTTGTCTTCTTCCTTGACGCGCCGAAGCACCAGCAGGTCCGGATGCGAGAGCGACGCAACCTGCCGCGAGATCGGGTGATCGGAAGCGACCGAAAAATCGCGCGCAGCTTGATTGCCGCCCGACAACACGAAGCGCGTCAGCCTGTAAGCGAGCGTCGCCTTGCCGATGCCCTGCGGCCCGCCGAGCAGGATCGCGTGCGGCAGGCGATCGGCTTTCCACGCCGCCAGCAATTCCGCTTCCGCATCGGCGTGCCCAATGAAATCGAACCGCTCGCGCGGATGCGGAGCGCCGAGCAGGCGGTCGCCTTCTACCGGATCGGAAATCAACTTGCGGCCCTCGGCATGCTCGGCGCGCTGCGCGGTTGCAGCAGGCGGTCGATTACGGTGAGCCAGATGCGGGACGCGACGGTTTCCGGCGACTGCGTGGCATCGATTACCACGCAGCGCTGCGGCTCGTCGCGCGCGAGCGCCAGAAACGCCTCGCGCAACTGGATATGGAATTCGATGTGTTCGGACTCGAAGCGGTCGCGCACTTGCCCGCGCTTTGCGACACGCTCGAACCCGATCTCGACCGGAACGTCGAGGATGAAGGTCAGGTCCGGCATCGCTTCGCGCACGGTAACGCGCTCCAGCGCCCGGATCACACGGCGATCGACGTTGCCGAGTTCGCCCTGATAGACGCGCGTGGAATCGATGAAACGGTCGCAGATCACCCAGGCGCCGCGGGCGAGCGCGGGTTCTATCGTTTGCTGCACGTGGTCGTCGCGGGCGGCAGCGAAGATCATGGTTTCCGCCGTTGGACCGAGCGGCTTGACGAGCCCACTCAGCAACAGATGGCGCATGGCTTCCGCGCCGGGCGAGCCGCCGGGCTCGCGCGTGGTCACGACCTCGATGCTGCGAATACGCAGCCGTTCGGCGAGCAGCGCGACCTGCGTCGACTTGCCGGAGCCTTCTCCGCCTTCGAAGGTTATGAAACGGCCGCGCATCCCGCAGCCTTACAAGGCAGGCCGCTCCCGATCAATCGAGGATCAGTACAGTCCACGGCCCGTAAGCGACGCGGGCGAGTAGGAGGCCGGCGCGGAGGCCGGAACGGCTGGAGTGCGTGCGTTCACGGCCGTCGCATGCCGGATCGGCGGCGCGGGCTGTTGCTGGACGACCTGAGGAACCTGCGGCTGCTGGATGAACGGCCGTTGCTGCGCGACCCGCACCTGGGACGGCGCCGGCGCGGGGCCGTGGTCGCGCAATGTCGCCGCTAGCTGGACATCGTCGGAGCCTTCGATTTTCGCGCGGCTCACATACTCGACCCGCACGCGGGCGGTTCCCTTGTGGCGGAAATCGAGCATTTCGGCTGCACGCGACGACAGATCGATCACGCGATTGGCGTGGAACGGGCCACGGTCGTTCACGCGGACGATCAGCGATTTTCCATTTGCAAGATTGGTTACGCGCACATAGCTCGGCAGCGGCAGCGTCGGGTGCGCCGCCGTGATCGAGCGCATGTCGAAGATTTCGCCGTTCGAAGTGAGACGGCCATGGAAGGCGTCGCCGTACCAAGAGGCGATACCGTCGGCGCGATAGTTCGGGTTCTCTTCCGGATGGTAGGTGACGCCCGCAATCACGTAAGGCTTGCCGACGTGGTAGCGGCCCTTGCCTTTCGGAATGTCGTCGCCGTCCTGATATTTGCGCGGACTGGCGGTGACGCCGTATTTCGAGTCCACACCGGTGCCTGTCGTCTTGCAGTTGGCAAGCGTCAGCGCGGCCATGACGATCACCGTCACGCGCCCGCCTGCCTTCATCGCAGAAGAAAACCTCCGCCCCATCCGCCGCCGCTACGCATTACTGAGGCTTTGCGCCCCTTCGCGCCGTTATCGCGCCGAATGGCTACCAAATCGGGGCAGGTTTCGGGCGATCGGAAAGTTTGGTTAAGAGTTTCTGCGACTGGCTGGACCAGCCCTGTCGCGGGGATGCTGGTAGCGCGTGCGTCAAAGCAGAAGGCGCCAGCCAAACCCGTTATTCAGATAGGTCAGAATGCCGAGTACGAAGATCGCCGCCATCGCGAGAAGTAAGGCGCGTGTTGCAGCCGTTCGGATTTGTTCCGACGCCGCGTAGCGGATCGGTCTCTCGACATACCGGTAGGTGAGCCAGGCAAGCGGCAGCGCAAGAAGTGCGATCAGGAGACGCGTAAGCGTCGTGAGGTGGTTGTCCCATGAATACTCGGCGAGCGACAGCAACGGCCAATGCCAAAGGTAGAACGGATAGCTGATCAATCCGATCGCGACCAGCGCACGGTTACCGAGCAGGCGGTTCGCAGCGGCCTCCGGTCCGGATGCGATGAGCAGCGCGGCGCCGGCGACGGGAAGCAGAACCCAGAAACCTGGGAACAAGTGCTGCTTGGTCAGCGCGAAAATGGGCACCAGTATAAGCGCGAGTCCTGCCCAGGACTTCACATCATTCTGAAGCCGGGAAGTCTTCTCCGTCGTGACGGCAAAGAAGAAATTCGCGCGCGATGGCATTTCGCGCGTATAGGCAGCCGCGAACGCAAGTGCGCTTCCCACCAGCAATTCCCAAAAGCGCGGGAACGGCAAATAGAAGGCGGCTTCCGTCAGGTCGAAGGTGAGAACGATGTTTAAGGCGAACGAAAAGAGAAGCAGTAAAGCCGTCACACGCGCGACCCGGCTCCAGCGGCCGAATATCGCCAGAACGATCAGCGGCCACACAAGGTAATACTGCTCCTCGACACCCAGCGACCAGAGGTGAAGCAGCACGTCGATTGTCACATCCTGATCGCTCGCCGCAAGGTCTCGCCAAAACATGAAGTTCGGAACGAACCCGGCGCTGGCAGCAAGATGTCTGCCGAGGACTTCGAAGTCATCGGGAAGAAGAAGCAGCCAGCCCGCTATCCAGACCGCCGTCAG
>CAZFPR010000075.1:12731-13459 GCA_964521045.1 uncultured Hyphomicrobiales bacterium
CAGCACAAGAAGCAAAGCAGGAAATAAACGGCGGACGCGGCGTGCGTAGAATGAGAGGAGATTGAACCGGCTGTTATTCTGGTCAGCCAGAATGTTGCCTGTGATCAGATAGCCGGAGATGACGAAGAACACATCGACGCCGACAAAGCCGCCGGTGACCGATGACGGAGCCGCATGCGAAACGACGACGGCGATCACGGCGATCGCGCGTAAGCCATCGATGTCAGCGCGATAGGATGCGGTTGTCTTTTCTAGCATGGAGAGAGATCGGGCGAGCAAGGTTTGCCGATAACCCCTTCGCTCGCGGCGCGATTATCAGATTGTGGAGTTCAACGACGGCACAGGGGCTAAGCAGTCTTGATCGTACGGACAGACGATTACACAGGTCGCGGGCCGGGTGGCAATTCGCTAGTTGTTCTTTTGGAAAAGTCTGCTAAGTGCCTGAATTGCCTCACGCGGAGAGGTGGCCGAGTGGTTTAAGGCAGCGGTCTTGAAAACCGCCGTGCGTGAAAGCGTACCGTGGGTTCGAATCCCACCCTCTCCGCCAGTACTTTCAAGCCGCCTTCGCTTCCCCGTGCTCCCACAAAATCCGGTTGATGAAACCCGCCGCCGCGGCGAGCGTTTCTTCCGGCTTCTCGCGGTGCGGAGCGTGGGCGGCGTCCCGTATTATGACATGCTCGACCGGGCAATAACATTCGCGCTCGGCGAACCGCACCTGCTCCATCGTG
>CAZFPR010000076.1:0-405 GCA_964521045.1 uncultured Hyphomicrobiales bacterium
AGAACGCCTCGACCGCGCAAAAACATGGTGTCACCAATACGTGTGGAAGTATTCCGGTTGCATAGCATGATCGTGTGCCAGATGACCACGAGCCGCCGGCAAAGTTGAGCCTTGACGCGGAAGCGGCCCTCCGGCGACCCTCGCATTTCGTAGTGCAAGGAGAAATCCCCGATGACCGATCTCTGGCGGCTGGACGCGACCGAACAGGCGCGGCTGATCCGGACGGGCGCAATCTCAAGCGTCGAACTTACCAAAGCGACGCTCGCGCGCGTGGACAAGATCAACCCGAAGATCAACGCGATCGTCGACCTGATGGCGCAAGAAGCGCTGCAAGCCGCCGCCGAAGCCGACAAAAAAACCAAGGCCGGCGGCCGTCTCGGGCTCCTGCACGGCGTTCCGGTGACC
>CAZFPR010000076.1:415-13294 GCA_964521045.1 uncultured Hyphomicrobiales bacterium
AAGAAGGACTGGTGGTATGCCAGTACGTCCCTACGAAGCTCGGATGGGAATGGGATGGCGTTCCGGTGACCGTGAAGATCAACGTAGATTTCGCAGGCCGCGCGAATACGAACGGCGTCGTCGCCTACAAGGACAACATCGGCAAGGAAGACAACCCGGTCGTTTCGAACATCAGGAAATCCGGTGCCGTCATCATCGGCCGCACCAACACGCCGGCCTTCTCCATGCGCTGGTTCACGGACAACGCCTTGCATGGCCGCACGCTCAATCCCTGGAACAAGGACATCACGCCGGGCGGCTCATCAGGCGGCGCGTCGGCATCGCTGATTACCGGCATGGGCGCGATCGGCCACGGCAACGACATCGGCGGCTCGATCCGCTACCCGGCTTATGCCTGCGGTCTGCAAGGCATCCGTCCGAGCTTCGGCCGCGTGCCGACATTCAATCCGTCGCTCGCGGCAGAGCGCCCGCATGTCGCGCAGTACGCCTCGATGCAGGGACCGCTCGCGCGCTCGATCCGCGACCTGAGGATTTCGCTCGACGCGATGTCGGCGCGCGATGTCCGCGACCCGCTCTGGATTCCGCTCGCGCCGGTCGACATTCCGAACGCAGGGCCCGTGAAGGTCGCGCTGTTCGACGAATGGGAAGGCTGCAAGGCCGACCCGCAGGTCGCGGCAGCGATGAAAAAATCCGCGCAGTGGCTCGAGGATGCCGGCTATCGCGTCGAGCGCGCCGCACCGCCGTTTTTCCGCGAAGCGACGACGCTGTGGCTGCGACTCGTCCTGAACGAAGGCCGCTTCGGCATGGAACAGGCGATCCAGCAGTTCGGCGACGACGCGATCAAGAAGTCGTATTCCGCGAAAGACGGCCTCAGCCCACAGCTCGACTACGAAACCTTTGTGAAAGAGCTGGCGTTACGCAGCAAATATCTTCGCGCGTGGAACGAGTTCTTCGAGAAATATCCTGTGTGCCTGATGCCCTCGTGCTGGAAGCAGCCGTTCCCGATCGACGCCGACCTGCACGGCGGCAACGCCTTCATGGATCTCGCCGACGCGCAGAGCCCGCAGCTGTCCACGCCGATCTTGGGGCTGCCGGGCTCGCGGACGGCGTGCCGATGGGTGTGCAACTCGTGACCGCGCGCTTCGAGGAAGCGAAAGCGCTCGACGCCGCGGAAGTGATCGAAGCCCGCGCGCCGAAGGTGGAAGTGATCGATCCGAAGTTCTGACTACTTCTTCTTCGGTACGATCGCGTTGTCCGGGTCCGCCGGCGCGGACTGGATCGCGTGAACCCTGGAAGCGCGGAACCTTTCGCACATGCCTGCGTTGACAGCGCGACATCGTTCAACACGGAAAGGTAACGAGATGGGACGCGGTCTTCTCTTGTGGCTGCTCGGCATTCCGCTGCCGATCATCCTGCTGATCTGGCTGTTCGGCGGCCTGAGTTGATCATCAATTTTCCGGCGGCTTTCCCCTCGCAGCCGCCAGACAAATGGCCGGAGCACCCCCTGCTCCGGTCATTTTATTTGGCGGGTATCCATCGCCGTTGTGCCGCGGCCCTTCAGATCGATCTTGATGAAAAGCCAGACGTCGACAACGGTCTTTGTGAAAATCAGGAGCACGAGCGGTGCGAGCGCGCCGTATTTCTGCGCGAGCGCAGCGCCGCCAAGAATGACAAGATGCATGATGACGATACGCGTGTAGAGGCTGCCGACCAGCGCACCGGCCTGTCTGCCTTCGCCCGAGGCTTTGCTCACGAGCCGCTGCCATAGCGGCAACTTCGACATCTCGATCGCGAAAGCGATGCCGCGGCCGGCAAACGACACCGCCAGCGGAATCAGCAGGCCGTTCGCGACGATCATCTTCTCCCAGAACGCTTCGACCGGAAGCGAGGACAAGTTCCCCGATACCGGAATCTTCGTGCTCCACGCCTTGCCGTAAAAGGCCCAGAGAAACACGAAGTGCCCGAGCATGAAGCCGCCCGAGTGGACCAGAAAAAACCCGAACATGAATGCGCGGCTGATGACTTCGCCTGCGAAGCTTGCCGAGAAATCCGCGCCGATCAGAATGCGCAGAAGGGTCCAGAACGCGATGATGAGCGTCTCGAGCCAATAGAGCATCAGAAGAACGAAGGTATCCCAACCCCAGTACAGGACGCCGATCAGCGGGATCAGGTTCGAAATCAGGACGATGGCAATCGGCAGGTAGAGCCACAGCCCGCCCGGCCCTCCCGGCTCGGGCGCATGACCGGCTTCGTCCTTGAGATTGGCTGCCTGCATTGGAAAAGACCGTTCCGCCCAGTGGTTCAGGATGGTGCGATTCGTAACCGAAATTCACAGCTTGTGATCAGGGAGCGATGACCGTTCCGTCATAAACCTGTTAGCATCTTTCTATCGAGGCGATTCGCGAATGCGACGCTTCTCTCCACTCCTCCCGGCGTGGCGTAAAGAACTGAGGCGGCTCTCGAGCCGCCTCTTCTGTTTCTGGGGTTGGCTTCCGGCCAGCCTCAAGCCGCCGCCCGCTTCTGTTGAATCACCGTCCACAGCATCAGGAAGATCAGCGCGCCGTTCAGGCTGTGCCACATGAAGTGCGTGCCGAGCGGAAAGCTGTCGCAGACGCTCGGATCGACGATGCGGAAGCCGAGCGAAAGCGCGAACAGCGCGGCCGCGGAAAGATAAGCACCGCCGACCCACAACATGCTCCCGCCTTTCATGCGCAGCAGCGCACCGAGCACGATCAGCGCTCCCAGCACAGGGAAGTAGAAACCGGAGTTGTTCAGGAAGCCGGGCGGCAGCAGACGCGGAAACACAGCGCAGATCGCAAGAAACAGCGCGATCCAGATCGAAGTCGCGATGACGCTTTGCCCGAGAAACCGGCGCAGGGTGTATATGAGAAACGCGACGACGAAGATCGCAATCGGCACCGCGTCCGCAAACAGCCCCCATCGCGTGGCAAAAGTGTGAAACAGCGTCGAGCCGACGCCGACCAGTACCGCGAGACCGATCAGGAGCAGGATGAACCGGTCGTTCTTGCCGTCCCGCTTCCAGAGCATGTAGGCGCCGGCTGCGGCGGCGAAGAACGCCAGGTTCGAGACGGCGTTCACCGGCTCCGCCCAGAACCCTGCATGCAGCCGCTCGCAATAGAGATCGATCGGATCGTTCAGTGCCATGTGTATTTCCCGTAACTGCACAAGAAGGCGCATATTGCCTCCCTCGTTCCGGATTTGCGAGTCGGCGGAGCGGGTTATCCGGCACGCCTGACACGGCGCATGCGCGGCTTAAAGCGCGGGTGCGGCGAGACTGGATTCGCGAGTCGGATGAATCGGATAGCGGCAGTTCCGGGAGTTCAGGCGGAGATTCAAGCGGCCGCGGAAGTCTTTCCCGGCTGTGCCGCCGCGCCTGAGTCCATCGCTTCGATCAGCGCCACATACGAACTGGCCGGAAGCGGCGGCGCGAAAACGTAACCCTGCGCCTGATGCACGCCCTTGCGGCGCAGATACTCGACCTGATCGAAACTCTCGACGCCTTCCGCGATCACTTCCATGTTCATCGTGCGCGCAAGCTCGAGCAGCGTTTCGATGATGGTCTGCGAGTGCCGCTCGGTCGAAATCGCGTCGATGAACATCTTGTCGATCTTGATGGTGTCGACGCCGAGCTTCATCAGGTACGAAAGACCGCCGTGGCCGGTTCCCACGTCGTCGATCGCAACCTGAATCCCGAGTTTCTGAAGGCGCCCGATGATGTCGCGTGCGAGGTCGAGATCCGGCAGCGGTTCGCGTTCCGTCACCTCGAGCACGATCTGCGCGAGCGCGATCTGCGACTTCGTGAAAATATTCTGCAACTCGCCGATGATCGAGTCGTTGACGAAATGGCCGGCGTAGAGATTGAAGGCCACCTTGATGTGCGGGCGTCCGGCATGCGCCGCCCCGACTTCGACGCAGACCTTCTTCATCAGCGCATGCGTCATCGGATAGATCAGCCCGGAGCGCTCCGCGAGCGGAATGAATTGCGCAGGCGAAACCATGGTGCCGTCCGGACGGCGCCAGCGCGCGAGCACTTCGGAGCCGACGAGCTTGCCGGTACGGATATCGATCGTAGGCTGAAAGAACGGCACGATCTCGCCGTTGGCGATCGCCTGACGGAACTGCACCAGCGGATCGTTCGAATTGCGCCGGAAATAGAGCGCCGCAAATGCGAGCGTGAGAATCGTAATCAGCGCGGAACCTATTCTCCCGACGCTCGTCAGATCGCGGTACTCGCCCGCTAGTGTCGCACGGCTGCGTTCGACGACGACGGAGATCGGAAAGCGCTCCGATTTCAGATGCACGCCGATCGTGCGCGCACTGTCGATGCTGAGCCCCTCGTCACCGACCGGGCGGGCTGCAACGATCTCCGCGTTAGCCAGCACGAGACGCAGGCTGCGGCCATCCTGAAAATCGCCGTCGAGCGTGTCGGGAACCAGGAAGTCGGCGGGGATCAATGCGCCCAGCGGTTTCCCGTTCTTGCGGTCGAGCCTGAGCCGTATCGAGCGGTCGGCGCGGTCGCGAAAACGAACCAGCGAGATTTCGAAGCGCCGGTCGGCGAGAGGCATCTCGCGCGAAACCGACCGCGTCTCTCCGCCGTCGCCGAAATTGGTGCAAAGCGTGGTGCCGCCTTCGTCGAGCACGCCGATCTCCTTGATCGGGAGAGACGTGCTTGCGCTCTTGCGCATCACTTCGAGCGAGCGCTGATCGCAACCGTCCACCGCAGGGGATAGATCGACGAGCGAAGCCATCACGCTTTCGAGGCGGACTTCAGCAAGGCTGAGCGCGCCGCGCGCAAGCGATTCCAGTTTTACGCGCGCACTGCGTTCGACATAGGTATTCAAGGAATATTCGACGAGCAGCACCGGAACGCAGGCCACGGCAATGCCGCCCAGCACAACTCCTGCCCACCATGCTTTCGATTTGCGCACGCAATACGCCTTTGGCCGTCCGGATGCCTCTATAGGAGCCGTTCCGGATTAAGACTGCGTTAACGATCAGAAGCGCAGCAGTCAGTGCCTTTTCGCGGCGGCGACCTTGGCCCACTTCTTATATGTGTAGCGCGCCTGATAGCGGGCCACCCGGTAGCCGGCCGCCCCGTCGAGAAAACCTGCCTGCAATATAAAGCTGCGCAGGAATGCCGCTGCTCCGCGCAAACGCGATTCCAGCCCGCCGCATTTCCTGCCGCGCGCGAGCAGTTCCTGCGCTGCGATGCCGGAATAACGTTCGACTTTTCCCTCGGCGTCTTCCGCGCTCACGATGGTATTGTGCTCGATGGGATGTTTCAGCGTGCGGACCTCGCCATCGACGGCAACGCTTTCATGCACGAGATTGTCGTTGAAGCGGCCCCGGTCGCGGCGATAGAGCCGCAGCACGTAATCCGGCCACCAGCCGCCATGGCGCACGATCTCACCGATGAAGCGGTTTCGCCGCGGCATGCGGTAGCCCGCGGCGGCGGAGGGATCGGAAAGCACCTCGCGGATTTCGCGCACCAGCCCCTCCTCCATCCATTCGTCGGAGTCGAGCGAGAGAATCCAGTCGCCGCTCGCGGCTGCCTGCGCGCGCTGCTTCTGCGGCCCGAATCCCGGCCAGTCTGTGGGCTCCAGAATTTTCGCACCGAAGCCGCGCGCGATTTCGCGCGTACGGTCGGTACTGCCGCCATCCACGACGACGATTTCGTCCGCGATGCCCGCTGCGGATTCCAGGCAGCGGCCGATCGAGGCTTCCTCGTTCTTGGTGATGACGATCAGGGAAAGACGGGGCATATCCGTTTCGTTGCGAAGACAGTCCGTTTCAGGCTATCTGGGGCGCGGCCCGTTCATGCGCGGCAACGGCTCGCCTTGCTTGAATTCTTTCGATATGCCGCAGCCCGGTTCGCACGTCCAGCCCGTGATCAAGTCCCGCAGACTCGCATTCGTGCGCCAGAAATTCTCCCGCTTTGGCGGCGGCGAACTCATTCTGAACCGGACCATTGAAGCGCTCGCGAAGCGCGGGGCCGGGGTTGCCATCGTCGCGCGCGAATGGGAGCCGCACGAAGGAGTTGTGTTCCACCGCTGCGATCCGGCGCGCGCACCGCGTTCGACCCGCGATACGCGCTTCGCCAAGGCGGCCTGCGAAATCGTCGAGAGAATGCCGGGCGTACTCGTGCAGTCGCATGAGCGGATGGCCTGTTGCGACATCTACCGTGCCGGCGACGGCGTGCACGCGGCCTATCTCGAACACCGCGCGCGCAGCATCGGATCGATACGCCGCTTCTTCCAGAACATCAGCGGCTATCACCGCGACGTGCTGCGGCTCGAGCGCGGGATGTTCGCAAGCCCGCGACTGAAGGCTGTGATCGTGAATTCGCAGATGGTCGCCGACGAGATCGTCGCGCATTTCGCTTATCCGCGCGAGCGCATCCACCTGATCCCGAACGGCATCGATCTTTCCCGTTTCGACCCAGCTTCGCTTCCGCGGTTGCGCGGCGAAACGCGGAGCAAGCTCGGCATTCCGGAAAATCGCAAGGTGCTCGTCATCGTCGGTTCCGGCTATGAGCGCAAAGGCGTCGCGCAGGCGATCGAAGCGCTCGCGCACAGCAAGAGTGGTGCTGCATTGCTGGTTATCGGCCACGAGAAGCGCGTGTCGCGCTTTCGCGCTGTCGCGAAGCGGCTCGGTGTCGCGGGCGACGTTCACTTTCTCGGCAGGCAGGAGAACGTGCTGCCTTATCTTGCCGCCGCCGACGCAATGATCCTGCCTTCGCTCTACGACCCCTTCCCTTCGGCCACGCTTGAAGGCTTCGCCGCCGGGCTGCCGGTCGTCACCTCAGAAGCCTGCGGCGCACGCGACATCGCGCGCGAACTCGATCCTGGCCTCGTGCGAGACGCGAACGACATTCCCGGGCTTGGCGATGCCATAGGGATCGCGCTCGCGCTTTCCGGAAAACCCGAAACGGCGAAACGCGCGCGGGAGATTGCCGCACGCTTCGACATGGACCGGATGACCGAACAGATGCTAGCGCTCTATGAAACCGTGAGCGCGCCGAAATCATGAAGATCCTTCACACCGAAGCCTCGCCCGGCTGGGGCGGCCAGGAAATCCGCGTGCTCGACGAGGCGCAGGGTTGCATCGAGCGCGGACATAAAGTTTGGATCGCGGGTCAGCCGCATTCGCAGATCGTGCCGGCATCGCGCAAGCGCGGCATCGAAACTGTCGAGCTTCCGTTCGGCCGCGTGAACATCAAGACCGTTCGCGCGATGATCGGGCTGCTCAGGCAAATCGATCCCGACATCGTTGTGACCCACAGCCGCAACGACACCTGGATCGCGACCCTCGGCATTCTGTTCGGCCGCGCACGCGCAAAACTGATCCGCATGCGGCATGTTTCGATTCCGGTGAAGCCGGGCCTGCGCAACCGCTGGCTCTACGGCCGCCGCTCCGCGCGCGTGGTGACGACCGGCGAAATGATACGGAGCCATCTGATCGAGGTCTTGAAGCTTGATCCCGCGCATGTCGTTTCCATTCCGACCGGCACGCACCTCTCGCGCTATCATCCCGGCGACAAGGTGCAGGCGCGGGCGAAGCTCGGCCTTCCCACGGATAAAAAACTCATCGGCATGGTCGCGACGCTCCGCAGCTGGAAAGGCCACCGCTTCATGGTCGATGCGCTGCTCGACAGGAAGCTCGACGGTGCGGTCCTCGTTCTGGTTGGCGACGGCCCGCAGGAGCCGATGCTCCTGAAACAGGTCGAGGAACGCGGCCTCAAGGATCGAGTGATTTTCGCGGGCCGCCGCGAAGACGTGCAGGAATGGCTGCGAGCGTTCGACGTCTTCGTTTTGCCCTCCACCGGCAACGAGGGCATCCCGCAGGCGCTGATGCAGGCGATGGCGACAGGCTTGCCGGTCGTTACCACGCCAGTCGGCGCGATCCCGGAACTGGTCGCGCATAACGAAAGCGGCTTCATCGTGCAGCCGGAGAATCCGGCTTCGCTCGCTGAAGGAATTGCCGCGGTTCTCGCAGATGCATCGCTTGCAAAGCGCTTAGGAGAAGCGGGCCGCACCATCGTCGAGAAGAAGCACACCAAGGCCGCGATGCTGGACGCGATGGAAGAAGTATTCCGGAAGGCGCTCGCTTCTTAAGGCTTAGCGCTCAAGGTTTGCGCGCCGTGAAGACGAGGCTGCGCGAAGTCAGCGCGGCCCAGCTATTCGCTTCGCGCGCCACGTCTCCGGTTTCCGCCGCCAGCTCAGGTTCGCGCCGCGCGATACGTCCGGTATGCGCGGCGGTGCCGAGTTTCGTGAACGGCCAGAGCAGCCCGGCGAAGAATGACGCGCTGCGCTTCGCGCGATCCGGCGACAGCGCAATGTTCGAAAACCCCGCGCGGCGCAGGCCGTAATGCCAATACTGAAACGGCAGCGGCGCGATGTGCCCGCAGATGCGCCCGCCGTTCTCCGGCTTGATGCTCGGCGACGGGAACATATGGTAGTGCCCGCTCAGCAAGAATTTCACGCGCGAGAGCGCGTGGCCCACGTTCGGCACCGAGAAAATCAGCAATCCGCCGGGCTTCAGCACGCGGTAGACCTCCGCGATCACGTCGTAAGGCGCGCGGGTATGCTCGAACACTTCGATCGCGACCACGGTGTCGAACGCGGCCGCGTCATACGGCAGGCCGAGATTGACGTCGCACTCTTTCAGCGTGACGCCATCGGCCTTGAAGGTTCTGCCGGAAATATCGCAGGCCGAGATGCCTTCGCCCGCCTTGAGGCCCAGCGCCTCGCGCTCCTTCGAGATCAGCCGCGTGAAGAAGCCGGAGCCCGCGCCGAGATCGAGAAACGGAAGCTCCAGCTTGCCGATTTCCTTGATCCTGCTCAGTACGAATGCGTTGGTCGTGCCGAGCGAGGCGGAGCCTTCCGCCGCGACGCCGCTCGCGGAGCGTTCCATCATTTATTGTCCGGCAGCGAGAGCCGGATATGCAATTCGCGAAGCTGCTTGGTGGTCACTTCCGATGGCGCACCCATCAACAAATCTTCCGCGCGCTGGTTCATCGGGAACGGCACGACCTCGCGGAGGTTTTCCTCGCCGCAGAGAAGCATGACGATGCGATCCACACCCGGCGC
The DNA here is from genome assembly GCA_964521045.1 of uncultured Hyphomicrobiales bacterium. Classification (GTDB taxonomy): domain Bacteria; phylum Pseudomonadota; class Alphaproteobacteria; order Rhizobiales; family Xanthobacteraceae. Next base: position 9,526 of record CAZFPR010000076.1, read on the forward strand.
AATGCCGCCGTGCGGCGGCGCGCCATAGGAAAGCGCGCGCAGCATGCCGCCGAACTTCGCCTCCAGCACGTCCTCGCCGTAGCCCGCAATCGCGAAAGCCTTCTTCATGACTTCCGGGCGATGGTTACGGATCGCGCCCGACGACAGCTCGATGCCGTTGCAGACGATATCGTATTGAATCGCCTTCATGCCGAGGATCTTGTCGTTGTCGTCGTTCTTCAGCGCCAGAAACTCGTCCGGGTCCATGTTCGGCATGGAGAACGGGTTGTGCGAGAAGTCGATCTTCTTTTCTTCCTCGCTCCACTCGAACATCGGGAAATCGACGATCCAGCAGAAGTCGAAGCGGTCCTTCGCGACGAGATTGAGTTCTTCGCCGACCCTGGTGCGCGCAGGGCCCGCGAATTTCACGAAGTCTTTCGGCTTGCCTGCGATGAAGAACGCGGCGTCGCCCGCGCCTAAACCTAACTGTGACCTAATTGCCTCGGTGCGATCCGGACCAATGTTCTTTGCAATCGGTCCCCTACCACCAACCCGCGCGTTTTCGCGGTCACGATCTACTTTGCCACCAAGTTCTTCGATTGATTCAACAATCGTTTCGCGAACAGAACCTGCCTCAAGGCCTTCAGCAAACATGATGTAGCCGAGGCCTTTTTGGCCTTCGCCCTGCGCCCAAGAATTCATGCGGTCGCAGAAGGCGCGACTTCCCCCGGTCTTCGCCGGGATCGCCCACACTTCGACCTGCGGGTCTTGTTCGATCATGCCCGCGAAAATCTTGAAGCCCGAACCCGCGAAGTGCGCGGTAACATTCTGCATCTCGATCGGGTTGCGAAGGTCCGGCTTGTCGGAGCCGTATTTCCGCATCGCATCCGCATAGGGGATCATCGGAAACTTCGGCGTCACGGGCTTGCCGTTCGCGAATTCCTCGAACACGCCGCGCATCACGGGCTCGACCGCGTCGAACACGTCCTGCTGGGTCACGAAGCTCATCTCGATATCGAGCTGATAGAATTCGCCGGGCGAGCGGTCGGCACGCGCGTCTTCGTCGCGGAAGCACGGTGCGATCTGGAAGTAGCGGTCGAAGCCCGAGATCATCAGCAATTGTTTGAACTGCTGCGGCGCCTGCGGCAGCGCGTAGAACTTGCCCGGATGAATGCGCGACGGCACGAGGAAGTCGCGCGCGCCCTCGGGCGAGGACGCCGTCAAAATCGGCGTCTGGAATTCGAAGAAGCCCTGCTCCTTCATGCGGCGGCGTAAGGAGTCGATAATCTGCCCGCGCTTCATGATGTTGTTGTGAATGCGGTCGCGGCGCAGGTCGAGGAAGCGATACTTCAGGCGCTGATCTTCCGGATACTCCTGATCGCCGAAAACCGGCACCGGCAGTTCGCCGGCCGCACCCAGCACTTCGATCTCGGTTGCGAACAGTTCGACCTCGCCGGTTGGCAGTTCCTTGTTGTCGGTGCCTTCCGGGCGTTTGCGAAGCTTGCCGTCCACGCGGATCACCCATTCGGAGCGCAGCTTCTCGGCGGCCTTGAAGGCCGGGCTGTCCGGGTCGGCTACGACCTGCGTGATCCCGTAGTGGTCGCGCAGGTCGATGAAGAGCACGCCGCCGTGGTCGCGGATACGATGGCACCAGCCCGAGAGCCGGACGGTTTCGCCGATGTGCGAGGCGCGGAGCGCGCCGCAGGTATGGGAGCGGTAGCGATGCATTGGGGGGCCGGATTCGCCTTTGAAATCGCGGGGAAAAGCGCATGGGGGGCTGGGGATGTCAACCCGACCTGCTACCCGCATCCCGAGGTGCCGCGAAGCCGCGTCTCGAAGGCAGCAACTCCATCATAGGGGAACATTTTTTGTACCTACAATAATGCTTGACGCCGAATATTTATTGGGGGTACAATATTTCTATGAAGATCACGTTCGATGCCACGAAGCGGCAAGCAACCCTGGATGAGCGTGGTCTGGACTTTGCCGATGCGGAATTTGTCTTCGACGGGCTGACGCTGACTGCCGAAGATGCCCGCAAAGCTTACGGTGAAGAACGATTTCAAACCGTAGGCTTTCTGGAAGGCCGCATGGTGATGGTCGTCTGGACGCCTCGCAACGCGGGCCGCCATGTGATCTCAATGAGGAAGTGCAATGCGAAAGAACAGAAAATCTATCGGAAGCGATTTGAAAAAGGTTGATGCTCACAGGGTATCGCGAAAGGAACTCGATGAAGCGCCGCCGCTGACTGCGAAGCAGCTAGCCGACGCCGTCATCCATGAAGGCGGCAAGATCGTTCGTCGTGGCCGGCCACCGCTCAAGAACCCGAAGGTTGCGGTAAAGCTCAGACTTGATCCGGAAGTCCTTTCTCATTTCAAGAAACGCGGCGAAGGTTGGCAGACTCGCATCAATGAATCGTTGCGAAAGGTTGCAGGACTTAAAGGCTAAAGCGGCAGCCTGCCGCCCTGCTTCAGCGTCTCCAGCACCACATTCGAGCGCACCCGCTCAACGCTTTCGTGCGGCAACAGCACCTGATTCACGAGGCGGCCGAGCGCCGCCAGATCCTCGACCACAACCTTCATCAGATAGTCGGCGTCTCCCGTCAGCGCATGGGCCTCCAGAATCTCAGGTGTGCGCGCGACAAGATCGCGGAAGCGCTGGGCATTCTTTCCAGAATGGGTCGCTAGCGAGACCTGAATATAGACCGTGACCGTGAGCCCCACGCGCGTGGGCTCGATCTCGGCGCGGTAGCCTCTGATGACACCTGCTTCCTCCAGCCGCTGCCGCCGCCGCGAGCTTTGCGAGGCCGAGAGCCGGACGCGCTCGGCAAGCTCGGCGTTGGTCAGCGCGCCGTTCTCCTGAAGCGCTGCAAGGATCGCGAGGTCCTGCGGGTCCAAAGTGATCTTTTCTTGCATTGATCTGGCTCAATATGCGTCTTTATTGCACACTACGCACATAGAACGCCCCAAATGACCGCCTTTTGCAAGAACTTCCTGCAATTCTGCGCGCTGAAAGCAGGAATCGCAGAAGGAAACGCCAGATGGGTCCGTTCCCGCACGACGCCGAACCGGCGCAGATTTCGAAGCACAATCCGATGGGCACCGACGGCTTCGAGTTCGTCGAATACGCGCATCCTGAGCCCGAGAAGCTGCACGAGCTTTTCAGGCTGATGGGTTTCAGCGCCACCGCGCGCCACAAGACCACGAAGATCACCGTCTATCAGCAGGGCACTGTCAGCTATCTAGTCAACGAGGAGCCCGGCTCGCACGGCTTTAATTTCGTCAGCAAGCACGGCCCCTGTGCGCCATCGATGGCGTTTCGCGTCGTTGACGCAAACCACGCTTATCAGCGCGCCATCGAAATGGGTGCCGAGCCCTCCGACCCGAAAGACGGCACGAAATCGCTCGACGTTCCGGCGATCAAAGGCATCGGCGGTTCGCTCCTGTATTTCATCGAACGCTATGGCGCGAAGGGCAACGCATACGACGAAGAATTCGAGTGGCTGGACAAGCGCGACCCGAGACCGGAAGGCGTCGGTCTTTATTATCTCGATCACCTCACCCACAACGTGATGCGCGGGCGTATGGATGTGTGGGCCGGATTTTACGAGAAGATTTTCAACTTCAAGCAGATCCGCTTCTTCGACATCGAAGGCAAGCTCACAGGCCTGTTCTCGAAGGCGCTGACGAGCCCGGACGGAAAAATCCGCATCCCGATCAACGAAAGCGCGGACGCGAAATCGCAGATCGAGGAATACCTGCACGCCTATAACGGCGAAGGCATCCAGCAC
>CAZFPR010000077.1:0-1308 GCA_964521045.1 uncultured Hyphomicrobiales bacterium
CTCCTCACCATGAGGATTCAGTGATTCCCGAACTGCAAATCCGCGAGCCGCGAGTAAAGTCCGCCGCTCGCAGATAATTTCGCGTGCGTGCCTTCTTCGACGACGCGGCCTTTTTGCAGCACGATAATCCGATCCGCGCTGAGCACGGTCGCGAGCCTGTGTGCGATCACGAGCGAGGTGCGGCCTGCCATGATCCGCTCGAGCGCCTTCTGCACCAGCGCCTCGCTTTCGGCGTCGAGTGCCGAAGTCGCCTCGTCGAGCAGAAGAAGCGGCGCATCGCGCAGCACGGCACGCGCGATCGCAAGCCGCTGGCGCTGCCCGCCGGAGAGCGTGATCCCGCGCTCGCCGACTTGCGTCTCGAAGCCTTGCGGAAGATTGCGGACGAACTCGTCGACCAGCGCGGTATCGGCCGCACGCCTGACGTCCTCGTCGCTCGCGCCCGGCCTGCCGTAGCGGATGTTCTCGGCGATCGAGGCCGCGAAGATCGCGGGCTCCTGCGGCACGAGCGCAATGTGACGTCTGACCTCGCGCGGATCGGCTTTGGCGATGTCGACGCCGTCGAACAGAATCTTTCCCGACTTCGGATCGTCGAAGCGCAGCAGCAGATGGAAGATCGTACTCTTGCCCGCGCCCGACGGGCCGACGACGGCGATCCGCTCGCCCGGCGCGGCGTTGAAACTCACGCCGTTCAGAACCGGTGCCTCCCGAAGCGTGGGATAAGCATAGGAGACGCCCTCGAAACGCACCTCGCCGCGCGGCTTTGCGGGAAGCGCCGCAGGATGTGCAGGCGCCTTGATCGCCGGCTCGAGTTGCAGAAGTTCGACGATCCGTTCGGCGGCACCCGCGGTCTGCGAGATTTCGCCGCCGACCTCCGCAAGCGCGCCGAGCGCGCCGGCTGCAAAAACCGAATAGAGCACGAACTGGCCAAGCGTCCCCGGCGTCATCTCGCCGGCGAGCACGCTCTGCGCGCCGGACCACAGGATCAGAACGACGCAGGCAAAGGCCAGAAAGATCGCGACCGCGGTCAGGAACGAACGCGCGCGGGTCGCATCCCTCGCCGCCCCGAACGCTTCCTCGATCGCGGCGCCGAAGCGCGACTTCGCGGCCTCTTCCGCGGTCATCGCCTGCACCGTGCGCACCGCGCCGATCGCTTCGACGGCAAAGGCGGTCGCGTCCGCAAGCCGGTCCTGCGCTAATCTTGAGCGCCTGCGCACCGCGCGCCCGAAGCCGAACAGCGGCAGCATGACGAGCGGAATGGCAATGAGCACGAGCAGCGAGAGTTTCGGGCTCGTGATCACCATCATGCCC
>CAZFPR010000077.1:1318-13254 GCA_964521045.1 uncultured Hyphomicrobiales bacterium
GCCCACCGCGCCGGTCAGGAGGAGCAGGTTGCGCAGCGCGACCGACGCCGAGGAGCCGACCGCGGACTTGATCTGCACCGTATCCGCCGTGAGCCGCGAACCGATTTCGCCCGCTCGGGCGCGGTCGAAGAAGGCTGCATCCAGCGAAACGATGCGCGCGAACACCGCGCTCCGGAGATCGGACACCACGCGCTCGCCGATGGTCGTGACGAGGTAGTAGCGGACTGCACTCGCAACCGCGAGGATCGCGACCACGCCAAGGATCGCGAGGAAGTACTGGTTGATGGTCCCGCCCGCGCCGGCCCCGAAGCCGAGGTCGATCATCCGCCGCACCGCGAGCGGGATCGCGAGCGTCGCGAGTGCCGCGGCAAAGAGCGCGAGCAGCGCCGCCATGAACCGCCCGGGGTAGCGCAGCACATAGGGCATCAGGGCGATCAGCGGCCGGAACCGGGGTCTGGCGCCGTTTTCGGGCCCTTCCGGCCGTTCGGATCGCTCGGCTTGAGTCACAGGAGGCTCTCGGCTATATCGCCCGCCAATCAGCAGGGCTTGATTAGATCGACCGGCGCGGCGCCCCTGGCCCGCGAGAAGGCAGAGGATTGGCGATGAAAGAAGGCATTCACCCCGACTATCACAACATCAAGGTCGTGATGACGGACGGCTCGGAATACACGACGCGCTCGACTTGGGGCAAGGAGGGCGACACCCTCAACCTCGACATCGACCCGAAGACGCACCCGGCCTGGACCGGCGGCTCGGCACAGCTGCTCGACCGCGGCGGCCGTTTGTCGCGCTTCAAGAACAAGTTCGGCACCATCGGCGCCGCCAAAGAAAAGAAGTAAGCAAAAGCTACTTCGAGAAATACGAAACCCCGCAGGCGACTGCGGGGTTTTTTGTTTAGCCTCATGGTGAGGAGCGAAGCGCAGCTTCGCGTCTCGAACCATGAGGCGTTTGTCCACCTCATCCTTCGAGACGCCGCTACGCGGCTCCTCAGGATGAGACGGATGATACGCTGAAGGTTATGGGTTCCCGCTTTCGCGGGAACGACAATTGTTTTTGTCTTCGAAAATCTACCGCTTGGTATCGAACGCGGCGCGCAGGAGCCCGATCTGCGCTTCGACCGGATTGGAAGCGTCGATCTTCTCGGGCGTCTTCATATTGTAGACGAGTTGATCGAGCCGCAGCACCTGCTCGTGGATGTTGCGCGACGTATCGATCAGATCGCGCAGGCGTTGCGGCAGCGACGCCATGGATTCCTCGTGCGGCGGATCCCAGGTCGTGAGCTTCACCTTGGTCTTTTCCGTCTTCGCCTGATCGAAGGAGAGCTCGCCCTCGTTCACCGCACGCTGCAACAGGAGCCAGGACGCGATCTGCATGAGGCGCGTCGTCAACCGCATGGACTCGGTCGCGTAAGCGAGCGCCGCAGGACGCGTGAGCGACTTCGCCTCCGTGCGGCCGGGACCGTCGAGATAAGCCGCGGTCGCTTCGACAAGTGCCATGCCTTCGCGAAAGAGCGCGCCGAACTGCTCGCCCTGCGCCATGCGCGCGGCGAGATGAACCGGACGATCCTGTTTTTCGACTGGGTCGGACATTGTTTCCCCCGGCGCGCCCCGCGCCGGGCCCTTCTTTAACGCATTGCGCGCCGCGATCCAAAGTCCGCGGACACGTATTCAGCCGAAGTTCCGTGCAAGTTGCGCGCCGCCCACACTGTGCGGGATCGGGACAAAAAAAGAGCCGCCCAAAGGAGCGGCTCTGAAGTCTGTTCACAGGGAGGCGTCAAACAGAGTGGACAGGAGCCACTCGACGTCCAGAAGCTGGACACTTCCGATAGTGATCTCGAAACCTTAATGAGAGGTAAATTCGTAAAATTCGTATGAATCTCAACGCTTGAAGAAGGCGTCGGCCGCCGACTTCGAAGCCTGCTTGCGGCCGAGATCGGCTTCCAGACGCGCGATCTCTTCTTGCAGCAGTGCGATCCGTTCGCGCAGCTCCTCGGCCGAGACCAAGGACAGGTCTGCGCCGATCTCGTGCGCGATCTTCTTCTTGGGACGGTCGTCGTCATCGGGTCTCATCGTTGCCTCCGCTGTCGGGCCGAATGTAGCGGCGAAGGCCTCGGATTGTCATGACCCGCCGCACCCCGTAGAGAACGGCCGATCAATCTGGAGCCCGCAATGACCCTGCCCGACAAGATGACCGTGATCGCGATGACCGCACCCGGCGACCCGGACGTGCTGAAGCCGCAGACCCGCGACGTACCGAAGCCCGCGGATACACAGATTCTTGTGAGGGTGCGCGCGGCGGGCGTTAACCGGCCCGACGTCATGCAGCGGCAGGGCAAGTATCCGCCTCCGGCGGGCGCGCCGGATTATCCGGGACTAGAAATCGCAGGCGAGGTCGCGGCAACCGGGACGAAAGCATCGCGCTGGAAAGCCGGCGACAAAGTCTGCGCGCTCGTCGCAGGCGGCGGCTATGCCGAATTTGCGGTGGTCGACGAAACCAACGCGCTTCCCGTACCGGACGGATTTTCCTTCGTGGAAGCCGCGGCACTTCCCGAAACCTTCTTCACCGTCTGGCACAACGTGTTCGAGCGCGGCCGGCTGAAGGCAGGCGAGACCATGCTCATTCACGGCGGCACCAGCGGCATCGGCACCACCGCGATCATGCTCGCCAAAGCCTTCGGCGCGAAAGCGATTGCGACCGCCGGCTCGAAAGACAAGACCGATGCCTGCCTCAAGCTCGGCGCGGATTTCGCGATCGACTACAAGACGCAGGACTTCGCCGCGCTCACGAAAGAATACACCGGCGGCAAGGGTGCCGATCTGATCATCGACATGGTCGGCGGCGATTACGTCGACCGCAATCTCGATGCCGCCGCAGTCGAAGGCCGGATCGTCCAGATCGCGACCCAGAAGGGTTTCAAGGTCGAGATGAACCTCGTGAAGATCATGCAGAAGCGGCTGACGCTGACGGGCTCGACGCTACGCCCGCGCCCTGTCGCCGACAAGGCGGCGATTGCCGATGCACTGCGGGAGAAGGTCTGGCCCCTGCTCGCCCAGGGCAAGATCAAGCCGGTGATCGACAGCACTTTCCCGCTCGCAGAGGCCAACAAGGCCCATGCCCGCATGGAATCCTCCAATCACGTCGGGAAAATCGTGCTGACGGCCCAATAGAAACTTTCTTGTGGCGTTGCCGGCCGCATTAACCACGCTCCTCCCTCGCCTTGCCGCCGCCGCAAGCGGCGGCTAGTCCTTTTTGAGGCCAGGAGGGGGTTCCGGGCTCTAGTACCCGCTGGTCCCGGAGGTCCGAATATTGCGGTTCGGAAGACTAGTATTTGCGTGCTTCGCCCTGCTCGCGGCTTCCGCGAGCTTTGCGCCCGTTCGCGCGGTTGAAGCCGTCATCATCCGCCCGAACACGCCCGCGCTCGATCTTCTTCCCGCCGTCGAACGCCACACCACCGACGGCGACCGTCTCCAGGTTTCCACCGCGCCGGGTTCGGACGGCATCGTTCGTCGTATCGAAGTCCGCGCGAGAAACGCGCGCGGCGCCACGAACTGGATCGTGTTCGCACTTTCGAACAACACGGACGAACAGATCGACCGCCTGCTGGTCGCGCCGAACTACTTGATGTCCGGCTCAGGTCTGTTCTGGCCGGATCTCGGCGCATCGCGCATCGTGAACCTCACGCCAAGCCAGGGCTTCCGCCCCGACCGGCAAAACGCCTCCGACGCATCGGTCTATCTGATCACGATGGACCCCGGCTCGACGGTCACCTTCGTGGTCGAACTTTCGTCGCCGGATATTCCGCAGCTTCGGCTATGGGAGCCGCGCGCCTACGAAGCCAAGGTCAACTCGTTCACGCTCTATAACGGCATCGTCATCGGCGTCGCGGGCTTGCTCGCGCTGTTCCTGACGATCCTTTTCGTGGTCAAAGGCAGCCTCATGTTCCCGGCTGCCGCGGCGCTCGCATGGGCGGTGCTCGCTTATATCTGCATCGATTTCAATTTCTGGACCAAGGTGTTTTCGCTCTCGCCCGCCGCCGAACAATTCTGGCGGGCATCCGGCGAAGCGATCCTCGCCGCAACACTGGTCGTGTTCCTGTTTGCCTATCTCAACCTCGGCCGCTGGAACGTCCGCTATTCGCAGGTCGCCATAGTCTGGCTGGTGTTCCTTGCGGCGCTCGTAGGCCTTGCGCTGTTCGATCCGCCGATCGCCGCAGGCATCGCGCGCATGTCGCTGCTCTTCGTCGCATTCGCGGGCTTCGGTCTCGTGCTCTTTCTTTCCACGCACGGCTTCGACCGCGCGGTGCTGCTGATCCCGACCTGGTTCCTGTTCACGATGTGGGTGCTCGCAGCAGGGCTCGCGGTATCCGGCGCGATCACGAACGATCTCGCTGCGCCCGCGCTCCTGGGCGGCCTCGAACTAATCGTCATGCTGATCGGCTTCACGGTCATGCAGCATGCATTCGCGGGCGTATCAGCCGACGGCATGATGAGCGACGTCGAGCGACGCGCGCTTGCCGTGACGGGTGCGGGTGAAATCGTCTGGGACTGGGATGTGATCCGCGACCGCATTTTCGTGAGCCCCGAAGCGGAGGCGCTGCTCGGCCTGAAGCGCGGCGCGATGGAAACCGAAGCGCAGACCTGGCTCGAATACGTGCATCCGTCCGAACGCGACCGTATCCGTCTTGCGCTCGACGGCCTGCTCGATCACCGCCGCGGACGCATCATGCAGTCGATGCGGCTCAAGGCCGAAGACGGCCACTATTTCTGGTTCTCGCTGCGCGCAAGGCCTGTCGTCGGCACCGACGGCGAAGTGCTGCGCGTCGTCGGCACCATGAACGACATCACCGAGCTGAAAGTCGCCGAAGAACGGCTCCTTCAGGACGCGGTGCACGACAACCTTACCGGACTGCCGAACCGCGAACTCTTCCTCGACCGTCTGGATGCCGCGATCAACTTCGCGAAGGCCGACGACAAGATCCGTCCGACGCTCATCATCGTCGATCTCGACCGCTTCAAGCAGCTCAACGCCTCGGTCGGCACGACCGCAGGCGACTCGATCCTCCTGACCGTCAGCCGCCGGCTCACGCGGTTGCTCAAGCCGCAGGACACGCTCGCGCGCATCGCAGGCGACCAGTTCGCGATCGTGCTCCTGTCCGAACGCGAAGCCGACCGCATCACCGCATTCGCGGACACCATCCGCCGCAGCGTGCGCGCACCGATCGGATTCGGCGAGCGGCAGATTTTCCTCACGGCCTCGATCGGCATGGCGCTGGTGGACGGCCAGACCAAAGACCGCGGCGAGATTCTCAAGAACGCGGAACTCGCGATGCACGCCGCCAAGCAGGCCGGCAACGACCGGATCGAGGTCTTCAAACCGTCGATGCGCAACGACAAGATCGACCGCCTCACGCTGGAATCGGACCTGCGCCGCGCGCTGGAGAGAGACGAGATCATCGTCATGTACCAGCCGATCGTCCGGCTGGAGGACCGCCGTGTCGCCGGGTTCGAGTCGCTCCTGCGCTGGAACCATCCGAAGCTTGGGCGTGTCGGGCCGGCGGAATTCATTCCGATCGCGGAAGAAACCGGCATGATCGTCGAGATCGGCCGCTTCGTGCTGGACCGCTCCGCCCGCCAGCTTGCGGTCTGGCAGCGTGCGATGCGCGGCGGGACGCCGCTATTCCTGAGCGTGAACATCTCTTCGCGGCAACTGATGCGGCACGATCTCATTCAGGACGTGAAGAGCGTGCTTTCGCGCCATGTGCTCGCTCCCGGCACGCTGAAACTCGAATTGACCGAGTCGCTCGTGATGGAGAACCCCGAGCTTGCCGCGCAGATGCTGCACAAGATCCGCGAACTCGGCGCCGGCCTTTCGCTCGACGACTTCGGCACCGGCTATTCGTCGCTGGCTTACCTGCAACGCTTTCCGTTCGACACCATCAAGATCGACCAGCAATTCGTCAAAGGCTCCGGCAGCAAGCGCGGCGCGCGGCCGGTGATCCTGCGCTCGATCGTGCAGCTTGCACACGATCTCGGCATGGACGTCGTGGCGGAAGGTGCGGAGTCGGATTCGGACGCGGTCGAGCTCTACCAGATCGGTTGCGAATACGTGCAGGGCTTCGCGTTCGGCGAGCCCATGACCGCGGAAGAGGCCCGCCAGCTGATCGCGCCAGAAATCAAACCGCGCGTGGGCGCACGGCCCGTCAAACCGGTAGTAGCAGGCTAGATCTCAGGCGTGTCCGGCCTCGGATGACAGCATCGCGGGATCGACGCCGATCTTCTTCAAGGCCAATTCGTATTTGTGCTCGGCGTCGGTGCCGAAGATGAGCGCACGGTCGGCTTCGCAATTGAGCCAGCCGTTCGCCTGAATCTCGCTCTCGAGTTGCCCCGGCGCCCAGCCGGCATAGCCGAGCGCAAGTACGGCGTTCTCCGGCCCGCTGCCGTTCGCAATCGCCTTCAGGATATCGAGCGTCGCGGTCAGGCAGATGCCGCCGTTGATCGGCAAGGTCGAGTCCTTCACGAAGTAGTCGGCGCTGTGCAGAACGAAACCGCGCTGCGTCTCGACCGGGCCGCCCTTCAACACGCGCACGCTCTCGCCATGTTTCGGCAGTTCGATCAGTCCTTCGCCGGGAACGACATCGAGTTGCACGAGCAGGTCCGAGAAGCGGATATTCGGCGCAGGCTGGTTGACGATGATTCCCATCGCGCCTTCCGAGGAGTGCGCGCAGAGGTAGATCACCGAGCGGTTGAAACGCTCGTCCTGCATGGTCGGCATCGCGACCAGCACCTGACCGTCGAGATAGCCGTCGTTCGGCGTTTTCGAAGACTCGCGTGCAATCTTCATAGGGGAAAGCCTATCCGGGCGCGGACGGAATGAAAATGCGGCATGGGGACGATTACACTCACGCATTCGTGGTTGGGCTCCTGCCCGATTCGATGTTTACGGTGCCTTCGTGGTGAAAAAATGCGTTTCGACAGACTAGGTTCCACGCTCCTTTCCGCCGCACTGGCTGCGGCACTTGCAGGCAACGCGCAGGCGGACTCCTCGCAGCCCGTGGTAGCGGGCGAAGCGCGCGTACGGCTGCTTGTCTCGGGTACAGGCAATACAAATTCCGCGCCAGTTTTCAGGGGCGGAATTGAAGTCGTTCTGAACCCCGGCTGGAAAACCTATTGGCGATACCCGGGCGATGCCGGCATTCCGCCGCGCTTCGACTGGAGCGGATCCGAAAACGTCGCGCACGTCGAGGTGCTGTATCCCGCACCGAAGCGGATCACTGACGGCAGTGGGCAGACTTCGATCGGCTACGAAACGCGCGTCACCTTTCCGCTTCGGATCACGGCAAAAGATCCGGCCATGCCCGTCACGCTGCGCCTGAAAATGGATTTCGCCACCTGCGAGAAACTCTGTATTCCGGCGCAGGCCGAGACCGCTCTCACCTTCTCATTCGCCGCCACGGCCGAGCCGTCCCTCGACGAGGCGGAGAAGCGCGTTCCGATCAGGATCGGCCCGAAGGATTCTTCGCCGCCCGCCGCATTCGAGGCGCGGGTCGAGCGCGGAAAATCCGCGGACGGCAGCGACCGGCGCATCGTCATCAAGACGCTCACCGCGGCCGCCGGGAAATTCGACCTCTTTGCCGAAGGTCCGGACGAAGAATGGACGCTCTCGCTGCCTAAGCTTCTGGAAGCGAAAGCGGGCAAGGCGATTTTTGCAATTCCGCTCGCCGATTCGCGGTTCGGCAAGGCCGATGTGCCGCCGAAACTGCGCCTGACCCTGATTGCAGGCGAGCAAGCCTTCGAGACCGAAATCCCTCTCGACTAACGTCGCGCGCCGACTAGGATGCGCCCCGCACAGAAAAGGCGAGAGTGAATATGACCATCAAAGTGGGCGACCGGCTTCCCGACGCAACCTTCCAGACCATGACGGCGGACGGCATCAAGCCGAAAACCGGCGCTGAAATCTTCGCCGGCAAGAAAGTCGTCCTGTTCGGCGTGCCGGGAGCCTTCACGCCGACTTGTTCGCGCAATCACCTGCCCGGCTTTATCGACAAGGCGGAAGAGTTCTTCGCAAAAGGCGTGGATGCGATCGCGGTGACCGCCGTGAACGACGTGCACGTCATGGGCGCGTGGGCGAAGGCCAACCCGGGCAAGATCGAGTTTCTCGCCGACGGCAACGGCGCCTTCGTGAAATCGATCGGCCTCGACTATGACGGCACGGAGCGGCTGATGGGTCCGGTGCGCTCGCGCCGCTACGCGCTCTATGCCGTGGACGGCGTCGTGAAGATCCTCAACGTCGAGGAAGTTACCTCGAAAGCCGAAGTCTCGGGCGCCGACAATCTCTTGAAGTCGATTTGAAGCTTACGCAATAATATCCGGGAACAGCTGGTCCTCGATCGCGCCGATGCGGTCGCGGAGTTGCAGCTTGCGTTTCTTCAGCCGCTGCACCTGAATCCGGTCATGGCCGTTGGCCGTGAGCAGCGCATCGATCGCCGAGTCGAGGTCGCGATGCTCCTGCTTCAACTGTTCCAGTTCGAGCATGAGTTCGCGTTCTTCATCCCGCGTCATCGCATAGCCGCATTTGCAGACAGCCGAACCGGCCAAAAATGAAGTATCGCGCCGCACCGGAACCCGGGCAAGCACCGGAGCCTGCGTCGCTTTTTCCAATTCTACACCAAGCCGGTGGATTGTTGCGACGCCGCGTGCCGGTTTTGATCGACTTCCACGGACAAGGGTGGCAGGATTCTCCGTCTCGAACTGCAACCAGGGAGAGATCGGAACCCATGTCGATTCAGTCGCATTTGACCGAACTTGAACGGAAGCATGAGGCTTTGGAGCGCGAGATCGAAGCCGAACGCACTAACCCCGGAAGCGACAGCCTCCGGCTTGCGGAATTGAAGCGCAGGAAACTCTCGCTCAAGGACGAAATCGCCAGATTGCAGGAAGAAACGCTGCACTGACGCCAGGCCATCAGGAAAATCCGTGTTCACCGCCGGCCCGTCGCCGGCGGTTTCGTTTTCTGCGCGCCGGTAAGGTTAGCGCGAAAGCCTAACGCGTAGGCTTAACCGGGAGTTACACGAGACAGAACAATTATCCTGTTTAATTTGCTTCTCGCCCCATGGCCGGGATGCGTCCGCGCTTTTCGCGCGACGCGGCCGCAGGCGAGGAACAAATGAAACGAATACTGGTAGCGGCACTTGCGATCATGCTGCTCGCGATACCGGCCACGGCCGAAGCGCAGCAGAAAAAGAAGCAGAACGACGATCAGAACCCGCTGATCCTTCTCGTTGGCATCTTCAGCGCCGCAAACTGCATCATCACCTGCGGCGGAGCGGTGAAGACGGTCGCGACCACCACCTGGATCGCGCAGGAAGAGACCTTCGTGACGACCGTCACGAAGAAAAAGGTTTACGGCAGCTATCTGGCCGGGGCGATGGCCTGCACGTTTCTGTGGCCCTTCATCAATCACCTGTCCGGCGGTGACGAGCCGACTTCCGAGGAAGCCGCGCTGATAACGCTCGGCTGCTGGGTGCCGGGTCTCGGGATCGTCCTTCACCTCCAGAACCAAAACCCGTCCTGAACGCCTCCGCCGAAAGAAAAAGCCCGGCGCGATCGCTCGCACCGGGCTTGTATTTTCTTGGTTCGGAAGCGGGCGTTACATCGCCTTGAGGTTCGCCGCGGCGGCCTTGCCACGCTCGGTCGCAACATCGAACGAAACCTTCTGGCCTTCGTTCAAGGTCTGCAAACCCGCGCGCTGCACGGCCGAGATGTGTACGAACACGTCCTTGCCGCCGTCATCCGGCTGGATGAAACCAAAACCCTTCTGCGTATTGAACCACTTCACGGTACCAGTAGCCATTCACGGCCTCCTTGAAACGCACGTCCTAGTGCGGTCGTCGTCGCCGCCCGCGACCATCGCGAACGTCGTAACAATCCGAGTTTTGGGAAGTGTCTTGCAGATAGCCCCAAAACAGGAGCGTCGTATCAAGGCCAGCCAAACCCAGTTGCGAGGCGAGGTGACTCGAAATTTGAGGCAAGGTCAAGGCGCGGCGAAACCCCCAAAGGCACGCAGAGTTACTCTCTCGGATTTTCATCAAATCGCAGGCCCGGCTTTTCGTTCCCGTTTGCCGAATAATTTTTCGAACCGCCCTGCGGACGCTTCACCCGGACAGGGGAACGCCGGATTGGGAAGCATTGCTGGCATAATCCGTGGCGGGCTTCGTCCTTGCGCGGGTGCATAGTCCCGGCGCGCGGTCCCAGTGCGGGCGAATTTTTAGGCAGGCTGAATTCTTGTCGCGGAATAAGACCGCGAGCCGATCCTTCCTCGCGATTGCCGCTCACAATCGAATGCGAGGGCGGCGCGGGATGCCGGCGCGCCGAACGCGCCCGGGCTCCGTGTGCGAAAAGTTGGGAAGCACACGGATATTGGTCGTCACCGCGAACACGCCGGCGAACCGGCATCCCGCGCGCATGAGCGTCTCGGCTTGCTCCGCATTTCCCCGGTGGACAGACCTCCACCGCTATGGGGTTCGGCTTCCTCCGCCTCGCTTCGGGCGAGTTTGGCGAAAGAAACGCCCGGACCCCGTGACGCGCAGCCGGCGCGTCGGGAGTATGCGGCTTGGGCCGCCGGCAATCTCGCGCCGCGAGCGCGAAAACACCGGACTCAAGCCTCCAGCCCGCATGACGGTTCGCGCGGCCGCACGCCCCTCGCGAGGACTGGAACGGATAGGAATATAGGCCTATTGTAGAAGAAAGTCAACAAAAATAAAGTCGAGCCTTCGGGCTAAATGGTTGCTTGTTTTAACATGAAAACTTTTGTTGGAATTATTTCCCTACTGATTTTAACAAGTTGCAGCAGTGACAAAGAGGCAATTCTCTCGAAATGCCTGCTCGATGCGGAGCGCGCTGTTCCAAAAAGCGACTTCGATTGGAGACTCAATCGGCTAAACCAAACTTGGCTATGCATGAGAGCGGCCGGTTATGAGTCCTATGGTGACGGAGCCCGCTGTAAGAAAACTATTGAATCTTTAGGTATTCAAAACATCTCACAACGCGAGGAGTGTTATCGGCCCGTTGGCTGGCTTGCTCGCGGATGGGACAGACTCATGGAGAAATTCCGTTAACTCGTCATCGCCGGGCTTGACCCGGCGATCCATGATGAAGTTCAGCAAACTTTGCTCTGCCACATGGATTACCGGGTCTCGCACTGACAAACCATGCTTCGCATGGGCCAGCGCGGCCCGATAATGACAAAGTTTGATTTATGCTTCGCCGTTGATCTTCCGCTGCACCCGCTTGTCGAAGCGCTCGACGTTCACGACCACCCGCTCGTGCGTGCCGCCGCCGATAGTTTCCTTCTCGTCTTCCGCGGTGACGTCGAAGAAGACGTTGCGGCCCTCGACCTTCGTCACCGTCGCGGTCGCCCTGATCTTCATGCCGACCGGGGTCGCCGCGATGTGCTTCACATTGAGCAACGTGCCGAGGCTCTGATGGCCCGGCGGCAGCAGATGCTCGGCGGCTTTCAGCGCCGCCGCCTCGATCAGGTTGATCATGACGGGTGTCGCGAGCACGCGGATCTTGCCGGAGCCTACGCGCGGCGCGGTGTGCTCCTCGCCGACGGTCAGTTCGGCGGTGCCGGTCGCGCCTGCTTTGATGGCGGAAGTGGTGTCGGTCATTTCGGTCCTTATGCCTCATCCTTCGAGACGGCGGCTTCGCCGCCTCCTCAGGATGAGGCTTTAGAGAATTACATCCTCATCCTGAGGAGTGCGAGCGGAAGCGAGCACGTCTCGAAGGATGACGCCAAAACCATACGCACATAAGAACGAGAAGTGACGCAGGCGCGTCGCAATCGTGCGATTGCCCGGTTCAATCACCTCACCAGCTTCGCAGCTTCCCGGCCCGCGATGCGTCCGGAGAAGATGCAGCCGCCCAGGAAAGTGCCTTCGA